>DATKDU010000122.1:0-8472 GCA_035512595.1 Pirellulaceae bacterium
CCGACAACGAGCGCGAGAACCAGCATCACGATCCAGATGACTGTGGACGACGATTGCTGCGGCGGAGGATAGGAATCGGGAGGATAGGTCTGCGACATTACAACCGCATTGGTGTGCGGGACTATTTGGCGAGCGGACAGACCGGGGCCGATCCGCTACCCGATCACTTTGTCAACGGAAACTCTTGGCCTCCTTTGCGTAGTCGTGCATTCTCCAGGACAAGGCCGGGCTCGGGTGCCGGGACTTGCGTCCCGACGACTTGCCCGGAGCCTTTGGTCCCCTGAACGTCGAACACGAGGGGATTTCGCCCTGGCTGGGGGTTCTTCTGCTTTTCTTCCGCGGCGGCCGTCAGATTGATTTTGACGCTCTGCAACTCGCCGATGTGTTCCACAATGACGGGATCATCTTTGATCTGATCCCGAACCATTCCCTCCATGAACCCCATGATGCCAGTAAAGCCAAAGTACATCGTCAAGCCGCAGCCGGCGCACAGGAGCAACAGCACTCCGCCGCCGATGCCGAGGATCCACGGCCAGACGCTGCCGCTGCGTCTGGGGGGCTGGGTCATTCCCTGGCCGCCGAGGTTGGCATACGGATTGAGCGGATCGCTGGAGGAGGGGCCAAAGCCGCCGGGGCCTTGCGACAGGATGATATTCCACAGACCGGGGTGAGCGATCGCTCGGGACATGAGGGTGCTTCCTTGATGCGCTGTGAAGATCGTAGGGAATCGGGAATCGATTTCCAGGCGTTCCAGACGAGGCTGGTGGTCAATCCGCTGGGTGCTTTTATACCACGACGGTCGGCGGGGGCGTAGTCAGCCGGTTCATCCACCGAACCACGGGCGGGGTCCGGGCGATAGAATGGCTGTTGCCACTATTACTTCGGCCTCGGTAATTCGCTCCCATGAACGAACAATTGCCCCCCTTGAATGAGAACCTCCCTGATCAGCCGCGCCGCAGGCCGATTGGCATCTGGCTGCTGTTGGCGGTGGGGCTCGTGGTAGTCCTCGCCGTGCGGTGGTTCCGGCCCCCGGAAGCGGGACGCGACGGGGCGGCACATCCGGCCGTCGGCCGCCAGGTGACCTTCGTTTCGCTCAAACCGCTGACCGGGAAGGCGGACGACGTATCGCTGGAGGACTTGCAGGGGAAGGTGACGCTGATCAACTACTGGGGGCCGTGGTGCGGGCCGTGCCGGATCGAGTTTCCCCATCTGTACGAGCTGCGGCAGAGTTTTCGCCAGCAGGCGGCAGCCCAGGTGATCTCCGTTTCGTGCAGCCGCAACGAAGGGGCGGAGGACAACAGCCCGGAGGATGTTCGCGCCACGCAGGAATTCCTGCGCGAGCAGAATGCCGACATGCCGACGTACTACGATCCGTTTTACAAATCGCGGCGGCAGCTCGTGGAGACGGCCGGGCTGGAGGCGTTCAGCTATCCGACAACCGTGATCCTCGACGGCAGCGGCACGATCCGTGGACTGTGGCAGGGATACGTCCCCGGCGACGAGTTGGCGATGCACCGGCTTGTGAAGGAGTTGGTGGAGGAGTGAGTGGTGAGTGGTGAGTGGTTGGAGGTCGCAGGTGTACCCTGGTACTCAGTACTCCAGTACCAAGTACCCAGTACACGAAACCTGAACTCGGAACCTGACTTCTGACTCTGACTCCTGTCCCCTGTTTGCTTCGCGCCAGCGGCCGACATACCATAGCGATCGCTGTCCATCCTTTCCCCGCGGAGCCTCTCATGAAATACGCCCTCCTCTCCCTGGCCCTTGCCATGACAATTGCTTCTTCGTCTTCGGCTGCTGAGCCAACCACCGAGAACCTTCCCAAGACCCTCGGCTCGATCGAGCGGCTCGATCCGGAGTTCGACAAGCTGGTGCCGCAGGACGCCACGATTGAAGTCATCGCTGGCGGCCTGACCTGGACCGAAGGGGTCTGCTGGATCAAGGACGGCGGCTATCTGCTGTTCTCGGACATCCCGCCGAACAAGATCATGAAGTGGACGCCGGGAAAGATCGAAGTCTGGAAGGAGCGCGTCGGGTACACGGGCAGCGAGCCGTTCAAAGGTGAAGAGCCCGGCACCAACGGCCTCTTGCTCGATAGCCAAGGGCGGCTCGTCTGCTGCTGCCACGGCGACCGGGTCATCAAGCGGATCGAGAAGGACGGCAAGATCAGCGTGCTTGCCGACAAGTACGAAGGCAAGCGCTTCAACAGCCCCAACGATCTGATCTACCACTCCAATGGCGATCTGTACTTCACCGATCCGCCGTACGGACTGCCGCTGCGGGAGAAGGATCCAGCCCGCGAGCTCGACTGGTTCGGCGTCTATCGGCTGGGCAAGGATGGCAAGGTGACGCTGCTGACCAAGGAGATGACCCGCCCCAACGGCATTGGCCTCTCCCCGGATGAGAAGACGCTCTACGTCGCCCAGTCCGATCCCGAAGCAGCGGTGGTCAAGGCGTTCCCCGTCCAAGCGGACGGCACGCTCGGCAAGAGCCGGCTAGTTTACGACTTCACCAAGTGGGTCAAAGATCGCCCCGGACTGCCCGACGGCATGGCGGTCGATAGCCAGGGGCACATCTGGGCCACTGCGCCCGGCGGCGTCTACTGCCTCACGCCGAAAGGAAAAGTCCTTGGCCGCTTCAACACGGGCGAGCGGACCGCCAACTGCAAATTCGGCGACGACGGCAAGACGCTGTACATGGCTGCCGATGATTACATCGTCCGCGTGAAGACGAACGTGAAAGGGCTGGGGTACTAAGGTACTAGTGCAGAGTGCGGAATGCGGAATGCAGAGTCAAAGTCCGCTGCGGTCCTTTATTGACGGACAAGAGTTGATCGCCAACTTCTCTAACCGGTTCTTCCCGGTTCCTGCGCCAAATCGCCGCGCTTCTTTTGCGCGCGGCTAACGGGCCGTTAACTCGGACGCGGTCAACTGGCCCTCGCCTTTCGCGGCTCCGCGCTTCGGTAAGCGCCCGCGGGGGATGCGGCAGTCGGCTCGCACGCGGCTGCCCAACGGAACTCTTTCCTTAAGGAATGGATCGATGGCCACGAGAACGCAATCCACACCTCAGAATTCCCTTCAGCCTGCTGCGGGCGTCAACCGCCGCGCATTTTTGTCTGGCAGCGCGCAGATCATGGGAGCGCTTGGCCTGGCGGGCGTGATGCAGTTGATGGTGACGAAAGCGGCCCGAGCCGGCGGACCGATCGTCGATTACGGTCCGCTGGCGCCGGTCGCCGATGACGCGACTGGGCTTCCGCTGCTGAAATTGCCGCAGGATTTCCGCTACACGTCGTTTAGCTGGCGGCGGGACGTCATGGCCGACGGCAACGTCGTGCCAACTGCGCACGACGGCATGGCGGTCGTGGACTTGATCGACGGCAACGGCCGGGGTGAATTGATCCTGGTCCGCAATCACGAGCAGCGGCCGTTTCGCTCGGGCAACGTGGCCAATCCAGGCGTCGATCCGGCCCTCGTGTATAACCCGCATCCCGATGCCGTGGGCTCGACGTCCACGCTGCGGTTCAACTCGAAAAACGGGCGTTGGATTGATGACCGCCTGAGCATCGCCGGGACGATCACCAATTGCGCCGGCGGCGTCACGCCGTGGGGGAGCTGGATCACTTGCGAAGAGCAGGTCGCCGACATTGGCGGGCTGCCGCACGGGTACGCGTTTGAGGTCCCTGGTCTGCTCCCGGTCCACCCGGTTCCGCTGACGGACATGGGGCGCTTCGCCCACGAGGCGCTGGCCGTGGATGCGCGGACCAGCGTCGTCTACCTCACCGAGGATTTTCGTTACGCCTCGGGCTTTTATCGATTCACTCCCAACGTCCCCTTCGAGCCGTACGGTTTCGAAGCCGGCGGCAAGCTGGAAATGCTCGCCGTGCAAGGCGTCCCCAATGCCGACCTGCAAATGGCGCAGATGGGGCAATCGTTCGCGGTGGAATGGGTAGAAATCGAATTCCCCGATACGCCGCTCCAATTGGGCGTCGGCCCGTTCGGTTCATTTGACGGATCGAGGACCAATGCATCCGGCCCCTTTGTGCAGGGATTCCTCAAAGGCGGCGCTCAGTTCCGGCGGCTGGAAGGCTGCTGGTACGACGGCGGGAGCTACATCTACTTCGCAGACACCGAAGGGGGGCGTCCCGGCTTCGACACCGGCGAGCCCGAGGGGGTGATCTGGTGCTACGACATCGACAACGAGCGGCTGACGGTGATCTACGAGTCTCCTGCCGAAGTGTTGCTCGACAATCCCGACAATATCACCGTCAGCCCCAGCGGCAATCTGCTGTTGTGCGAGGACGGGGATCTGGCGGGGCAACGGCTGGCAGGTCTGACGCTCAGCGGCGAGATCTTCCCGTTTGCCGTCAACAACGTCGTGCTCAGCGGCGAGCGAAACGGCCTGTCGGGAGATTTCCGCGGCGCGGAATGGGCTGGGGCGACGTTCGATCCGACCGGCAAGTGGCTGTTCGTCAACAATTTCACGCCGGGAATCACGTTCGCCATTACTGGTCCGTGGGCGAAAGGCTCGCTGTAGCAGGACCGAAGTCCGGAGTAAATCGTCGTTCGTTGACTGCGGCCGGTGGTCAGCCACCGGCCGCTTTGCTTTTCACGCCAGGATTGGCTGCAAACTGACTGATTTCGCGGTAAACTCGCAGCACGAATTTCACCCATCCTGACTTGGGACTTTGGACTTTGGCATCGGGACTTTATAGAGTCGTCGCTGACACCCCCCTCGATCCGGTCATCGATCAATTGCTGGCTGGCAAGGTCGAGATCCTCCCCTGGTCGGTGGCGCTGGAAGGTTCGCGCGAACCGGTGGATGGGGTCTACACCTACGGCCATCCGCTGCTCAACGGCGAAATGCTCGACCGGCTGCCGGGCGTGCGGGTGATCAGCAATTACGGCGTCGGCGTCGATCACATTGTTTTGGCGGATGCGTCCGCACGACAAATTCCGGTTGGCAACACGCCGGGTATCCTCGACGGCGCGACGGCCGACATGGGCTTTTGCCTGCTCTTGGCCGCGGCCCGGCGGCTCGTGGAAGGTGACAAGTATGCCCGCAGTTCCGACTTCACGCGCTATGATCCAGGCTTCATTCTCGGCCGCGAAGTCCACTCCAGCACGCTCGGCATTATCGGCCTGGGACGGATTGGCAAGCAGGTTGCCCGGCGGGCACTCGCCTTTGAGATGACGGTTCTCTATCACAACCGCCGCCGCGACGAGGCCGCCGAGCACGAGTTGGGCGTCCACTACGCGGCATTCGCTGAGCTGCTCGCCCAGTCCGACTACGTCATGCTCTGCTGCCCGCTCTCCGATCAGACCCGCGGGCTGATCGGCCGCCAGGAATTGGCGAACATGAAGCCGACGGCCATCCTGGTGAACATCGCTCGCGGGCCGGTCGTCGATACGACGGCACTCACCGAGGCCTTGCAACAAAAGCGGATCTATGCCGCGGCACTCGATGTCACCGACCCCGAGCCGCTGCCGCGGGATCATCCGCTGCTAGAGCTCGACAACGTGATCATCGCCCCGCACCTGGGGAGCGCCACCGAGCAGACGCGGCAAAAGATGGCGGAGATTTCGGTCGAGAATCTGCTCCTGGGCCTGGCGGGCAAGCCGCTTTTGCATGAAGTCGCAAAACTGCGACCCTGGCAGGAATGAACCGCGGATTTCGCGGAACGCGCGGATGCAAAGCAACCTATCCGCGTACATCCGCGCGATCCGCGGTTCAATTCTCCGACCTCATCTGCTTGCGGCAGCGGCTTGCGTCACCGCCACCCCAAACTCCCCGCCGCCGTAGGTCGCCTTTTGAGTCGCCAGTTTCAGCGACTTGATCCGCGGCCGCTCGCCGGTCTCGAATTCGACGTAGCCGGTCAGCGTCGCCTCGACCGTATTGCCGTCGTCCTTGTGGTAGAAGTTGTGGCGCATCTTCAGCCGGCCATCGAGCCGGGCCAGCACGCGGTTGCCCTCGACGGAAAGGACGCGGCCGGTCAGCGACTGCTCGAGGATTTGATTCTTCGTGACGTCGTTGTTTTCCGTAACCGGATACACGTGCGTCAGCAGGCGCGTCGCCAGCTTCTCGTCGATTTTCCAGGTCATGCCGACGGCCGGCTTGCCCGGCGACAGCAGCCCGCCGATCTCACCGGGCTCATAAACAATCCAGTTTTCGGAAACGCCGTCCCAGGAGCCGCCTCCGGCCAGCGGCCGACTGGTCAAATGGAGCACCAGCGAGCCAGGTTCGCACTCGGGTGCGCACGACTGCGGCTTGGGAGCCACGAGCGGTTTGCCGGCCTCCACCTTCAGCTTGGCGATCGCCCGATCCAGCATTGCCAGCAGGGTCTTGGCCTTGGCCGCCTCCGCCACGTGCAGCGAGTCGAGCGGATGGCCCTCGGGGGCGAGAACGAACGCGTGGACGGTTCCCGTCGAGAGCCCCTTGCCCGCCGCTTCGCGAATCATCTGCTGATAGGCCTGCTTGTCCGATGCCAGCGCCGTTCCCTCCGCAGCCAGATCTTCCTGCGACAGATAGACCGGCACAAAGCAGGCATTGAGCTTTTCGATGACCGGCGTCTGCGAGAACGGACCCGTTCTCATGGCGGCTGCGCCCCCTCAGCAGCGGCCGATGGCGATCCGCCCGTCGAGCGTGAACAAAAATACCGGCCGGCCCGATTCCGACGACAATTGGCGCGCGGCAGTGAGCGATTCCGACCAGCCAATTTCGTCAAATCGCCGTTCGGCGGCAGTGGGTCGCCACTGAGCTACCTTCCCGTCGGTCCAAACTTTCAGGTCGGCATCGGTCGGCTCTTTCTCGGCTGCCGGCAAGGAGATAGCCCCGCCGGCTAGCAGGCAGACCGCCACTGCCAGCCCGCGAAAAAGACTGTGGTACTGGATTTGCACTATCAACTCTCCTCACCGATTGGAGCGATCGTTTCGGCAGGGCAGGCTGCCGAATTATCTGGTAGGATACCCTTAATGGCCTCGCCAAGCTATTTCGTTTCCGACCTGCACCTCTTTTCCCGTCGCAGCCTGGCCGCGTCGCACGAGTGGGCTCTGCACGCGGCCGCTGGAAAGGCGGGCGCGTTCGTGCTCGGCGGCGATATTTTCGACTTCCGCTGGAGCATGCTCCACTCCACCGAGGCGACCGTCGATGCGGCCATCCGCTGGCTCGACGAGCTCGTCGGCTCGCACAAACAGTGCGATTTTCAATATGTCCTCGGCAATCACGACGCCAACGAGCGGTTCGTGACGGCACTCCACCGGTACGCCAAGACGGTCAAAAACCTGGACTGCCATCCGTATTATCTGCGGTTGGGCTCAAGCGTCTTTTTGCACGGCGACGTGGCCGATCAAGTGATCACCTGCCCCGACCGGCTCCGCAAGCGGCGCGAGCATTGGGGGCGGGATGAACGCCGCGGCCAGGTCCGCAACCTGCTGTATGACCTGGCGGTGAACACGCGGCTGCACAAACTGGCCGGCAAGGTCGTCCATCCCCGGAAGCGGGTTGCCGCGCGGATCGTCAACTATCTGCACCGCGTGGGTCAGGGGCCGATGCAAGGAGTCGAGCACATCTACTTCGGCCATACGCACGACGCGCTCAGCCATTACCGGCACGACCACGTCAACTTTCACAACGGCGGCGCGCCGATCGCGGGACTCGATTTCCGGATCGTGTCCACGGGGACGTAGCTTAACGGAATGAATTCCGTTCTACGACCGCGCCTCGTGGCACGCGACGCAGCTCTGCTGCAGCGCCACGACCGTCCGCTGCGTCAGCACGCCTTCCTTCCCCGCCGCGTGGCACCGGGTGCAGCAGACGTGGGCCGCGCCGATTGCGCTGCGGAGCGGATTGGCGCCGCCTTCCGACATCGCCGTCTGCATTCCCGGCAGACACCCTTCCGGCAGCTTGAGCGACGCCAGGTGCAGGAGCCCCTCGGCATTCGGCTGATGCTTGCCGCTGAAGCTGGGACGAATGACCATCCGCCGCTCGCCATGCTGCGGCCAGAAGACACCGGTCAAAAGCGTGGCCAGTGCCGCCAGGAGCATGGCGGCGGCCGTGAACCGCAGGGCCGAGAGCCACTTCTCTTCGCTGTTGATTCGCCGCGGACGCACTTCCTGCCGGTCCATGATCTGGCGTATCCGCGCGGCCAGCGCTCCATCGGCCCGCTCGCACAGGCCGTCGTCGGCCTCTGCTGCGCCGTACGATGGCAAGTCGGCCGCTTCGCTCTCGGGCAGCGCTTCGTGCAAGAGGGCCACCGCTGGGCGGAGCGCCTCGGCCAACTGTCGGCATTCGTGGCAGGATTCCAAATGACGCTGTACGGCATCGTCGTCCCGGCTGCCGCTGGGGAATGGGCCGCGGGTCAGACAGTCGAACACCTGGTCGCACGATACGAGGAGCTTCATGGGGATTCTCCGGTCACACGCTGCATCGATTCACTTTCGCGGAGCTGCTGGGCGAGCGTCAGCAGCCCCTGGCGGA
>DATKDU010000123.1:0-18819 GCA_035512595.1 Pirellulaceae bacterium
GGAGGGCGATGTCCCCCCACTGGTTGTGAATCCAGGAGTAGGAGAGGGCCACGTCGAGGTCGGGGTTGGTCTCGTCGATGCAGAGGGCGGTGCCGCTGGCGGTCGCTTCACCGTCATCGCCGGGCTGGCCCCCTTTGCCGGCATACTGGTCCCCCGGCGCGCCGTCTTCGCCGGGAACCGGATCGGCGTCGTTACCATCAAGGCCGTCGAAGACGAAGGGTGCCATGAAGCCCGAAAAACCTCCGCCGCCCCCGCCGCCGCCCAGGGCGGGACCTTGCTCTTGGATTTGGGCAAACGACGCAACAAACCCCGATGTAGTGGGACCAACGTCGTCTTGGTCAAAGTTGGAGACGCCTTGGGCGACAACATCCACTCGCGACCTAGCGGCAAGCGACTCTCCCGTGCGCCACCAGCGATACGGCCCCTGGCTCGATGCGATGTTGCACTGAAAGGTCAGCGCTCCAACAACAACCACACAAAGAGTTAAACGTCGGCGATTCATTGAACTGCTCCTTCGTTCTCGGGTAAACGGTCTACTACTGCTGCTCGTTTCCACGCCTTGTTCGCAACGGCTTCAAGACTTGCTTGCGCCACTGCACCTGATCGTACTCGTAATCTTGAGACGTGTATTCGTAAAGCAACTGCTTGGCTTGAGAGTTCCGGATGTTCTCATACTCGACGACCCAGGCAACGCGTGCGCTGCGGTTACTGCGGTAATGCGTGCCACCGATTTTGGGAAGCACGCGAACACCCGGGTCCGAATACACGACGACTTTCTTGCGATGTGGAATCACGGTGATCAAGTTGTCGATTAGCGCCGCCACGAGCTCCGGGTCTTGCCGCGATGCCTTTTTCGCGATCTCGGTGTAGCCGAGCGAGGTGAGCGCGTTGCGGAAGAATTTCTTCCCGTTGAGGTACTTCACGAACTGCGGAATCGCCTCCTCGCGATTGTCTTGCTTGGCGATCCAGCGGGCCGCCTGGCTGCGCACTTCGGGGTTGGCGTCCTCGCAGGCGATCTTCACCATCTCGAAGAATGCCCTGCGGGTTCCAATGGCCTCTAGCTCGCTGACGAGGAATTTCCGCTGTTGGGGCGAAATTTCCTTCTTCCAGCGGGCCATGATCTCGGCCACGGCGCGATGGCTAGCAGCAGCGCCAGCAGGCGCAGAATCAGTCGCCGGCTCATCGGCCAGGAGAGATAGGGGCTGCGGACCTACGGCAACCATCAGCGCGGCAATCGCTGCGAGACAGAGCAAGCGCATCTGACGCCTCCCAAAGGGAAAGTAGAGGCTGCCGATCCGTGGCCCAAGCTCGCCAGGGAACCCGGCGGCGGGTGCGGGGAAAATCCCACGACAAAAGATTTGCCCCGACCTGAGCGTTGTTGTATCCTGACCCGGCCTGCAAGTCAAATCTTTTCCTGACATGCACACGCCAGCCTACGGGGGTAGGACTATGGGCACCCGCGCTTCTTCGGGCCGAGCAAGCATGATCTGGCCAATGATAATCATCGTCGGCCTGCTCGTAGCGGCAATCGTCCTAGTGCCGCGAGAACGAAAATCACCGCCGAAAGAACGCACCGCAACTGCTGTGGAGCCGCACAGCCGCCCGCTCAATCTTCGCGGATTCAACGCACTGCTACTGCTCCAGGAGCTCGACATCACGGACCAGCAAGACCAAACGTTGCGATCCCTGGCCGACGCCTTCTTGGCGGAAGTGAAGCGAATCGTTGACCGCGGCAAACGACTGCAAGAACTGTCGGAAAGTGAGAAAGCCCAACAGTGGCAGGAAATGGATATCGAGCGCCAGCGAACGATCGATGACTTTTCGCAACAGGCCGTCGCGGTGCTGATGGATGAACAGCAATTCCGATTGTCGCAAATCGCGTTTCAGCTTCGCGGCGAGGAAGTGTTTTACGACAAGGACGTGGTGTCGGAATTGAAGCTCACCAGCCAGCAGCGCCGCGCCATCGCCGCGGCACGAAACAGCCTGCGGCAGCAGGCTCAGCAATTCAATGCCGAATTGGCGGCGCGTCAACTGTCACGAGTGCAATACAGCGAAAGAATTGCCGCTCTTCGCCGCGAACAACTCGACAAGTACGAAAAGATCCTTTCGGAGCAGCAATCCGCCAACTACCAAGTGCTCCGCGGCCAGTCGATACCATTTACGAAAGACGATGTTGCCTGGGAACTACGCCCCCGCAGTACGCAAGCAGAACAGCGCCGCGTCCGCGACGCGGACTAATCCGGGCAATGTGCTTTTCTTGGCCGCCTGACGGAGATTGTCAGCGCACTCCGAGCTGCCTCACCCGCCGCCCCACAGTCGTGCCGCAGGTTCCTTTCCCGCCGGAGCCAGGGGCCGGGAGTCCACGTGCTCCGATCAGTCTCCTACCCCCCTTGCTCATGCGGCTCCAGGTGGACCAGCACGTCCCGCAGGTTGTGGAATTGGGCCAGGAGCGAGTCCTTCACGTGGTGGCCGATCTCGTGACCGGTCGCGACGGTCGTTTCGGGACCGACCTCGATGTGAATGTCCGCAAAGTATTCCAGTCCCGATTTGCGGACCCACAGCTTTTCCACCGCCAGCACGCCGGAGACCTTGGCGGCAGCCTCGTGAATCTGGCGGACGAGATCGTCGTCGGCTTGGGCGTCCATCAGCTCGCTGGCGCTCTTGCGGAAGAGTTGAATTCCCGACGCCACGATCAGCCCCACGACGAATAGTGCCGCGATCGCATCGGCCCAGGCAAACCGCGCCCCGCCAAAGCGGACCAGGCCCAGGCCGATCAGCACCGCCAGCGAGCAGAGGGCGTCGCTGCGATGGTCCCAAGCGTTGGCCAGGATGGCCGCCGAACCGGTCCGCTTTCCCACCGCGGCCTTGTAGCGATACAGACCTTCCTTGATCAGCACGTTGGCGGCGGCAATCCACAGCGTCCAGTCGGGGGGCATCTCGTGCCTCTTGCCGAATTGCCCGATCGTCTCCCAGGCAATCCAGAGTGCCGACAGGATGATCAGCAAGGCGACGTTGGAGGCGGCAATCCCTTCCGCCCGCGAATGGCCGTAGGGATGCTCTTCGTCCGGCGGCTGCTGAGCGAAGTGGAGCGCTGCCAGCACGATCACGGTCGAGACCGCGTCGCCGATCGAGTTGAGCGCATCGGACAGCAGAGCGAACGATCCGCTCACGAGCCCGGCGGCGAGCTTGACCCCTCCCAGCACGATGTTCACGAGCAGGCCAAAGACTGCCGCCCGCATGACCTGCTGGTAAATAGGGGCGACCGTCTTCGCCCGGTCGGCCCGCTCGGGGGAAAGAGTGGTCAACGTTTGGATTCCATGCGAGGGGGTTTTCCATGGTAGCCGAAGTCGGACGACTTCTGGCCAACCGCCCAGCGTAACGCTGCCCCTGCTGCCGACCATGAGGATGCGCCGCCCGGCAATTGGTCCGAGACCGTTTCGCGGCTATAATCGGGCTGTCGGCCACCGGGCGCACGGAAGGCTGCCGGCCGATGCCCGCCCAACATCCCACCCGTTTGCGAGGTACTCGCATGTTGACTCGCCGCCTGCTCCCCGTTGTCCCTGTACTTGTCGCGATGGGCATTGGACTGCTCTCACAGGGGGCGAATGCCGCCCCCGGCGACAAGCCGGTCAAAGATCCAGTCCTGGCCGAGGCGCAGCGCGGCGAATGGTCGCGCTGGCGCGGTCCCAAGGGGGACGGGTTGTCTGCCGAAACGGGCCTGCTCGGCCAGTGGCCGGAGAGCGGCCCGCCGCTGGCCTGGCAGTCGAGCGGCTTTGGCGGCGGCATGGCGAGCGTCGCCGTCGCCGATGGGAAGATTTTCACGCTCGGCAAGAAGCAGGGGGCGACCCATCTGATTGCCGCCGGCGTTGAGGACGGCCAGGTGCTCTGGTCCACGCCGATTGGGAGCACGGGGGGCAATCCCAATTGCACGCCCACCGTGGATGGCGATCTGGTCTTCGGCCTCTCCAACGGCGGCGATTTGGCGTGCGTGAATGCCGAGAGCGGCAAGCTGATCTGGCAGCAGCACCTGGCCAAGGACCTGGGCGGCCAGATGATGTCCGGCTGGGGATACAGCGAGTCGCCGCTGGTGGACGGCGACCGGCTGATCTGCACGCCCGGCGGCCAAAACTCCCTGCTGGCCGCCCTCGACAAGCGGACCGGCAAGGTGATTTGGCAGACGAAGGTCGATCAGCCGCTGGGCAATCGCGGCGGGGACGGCGCGGGCTATGCATCGATCGTCATCAGCCACGGCGCAGGGGTGAAACAGTACATCACGCTCGCCGGCCGCGGCATTGTCAGCGTCGATGCGGCCAGCGGCAAGCTGCTGTGGAGCTATAACGACGTCGCCAACGGCACCGCGAATATTCCCACGCCGATCGTCAGCGGCGACTATGTCATTTGCTCGTCGGGGTACGGCACCGGCTCGGCACTCTTGAAGCTCTCGAAGGACGGCCGCGGCGTGAAGGCCGAGGAGGAGTATTTCCTCGACGGCAACACCCTCCAGAACCATCACGGCGGCATGATTCTCAAGGACGGTTTTGTATTCCTTGGAAATCAGCATGACAACGGTTTTCCCGTGTGCGTCGAGATGAAGAGCGGCAAGATCGTCTGGGGCGGACGGAACGAAGGCCCCGGGCGCGGCTCGGCGGCGGTCGCGTATGCCGACGGTCACTTCTACTTTCGCTACCAGGACGGCACGATGGCCCTGATCGAAGCGAACCCGCGCGAGTACAAGCTCAAAGGAAAGTTCAAGATCAAGACGCACAACGGCGAGAGCTGGCCCCATCCGGTAATTGCCGGCGGCAAGTTGTACTTGCGGGACCAGAACGATCTGCTGTGCTACGATATCAAGGCCAAATGAGACGTAGGACGGCCCTTCCGGGCCGTCCACTTTTTGCGACGGCCCGGAAGGGCCGTCCTACCCGGGATCAGCTCGTGTACCGCTTCAAAGAGCTGCTGCGTGACGGCCAGCTTTGCCGCGTCTTCACCGTCGGCCGGATCATCCATCCGGTCGTGTTCGACGTCCACGGCATGGTCGGCGGGTTTCACGGCTTCTGGATCGACCAGGAACACGCCGGCGTGACGTACGAGCAGATTGCGCTGGCGAGCTGCTGCGGCCGGGCTCAGGGGCTCGATAACTTCGTGCGGATGGCCATGGAAGGGTACGCCCGCGCCACGGCCAATCTCGAAGCGGGCGCCGGCGGGCTGATGGCGGCCCGCATCGAGTCGGCCGAGCACGCCGAGGAGTTCATGCAGTGGGTCAAGTTCGCCCCCCGCGGCAATCGGGGGCTCAACAGCAGCGGTTACGACGCCCAGTACGGCGGCCAGTCACTGACGCAGTATTCGGCCAGCAGCAACCGCGATTCGTTCGTCGCCATTCAGATCGAGACGACCGGGGCGCTGGAGCAGTGCGACCAGATCGCGGCCATCGACGGCGTCGATATGCTCTTCGTTGGCCCCAGCGATTTGTCGCAGGTCCTCGGCGTCATTGGCCAGTTCGACAGTAGGGCGCTGTGGGACGCGTACAACCGCGTTGCCGCCGCCTGCCAGAAGCACGGCAAGCACTGGGGGACGATTGCCGTCAATCCGGCCTTCGCGAAGCGGGCTTACGACTTGGGCTGCCGCATGCTCTCCTTCGGCATCGAGGCGGTGATGCTCAGGCGTGGGATCGAGGCGACGAAGGGTCAGTTCAAGGATTTGTTCGCCTGATGTAGGCCACTTGCTCCGCAAGTGGCCATGTACACTTGCGGAGCGAGTGTACTAGTCTGACCGGTGACAGCGATCCGCTTCTGGCACGTTGGTCCTCGATGATCGAAAAGTCGCCGACAACCGATTCGTCGAAATGGCAGCAGCTCTTGCTGCTGGCGTTGATCCAGTGGCTGGCGATGACGCTCTGGTTCTCCGCGTCGGCAGTCGCCGGGCCGCTGACTGAGGTCTGGCAGCTTTCCGGCGGCAAGCAGGCCTGGCTGACGATCAGCGTGCAGCTTGGATTCGTGATCGGCGCCTTTGTCAGCGCGGTGTTCAATCTGGCGGACCGCATCGCGCCGCCGCGGTTGATGGCCATGTGCAGCCTGCTTGGCGCAGGGCTGAATGCGGCCATTCCGCTGGCGATTACGGATGAACTGGGAAAGTCGGATAGCGGCTTTCTGGCCGTGGTCCTCCTGCGGATGGCGACGGGCGTCATGCTCGCCGGAGTTTATCCGGTCGGCATGAAGCTGATGGCGACGTGGTTCGTCCGCGGCCGCGGGCTGGCGATCGGCGTGCTGGTCGGCGCGCTGACGGTCGGCTCCGCTTCACCGCACCTGATGAAGGCGTTTGTCGAGCCGGAAAAGTGGCCAACGGTGATGATCGTTTCGTCGGCCGCCGCCGTTGCCGCGGCAATTCTGGCCGCCACGCTCGCCCGCACGGGTCCGCACTTGCCCAGTGCGGCCAAGTTCGACTGGACGTACTTCGCCCGCATGTGGCGTGACGAGGCGGTGCGGCGGGCGAACTTCGGCTATTTGGGACACATGTTCGAGTTGTACGCCATGTGGGCCTGGGCGCCGGTGCTCGTCGCCCAGAGCCTGCACAAGGGCGGATACACTGCCGAGGCCCAAGCGCAAGCCGGATTCGCCGTCATTGCCGCCGGCGGAGCGGGGTGCATCCTGGCCGGCCTGTGGGCCGACCGGATTGGCCGCACCTACACGACGATCGCGTGCCTCGTCGTCTCTGGCGGCTGTGCGCTCGTCGCCGGCAGCCTCTTCTCGTACCCGCTATTGCTCGTCGCGGTCTGCATCGTATGGGGCTTTGCCGTCGTGGCCGACAGCGCCCAGTTCAGCACGGCGATCAGCGAGCTGTGCGACCCGCAATACGTCGGCACGGCACTCACGATCCAGACCTGCGCCGGATTCCTGCTCACGACACTGACGATCCGCGCAGTGCCGGCGGTCCTGGGCGACAGTAGCTCGCCGAACTGGCCCCTGGCCACCGCCATGCTTGCGATTGGCCCCTTATTCGGCATCTACCACATGGCCATGCTGCGGCAATTGCGGGCTGCGGAGAAGATGGCCGGGGGCATGCGATAGCCGCGGCGGGCCGATACAATCGGCGAACTTCTGCTCGTCCGCGGGCGTACTCCTACTGCCTCTTCAACGTCGTTCTTGGCACGCGCTCATGACCACGCGTTCTGCACCGCGCCGCTGGCTACTCGTGCTGGGAATTCTGGTCCTCGTCGGCGGAATCGGCGGTTATCTGGCCTGGCGAGCCTTGCAGCTCGACGTGGCACCGCTCGTGTCGCTAAAGAACCGCGCGGTCGCATTGGCGGAAAATGCAAAGTATGTTGAGGCAGACAAGCAGTTTCAGGAGCTTTCCTGGTATCTGCCCGAGGAGCCGCTGGTGCGGCGCAATCTGGTTATCGTGCGAATCGGACTTTTGGAAGACACGAAACCGGAGGAGCTGCGGAAATCGCCGGAGATTGCCGCGGCGGTCGTGCAAGCCGTTGAAGACTTATTGCAGCACGAGCCGAAGGATTCCGTGAGCCACATCATGGCATCGCGGGCGGCTCGAAAGCTCAAGGAGAAGCTGTCCGACGTTGCAACCGAACTGGTGGGACAGCTCCCTGATCCGCTCGTCTCGCTGGAAACGGCCGCCACGCTGGACCCCTCCGATGCCGCGGTGCGAATGGAGCTGGCCGACGAGCTTCTGGCGCCGCATCCAGACCGCGACGAGCCATCGCGGCTGGTGCAGCGCGCCAAGGTGCTGGCTGAGGCCTATGCGCTCCAGCCGCGCAATTTGGCCTTGCTGCTCAATTTGATCTCCGCCCAAGCGGATGAAGCGGTCCAGGACCCCGCCTTGGCGAGTACGCTGGAGAGTGCACAAGAAGTCCTGCGCCCTTTCTCTCGCCCCGGGGGCCCCAATGTGGAGCAGATGCGGGCCAATGCACTGACCGCCGTGCGTGATGGAAATTGGCGCCGCGCCTATGGGTTGACGCAGGGAATCCAGAATTCGATCAAGCACGAGTGGGTTCAGCGGGCTGATTTGATGCGTGTCCAAGTCGGGGCGCTCGAATACCTGCGGCTCGATTTTTCCGACGAGTTCTATGGAAAGCACGGGCGACCCGCGGCGGCCACGTTTGGCAGCACCAGCGTCAAGTTCGTGGCTGAAAAGGTGCGCTTTCCCGCGCTGACCGATATCCGCGATCTGCGGCTGGTGGACGTCGATCTCGACGGCCGCCTCGACGTGGCGGTGCTGCACGGCCAGTCGCTGACCGTTTTTTCCCGCAAGCGCGGCGGCGGAGGGACGTGGGAATCGATTTTGGAAGTCGAGGTGCCGGCCAATCTGCGGCGGATGATCGTCGCCGATCTTGACCGGGACGAGGCCAAACTGCCGGCGACCGCGTTGGATGACGAACTGGCGGCCGGAGCGAATCCGGCGATCACTGCCGACTACCAGACGCTGCAGCGCTGCAAACAGGCCTTTCCCGATTTCCTGCTGTATGGGGACGAAGGCATCTCCATCGTCCGCAACGCGATGGCCGAACCGACCCAAGCCTCGCCGACCGGCGGCTCGCTGCGCAAGCTGACCGTCGTGAAACTGGCTGAGGAACTGGCACAGATCGGCAACGTCACCGCCGCCGCCCTCGTCGATTTCGACCACGATCAGGATCTCGATCTTGTCTTGGCTGTCGAAGGAAAGGGGATTCAACTCTGGCGGACGATCGCCAAGGAAGTTTCGCGATTCGAGGATTACACCCCCTGGTCGTCGCTGCCGGCGAAGGATGAAAGAGTCACCGACCTGGCGATCGTCGATTGGGACCGCGACCTGTATACCGACATCATCGTCAGCTACGAATCGTCGCCCCCCGTGCTGCTGGCCAACCAGCGGCACGGCCAATTCCTCAGCCGGGAGTTCGACAAGGAATTCGCCGCGCTGGCCGGTTCCAGCGCCATTGCGCCGATCGAGCTGGACGGAAATGTTTCCTGGGATCTGGCGGGCGTCAACAAAGACGGAGTTCGCGCGGTCCTCACCACGACGCCAACGCCCGGAAAGGTCACCTTCCGCAAGGAACTGCCGGCCGTGAAGGCGAGCGGCCAGCGGCTGCTGACGTGGGACTACGACAACGACACCTGGCCCGATCTGATTGTCTGGAGCGAGGCCGGCGCGACGATCCTCCGCGGCACTCCCGACGGTTTCCAGCCGCTGGACGCCGCGCTGCTGCCCGATCTTCCAAAAAGCGGCCTGGTTGCTCTCGACTTCGGCGACCTCGACGGCGATCACGATCTGGACCTGGTTTGCGCGACCGCCGATAAGCTGGTGCTGCTGACCAACGACGGCGGCAGTGCCAATCACAGCCTGCTGTTCTTCGTCACCGGAGCGTGGAACGGCCAGAACGTCGGCGCCAACAACGGCGCCGTCGGCACCAGCGTCGAGACCCGCACGGCGGGCCGCTATCAGGCCCAGGTGATCACCCGCCAGCCGGTCCACATCGGCCTGGGAGCCGCTCAGGAAGCCGACCTCGTGCGGCTGATCTTCACCAACGGCATTCCCCGCTCGGCCGCCAGCAAGGCGGTCCCCGGCCTGTTCTGCGAGGAGCAGCGGATCGTCGGCTCCTGCCCGTTCATCTACTGCTGGGACGGCAGTCAGTTTTCGTTTTTCACCGACTGCTTGTGGGCGGCGCCGATCGGCATGCAAGTGGCCGAAGGAAAGATGGCGCCGTCGCGGGCCTGGGAATACCTGCTGATTCCCGGCGACCGGCTCAAGGAGCGCGACGGCACGTACGACCTGCAATTGACGGAAGAATTGTGGGAGGCGGCCTACTTTGACGAAGTCAAGCTGATTGCGGTCGATCATCCGGAAGACACCGACCTGTACACCAACGAAAAGGTCGGCGGGCCCGACATCGCCGCGCCGAAGCTGCACCTGGTCAGACAGCCGCGGCGGCCCGTCGCCGCGCGGGACAAGCACGGCCGCGACGTGCTGGCGTCGGTCAGTCAGCGCGACGACGTCTATTTCCGCGGCTTCGACCGGCACATCACCCAGGGGCTGGTCGATGAGCATTTCCTGGAGCTGGATTTGGGCGAGCTCGAAGGAGTGCCGCAGCAGATCACCCTGTTTCTCACCGGCTGGATCTATCCCACCAACACGTCGATCAACGTCAACCTCTCGCAACATCCCGATCGGCAATACCCGCGACTGCCGTACGTGCAGGTCGCCGACGGCAGCGGCGGCTGGAAGGAAGTGCGGGCCTTCATGGGTTTTCCAGGGGGCAAGACGAAGACGATTGCGGTCGAGCTATCCGGCGACGACTTTATGGGCGGCCAATACAAGCTGCGGATCGGCACGTCGGCGGAGATTTACTGGGACGACGTCTTCTTCACGGTCGATGAGGAGCCGATCGTCGGCCCCGCACCGCTGGTGAAAGAGCACACGCTGCCGCTGGTATCGGCCGATTTGCACTACCGCGGCTTTTCCCGGGAACTGACCCGCAATCCCGACGCTCCGCTGCGGTTCGACTATTCCTCGGTGTCCAGCGAACCTAAGTTTCCGCCCATGGGGGGCTTCTTCACGCGGTACGGCGACGTGCAGCCGCTCTTGGCGAGTGCCGACGATCAAATGGTCGTGATGGGCTCGGGGGATGAGATGACGGTCCGCTTCCGCGTGCCAGCCCAGAAGCCCCCCCCCGGCTGGAAGCGCGATTTCATCCTGTACAGCGTCGGCTGGGACAAGGACGCCGACCTGAACACGGTCTATGGCCAGACGGCCGAACCGCTGCCATACAATGCGATGCCGTCCTATCCGTACCCGCCCGATCGGTGGTATCCCGACACGCCGGCCACGCGCCGCTATCTGGGTGAATACCAGACTCGCGAGCAGGACTTCGGCCGGTTCTGGCGCGAGCTGGCCCGGTAGCGGAATTCGAGCGGACAGGACGCGGGCGTCAATTTCGGCCCCCACACGGTTTTTGACTGGCCAAATCGCGGCGGCGATATAAAGTTAAGATAGGGGCAGTGGGAGCACCGCAGAGAAGGGAATCCCCATGCACCTCCGAGTAGACACCAAGAGTGCGGTAGTTCTGGTCCACGGCCTGGCCGCTCACCGCGTGGTCATGTCGCCGCTGGAGCGGCATCTCAAACCTCGCTTTACGCAAGTAACCAACTGGGGCTATTCGAGCCTCTGGTCGCGGATCGAGCGGCACGGTGCGGCACTGGCGAAACTGCTTTCCGAGCTGGAATCGGCCGCCGATATCGAGCAGATTCACCTGGTGACGCACAGCATGGGGGGGATCATCGGCCGGCTGGCGCTGGTCGAGAAAATGCCGACCAAGTTGGGAAGGATGGTGATGGTCGCTCCTCCCAACGGCGGGTCGCACGTGGCACGGTGGCTGTCGCCGCTGTTGGGGCTGATTTGCCCGCCGCTGGTGCAGCTCTCGGATCACGACCAGAGTTTTGTCGCCGGGCTGCCGCCGCTAACGGGGGTGTACGTCGGGGTCGTGGCGGCGGCGGCCGATGAGCTGGTCTGCGAGCAGAGCACTCACCTGCCCAACGAGGCTGACCACATTACGCTGCCGGGGTTCCACTCGTCGATCCTGTGGTTCGACGAGACGGCCCGCCAGGTGGCCCATTTTTTGGAGCAAGGGCGGTTTGAACGGGGGGCGGATACCACGCGGGTCAAGCAGCCGGCAGCGGCGTAGGACAGGTTTTCAACCTGTCCAGAAGTCATTTTTTGGACAGGTTGAAAACCTGTCCTACGCCTTGCGCAGCGTCGCCAGCGCCGCCCGTGCCGACGCCAGTTGCTCCTGAGCCTGAGCCAGGCTGTCCCGCTCGGCCTGGACGACATTGGCCGGGGCACGGGCGACAAAGCTCTCGTTGGCCAGTTTGGCTTCCTTGCCCTTGATGATCGCGAGCAACTTCTGCTCGAGCTGCTCGTTCTTGGCGATCTCGGCCTTCACGTCGATGAAGTCCTTCAGATCGACGTAGATCTCCATGCTGGCGAGCGCCGTCTTGGCGTGCGTTGGAGGCGGGATTGCCTTTTCGCCGAGTGCCGTCGCGGCCGCGTTGGCCATCGACTGGAAGTAGGGGGCCATTGGTTTTAGCAGTTCAGCCGTGGCTGCATCGCACTTGATCGAAAACTCGATCGCCTGCCGCGAGGCGATGTTCTGGCGGCTGCGGATTTCGCGGAGGGCGGCCAGTGCCGCCTGGAACGTCGCGAAGCGGGCTTCGATTTCCTGGTCCTGGTGCGCGAGGTTCGGCTGCGGCCACGGGGCGATGATGATCTGCTGCGTCGGCTCGACCAGCTCGTCAATGCCGCGTTCTGGCGCCACTTGGTTGAGAAGCCCCCAGATTTCCTCCGTGAGGAAGGGCATCATCGGGTGCAAGAGCCGCAGCAGCACGTCGAGCGTGTGGGCCAGGACGCGCTGGGCAGTCTCGTAGGACAGGTTTTCAACCTGTCCAGTCACTCGCGGAGCGAGTGTACCACTCTCTGAAAGCCGCGCCTTGGCGATCTCCACATAGAAGCTGCAAAATTCATCCCACGCGAAGTCATAGAGCGTCTTGGCGGCCTCGGCATAATGAAAACCTTCCAGCGACTCCGTCACGCTCTGCGTCACGGTCGAAAGGCGGCTGAGGATCCAGCGATCCTCCGTCGTCAGGTCGAGGTGGTGAGTGGTGAGTGGTGAGTGGCGAGTGGTGGTCTGACCTCCGACCTCCGACCTCTGACCTCCTTCTCCTGAACCCTGAACCCTGAACCCTGAACCCTCCCCCGCCAGGTTGATCAGCGCAAACCGCGCCGCATTCCACAGCTTGTTCATGAAGTTGCGAGCCACTTCGAACCGCTCGCTCACCACGGCCGCCCGCGGCAATGCCACATCCTCCGGCTTCTTGGCCCACTGCGTAGAAAACTCCTGGCCGCACTTGGCGCAGGGCACCTTCGGCAGCTCACGGTTTTTCTTCGTCTGGTCCATCAGCGCCTGGCAGTGCGGGCACTCGAACTGCACCGGCATTCGCACGTCCTGCGTCTCGGTGGTGAGTGCCGCCAGGCCGTAGCGCAGCGAATCGGCCCCGAACTTGTCGATCAGGTCGATCGGATCGACCCCGTTCCCCTTCGACTTGCTCATTCGCTCGCCGTAGGCGTCGAGAATCGTCGGGTGAATGTAGACCTGGCGGAACGGCACTTCCCCCATGTTGTTGAGCCCCGTCAGCACCATCCGCGCCACCCACAGCGTGATGATGTCGCGGCTGGTGATCAGGACGCTGGTGGGATAGAAGTAGTCCAGCTCCGGCGTCTGGTCGGGCCAGCCGAACGTGCTATGCGGCCAGAGGGCGGAGGAGAACCAGGTGTCGAGGACGTCCTGTTCGCGTTTGATCCATTTTAACTCATCGAGTTTCTTCTGAATTGGATCGTTTTCGTCGCGGACGCAGATATAAAGCTGTCGATCGAGGCGAACGCTTACGCGTGCCGATTTCTTGCATTCGTCGAGCAGCTTTTCAAGTTCATCTTCCTGCACTCTCAGCGTTTCAATGGCTTCATGCGAGGGTTGCATCGTGACCGTCCACACCGGAATTTGGTGCCCCCACCACAACTGCCGGCTCACCGGCCAATCGCGTTTTTCGCCCAGCCAGTCGAGATAGCTCTTGGCGTACCGCTCGGGGATGATCTTCACCCGGCCGCTGGTGACGGCGTCCATGGCCATTTGCGCGAGGCCGGGCGTATTATCAGGGGGCTGACGCCCCCCGCTCGCCATTTCACGCCCCCCGCTCGCCTCTGATTCCTGAACCCTGAACCCTGAACCCTCTCCCCGTCCCCCATCTTCACGAACCACTGATCGGCCAGGTACGGCTCGATCGGCGTCTTGCTCCGGTCGGAGTGGGGCAATTCGATGTCGCGGTCTTCCACGTCGCCCAAGAGACCATGGCCATCGAGGTCGTCCACCACCCGCTGCCGGGCCTTGGCGATGGTCATTCCCTTGTAAATGCCGGCGTTCTCGTTGAGCGTGCCGTCGGGATTGAGGATGTTGATGAGGCCGATCGACGGATTCCGCTGCCAGACGGCGTAGTCGTTGGGATCGTGGGCCGGCGTGATCTTCACGCAGCCGGTGCCGAGCTCCGGCCTGGCCCACTCGTCGCAGATCAGCGGAATCTCGCGGTTCATCAGCGGCAGCAGCACCTTCCGCCCGGCCAGCGCCATGTCGCGCAGCCTGAGCAGCAGCGGCAGCATCTCCGTCCGCCGCTTGGCGATGTTTTCGATCTGCTGCTCAATCCCTTCCTTCTCCTTCGCCGGCGCTTTGGCCAAACGCTCCCGCAGCTCCGCCTCGGCTTTATCAAGGGCCTTGGCCGGATCCGGGTGTACGGCCACGGCGGTATCGCCGAGCATTGTTTCGGGGCGCGTGGTGGCGATTTCGACGAAAGCGGGTTCCTTTCCCTCGCTTACGCGTCGGGTTTCCATCCCTGAACCCTGAACCCCGAACCCTGAACCCTTCACCACCGGATACCGAAAGTGCCAGAATTTGCCTTTCACCGTCTCCTGGAATACCTCGTCGTCGCTCACCGCCGTCTGGAGAAACGTGTCCCAGTTCACCAGCCGTTTGCCGCGGTAGATCAGCCCCTTGCTGAACAGATCGAAGAACGTCTGCCGCACGGCTCGCGAGCAGCCTTCATCGAGCGTGAACCGCGTCCGCTCCCAGTCGCAGGAGCAGCCCATCTGCTTGAGCTGGCTGAGGATCCGGGCCTCATACTGGTCCTTCCACTGCCAGATGCGCCTCACCAACTCCTCGCGCCCCAGGTCGTGCCGCGTCTTGCCTTCTTCCTCGCGGATCCGTTTTTCCACCACCGCCTGCGTGGCAATGCCGGCGTGGTCGGTGCCGGGCATCCAACAGGTGTTGAACCCCTGCATCCGCTTCATGCGGATCTGGATGTCCTGGAGCGTGTTGTTGAGCGCGTGCCCCAGGTGCAGCGCCCCGGTCACGTTCGGCGGCGGAATGACGATGCTGAACATCTCCCGCTTGGGATGCGGCTCGGCGTGAAAGAACTTGCCCGCTTCCCAGGCCGCATAAATCCGCGGCTGAGCGGCGGCAAAGTCGAAGCGGTTGGGGAGGGCTTCGGGGGAGAAACTAGACATGATCGATTGGTTCGTCCGTGAAGGTGGTATTCGTTATCGACTGCCTTTGAGCGCTTTCAATGTCTGCCGAACCCAACTCCCATCGCCCTTGCGAACTGGCGGCCTGAGCGGCTCCGAATAGTCGAGGACAATGTCGTACTGCCCTTCGTCGTAGGCGCGCCGAAAAGCATTCTGCAACTCCAAAACGACGTCTGGATCATCACCGGCGAGGGGTATCTTGATGACTGGCAGCGCCTGCCGCAGCGTCCACTGGTACGCTTCGGCCCGGCCAGACCACCGCCCGCGGTGGACGAGGACGCAGTAGTCGGTCGTATCACGCAGCGGCTGAATCGTCAGCGGCCGCTCGCCGCCGCGCAGCAAATCGATTTCGACCAGATTGACCCGCCGCCCCAAAAGTTCTTCGCGCTTCTGGTGGTACTCTCTGTAGCCGTCGCTCCCCGGCCGCTTGTTTCCAGGCGACAGGACTTCAATGACGGTCACGACTTCGCGCTGCTTGCGATCGCGAATTACCAGGTAGTGTTCGATGTACTGCTCGGGCGCGGGAACGTCCATGATTTCCGGCTCGATGTCCATGACCGCCGATGCGGCGGCCGGTCGTTTCTGGCCCCCGTTTGGCTTTTTGCTAATCAACACGTCAGGGCCAATCCAATAATCGCGCTCCGGAGAGCGTTCCAGATACAACCGGTCTTCCGCCTGTACGACGTAATCAGGACGCAGCTTCGGCGCCAATTGAGCCCGAATCGCGAATATCATCGCTCCATGAAAATCCGGCCATTCGTAGGTCTCAATAAACGGGTCCATTCCCGGAAACGGCGACGGCATTGTTAATACTCCCGCTCCTACTGATCGCTCGGCAATTTCCCTTGTCCATCCTTCCACAACTTGTACTCGATCGCATCCACCAGCGCCAGCCAACTGGCCTCAATGATGTTCTCGCTCACGCCGATCGTTCCCCAAGTGTCGTGGTGATCGGAGCTTTCAATGCTCACGCGGATTCTGGCGGCCGTGCCGGCTTCCGAGTTGACGACGCGGACCTTGTAATCGGTCAGCCGCATGTCGGCCAGCCCGGGGAATTTTCCATTAAGGGCCTTCCGCATGGCGGCGTCCAGAGCGTTTACCGGGCCGTCTCCTTCCGCCACTTCATGCCGCTCCTGCCCGTTGACGAGCAGCTTCACCGTGGCTTCGGTCACCGTCTGTCCCCCCGCCTCGTGCTCCACGTCCACATGGTACTTGATCCGCTCGAAGTGGGGCACAAACGTCCCGGCCACGCGCTGCACCAACAGATCGAACGACGCACCGGCTGTCTCGAATTGATAGCCTTGCGCCTCCAGCTCGACGACCTGCCTCAGGATCGCGTCCATCAGCTTTTTATCGTCCCCCAGGTTGTGCCGGCTGGTGAGTGCCGCGATGTTGCTGCGGCCGGAAAGCTCGCTGACGAGAATCCGCCGCTCGTTGCCGACGAGGGCGGGGTCGATGTGCTCGTAGGTGCTCGTGGCACGGGCGATCGCGTGGACGTGCATCCCCCCCTTGTGGGCAAACGCACTCTGGCCGACGAACGGCTGGTTCGAACGCAGGTTGAGGTTCGCCATCTCGTACACGTACCGCGACAGCTCGGTCAGATGATCCAGCTTCCGGCCGCCGAGGATCGTGTACCCCTTCTTGAGCGCGAGGTTGCTCATCACGCTGATCAGGTCGGCATTGCCGCACCGTTCCCCCAAGCCGTTGATCGTCCCCTGCACTTGCGCGGCCCCGGCATCGACGGCTGCGAGGGAGTTGGCCACCGCCAGCTCGCAGTCGTTGTGGCAGTGAATGCCGACGGGGACGTTCCCGGCCATCGACAGGATATTCTGTGCGGCCTGAGTGTATTCGGCCACGTGCTCGGGGGGCGTGCCGCCGTTGGTATCGCAGAGGACGACCATCTTGGCCCCGGCCTGTGCCGCGGTCTGGATCGTCTTGGCGGCATGGTCGGTGTTGGCGCGAAAGCCGTCGAAAAAATGCTCGGCGTCATAGATCACCTCGCAGCCGCGCGACCGCAGGAACTCGATGGTGCCCGCGATCATGTCGAGGTTTTCTTCCAGGCTGACGCGGAGGACCTCGGTCACGTGAAAATCCCACGTCTTGCCCACGATCGTGCAGGTCGGCCGCGGCATTCCCAGCACGGCCTCCAAGAGCGCTTTCATCCCCGGGTCATCGGCCGCCTTGATTCCCTTGCGGCGCGTCATGCCGAAGGCACAAACGGTCGTGTTCTTCAGATCGAGCTGCCGCGCCTTCTGGAAGAACTCCGCGTCCTTGGGATTGGAGAGCGGATAGCCCCCTTCCACGAAATCGATCCCGATTTCATCCAGCCGCCTGGTGATTTGCAGCTTGTCCTGGAGCGAGAGGCTGACCCCTTCGCCCTGGGTGCCGTCGCGGAGGGTCGTGTCGTAGATCTGGATTTCGCGGGGCATCGTTTGTCTCTCCCAACCCAATGTGGTGCACTCGCTCCGCGAGTGCCGACAACTCGCGGAGCGAGTTGACCACTATCAACAAAAAAGCCCTGAAACCTTGTGGGCTTCAGGGCTGCGATAATCGAATCGAACGCGAGCGGCCCTGGCCCTTTAGCCTCCAATAACGATCACGACGCCGGCGCCCGCCACGCCAGGGTGGCAGGAGAAAATCGTGCTGTAGGGAGCGCTGGCCACGGCAGTTCTTACCTTTCGATCCCTCAAAGTTACGTCACGCCCCGGCAGGTGTCAACGCCGGCAAAACCGGCTTTATCGCCGGCATTCGCACGGGGAGAGGACGTGCTTTTGCGGAGCAAAAGCCGACAATAGCCCGCCGGCAGTCGATCGGCTATTGTGTAACCCAGAAACCGTGTTATCCACAGACATCGCCAACTCCCTTTCGGTTCAGGAGCATCCCATGACATACCACTCGCGTATCCTGTTCGCGGCCGCCGGCTGCCTGCTGGCCTGCACCCTTGCCTATTTCGCCGGCAATTCCACCGGCCAGGAGAAGAAAGTGACCGCTCCCCGACTCTATGAACTGCGAACGTACACCACCGAGCCCGGACGCCTGGACGCCCTCAACGCCCGCTTTCGGAATCACACGCTGAAGCTCTTCGAGAAGCACGGGATGCGGAACGAGATGTACTGGGTCCCGACCGATCCGGCGCTGAGCAAGAACACGCTGATCTACGTCGTCTCGCACGAGAGCGAAGCCGCGGCCAAGAAGTCGTGGGACGCCTTCCGCGCCGACCCCGAGTGGATCAAGGCCCGCGATGCCTCCGAGAAGGACGGCAAGATTGTGGCAGGACTGACGAGCGTCTACATGACGCCGACCGATTACAGCCCGGCGGGGAAATAGAGGGAGTTGACGCTCCGAGCTGGACTCGATGTCGGGGGTATTGTTTTCTTGCACAGAGTCGCGGAGGCACAGAGACACAGAGCAGCAATTAAAAAAACCTGCTGCTCTGTGTCTCTGTGCCTTCGTGCCTCTGTGACCAAAAACAACGGACTACTTTCCCAAAAAGAAGGGCGCGTCGTCTCATTGCCTTTGTCCTGCCTCGACCTTGATCGGCTCCGCCGACACCTCCACCTCCTTCCCCAGCAGGTGCTTGTCGAAGAAATTCTTGGCGCGGGCCGTGATTTCCGGCCCGCCGATGCCGTGGCCGCCGCCGTCCAGCTTCACGAACGTGGCGTCCACGCCGGCCGCTTTCAGCTTTTCGTAAAACGTCTCCCCCTGCGCGAA
>DATKDU010000124.1:0-11553 GCA_035512595.1 Pirellulaceae bacterium
AGTCGGAAGACCCGGAAGCGCACGGCGTTCAGCCCTCCAGCTTCTCCAGGCTTCCAGCGCGGCGAATCGCCGCCGGTCCAAGTTGCAGGGCCATCACGCAGCCATCAGATGCTCGATGCGCTCGATGTCTCCCGGTTCCAGCCGGAAGTCGAAGATCTCCAGATCGGCCCGCATGTGATCGGGATTGGTGGTCCCCGTGAGGGCAATCATGCCGACGTCGAGGGCGAACCGAAAGATGATCTGGCTGACGTCTCGGCCGTGGCGCTGGGCAATCCGAGCCAACTCTGGTCGCGCAAGTACCTGGCGATTGGCGGTCAGTAGCGAAAAACCCTGATAGACGATTCCGCTTTCTGCACAGAAGCCTCGCACGCCCCGATCCCACCCGCTGGCCGCATAGCACCGATTTTGAACGAACCGCGGCTTCACCCGCGCCTCTTGAAAAAGAAGCTCCAGTTGCTGCAGGCTGACGTTGCTGACGCCGAGCAGGTGGGCTCGGCCGCTGTCATGCATGGATTCCATGGCCCGCCACGCCGCCCAATCGGCCGCCGCCAGAGCATCCCGCCGGCTGGGGCCGTGCAGGACGAAGGAATCAACCGACTCGCAGCCTAGATATTCCAGCGAGCTGGTTAACGACTGCTCGACCTGGACCTCAACCGGGGCCCCGGGATCATACGGCAGTCGATGATCCTGCCCCGCCGGAAACGTGAACTTGGTTTGCAGGAACAGGTCTTCTCTGACAACCAAGCCGCTCTTGATCGACTCGGCAATGGCCTCTCCGACCGCCGCCTCATAATAGTGGCGGCGCTGGTTTGCCGTATCGATGCCGCGGAATCCCAGTCGCAGGGCAAGCTCCACCAGCCGCTGCGTCTGATCTTCCTTCCACGCGGTCCCGTACAGGAAGCGGGGGACTCGAACTCCGTCGATTGACAGGTATTGCTGGGACATCGATTTCTGGGATTTGCGGTTGCGGGGAAGGCCAGCAATCCGGCCTTCCGGGGATAACGAATTCCGGCCTACATCGAGGACTCTAGGGAATGTGCAATCCGCTTGCCAACCGGTCCTCCGGGCGGGAGGAAAGTTCGGCAAGCTGGCGATCCGTCGGAATGCGGGAAATATGAAATACTGCAGATAGCGAAACTGGTGCGCCTCATACGAACCGATCAGAAAGTGTTTGATAATCGCGACTCCTTGGACGCCATCCGCTGGGCCATCGTGAAATGATGGTAGTGGATCACACATTTGAGCATGTAGGCAAACAGGACCACGGGATCGGGACGCATCCGCAGTAGGCGCAGCACTCGCTGCCGATAGACTCGCCGCAGCATCGGGTTCTTCACGTTGACCATCAAACTGAGGAAGATGCCAATGGACTTCATCAAGTCGCTCGCCTGGCCGCACAGCCAGGCCCAAGGGTGTTTTCGCCAGTATTTGGCGCGGGGCTGAGCCCAGTGGAAGTCTCCAAATAAATACAGCCGGTCGAGGCGATCGAAGTAGGCCCGGGGCTCGTGCAATGCGCGCTGCAATTGCAGGTAGCCGTCGCGCAGCTCCTCCTGCGTCAATTGGAGCGGTATGACGTTGGTGCCGAATTCATCCTGGCCCTCGTCGTCCAGCCGCCCCGCGGCCGCCAGCCGAGCGTGCAGCGGCGTCTTGGGAATGGCCGACAGCATGCCGAGCATGGCGTGCGAAATCCGCGACTGTTCGACAAACTCGCGCTGCAACGTGAAGACGTCGGAGTCGTCGTGGTCGAAACCCACGATCAGGCCGCACCAGACCTCCAGTCCTGCCGCCTGGATGCTATGTACCTTTTCGATCAGCGTCCGCTCGCTTCGCAGGTTCTGGAATTTCTTGGTTTCACGCAGGGCTTCTTCGTTCGGCGTTTCGATGCCGACAAAGACGGTGATGAAGTTGGCCTCGGTCATCAGCCGCATCAGCTCGGGATCATCGGCTAGATCGACGGAAGCTTCGGTGGTCAGCAGCAGCGGATAGCCGTTGCGTTCTTGCCAAGCCGCGATCTCCTGCAGTATCTGTTTGATGGCTTGCTTATTGCCGATCAGGTTGTCATCCACCACAAAGGCAATGCCCATGCCGTTGGCTCGCAACGCTTCCAACTCCCGGATGACTTGCTCGGAGGTCTTCAACCGGGGGCGGCGACCGAAAGTGACGATGATGTCGCAGAACTCGCATTGGAAAGGGCAGCCGCGGGAAAACTGCACGCTGCCGAACATGTAATGCTGCATCTTCAGGAGGTCGTGACGCGGCACCGGTACGCGGGTCATATCCGTGCGGTCTTTCTGCTCGTACCGCGATTGATGCCTGCCGGCCTCGAACTCTTTCAAAAATTGGGGCCAGGTTTCCTCCGCTTCGCCCACGAAGATGACATCGGCCAGACTGCCGAAGCTGTCCTCTTGCACCGTCACCCAAGGCCCGCCCACGACGCAGAACACGCCCCGCCTCTTTAACTCGTCCAAGATCTCCTTCATCCGCTGGCGCTGCACGCTCATGCCGGTCAGGCCTACGATGTCGGCCCGCGCGAGCCGCTCAAAGTCAATCGGCTCAACGTTTTCATCGATCAAAGTGACCTGATGTTCGCTGGGAGTGAGCGCGGCCAGCAGCGGCAGGCAGGCCGTCGGCAGATTGGCACGCTTATGCACCAGCGGCAGCGCGTGCTCAAATCCCCAGTAGGAAACCTCAAACCGCGGATTCACCAGCACGATGTCGGCCATAGCGAAATCCTCCAGCGATCCACAGCCGACACTGGGGAAAACCCTGCTTGATCAGCGTAGCGTAAGGCGCGGCGCAAGGAATTACCAGAAACCTCGCTTAAAAGAGTCGCGGTCTGGTCAAGCCGGCGCCGCGCCACGATAACAGGGGAAATTGCCAATCTGTCCCCGCTGTCACGATCAGCCAAGAGCCGTTTCGCAACGACCGCTTATGCATTCACTCGTCCTACGAGATCGTCAACCCGAATGGATGGATCAGCCTGATTTGGATGTCAAGCTGCACCAAGAAGCGCTCGTGGGCCTGCAGCGGATCAACTGGCTCAGCGGCATCGCTCCCCATTTCTGGCGGATTCTCAAGGCTCTGGCGAGAAACTCAAGTTCGGAGCCCCTGCAGGTGCTTGATGTGGCCTCGGGCGGGGGCGATATACCCATTCGCCTGGCGCTCCGCGCCGCACGAACCGGGGTCAAGCTTCAGTTTTCCGGCTGCGACGTGAGTCCTACGGCCGTCGCTGCCGCACAACAAGCCGCAAACAGGGCCGGCGCGCATTCACTGGTGTTCTTTCAGCACGACGTGCTCTGCAGCGCACTGCCCAGCCAGTATGACGTAGTGATGTGTTCGCTCTTTCTGCACCACCTGAGCGCTGTTGACGCTGAAATGCTGTTGCGCAGGATGGCAGCGGTTGCTCGCCAAGCAGTGCTGGTCGATGATCTGCTGCGGACGCGAGTCGGCTACTTTCTCGCCTGGGCGGGGTGCCGCCTCCTCACGCGTTCGCCAGTGGTGCATAGGGATGGCCCACTGTCCGTACGGGCCGCCTTCTCGTGGGAGGAGGCGCAGGCTCTGGCCGCGCGAGCCGGGCTGAGCAGTGCCCGCTTTTCCCGACACTGGCCCCAGCGGTACTTCATGCACTGGAGCCGCACTTGATTTCTCGACCCACGCTGGGGCTGCTCGACGCTTGCTCGGAAGCCTGGGACGCCGTTGTGATCGGCGCTGGCCCTGCGGGGAGTCTGGCGGCACGACAACTTGCCCGACATGGGCTCCGGACGTTACTGGTCGAAGCCAAGCACTTCCCTCGCTTCAAGGTGTGTGGCGGTTGCCTGAGCCAGCGTGCGCTCGCTGCGCTGACGCAACTCGGCCTGGGCAACCTCGTACCCAACGTCGGCGGAGTGCCGCTGGCCGAGCTGCGGATTGTCGTGAAACAACGGAAAGTGACGCTGCGCTTGCCGTGCGGCGCCGTACTGACTCGCCAGGCGCTGGATCAGGCCTTGGTCAGCGCGGCGCTCGAGGCCGGTGTCCATTTTCTGCCAGATACCCTGGCGGTGATCGATGCGGATGACACCGGCCCGCTGCGTCACTTGACGCTCCGTCACGCAGCCAAGAGCGGAAGGGTGCGAGCGAAGGTCGTCGTGTGCGCGGATGGCATCGGCCGGTCGTCAATCAGGCACTTGCCCGAGCTGGCCCCCTGCGTGGCTCCGGGGACCCATCTGGGCGTCGGAGCCGTTATGGAAACCAATCGGTTGTCGGCAGCGGCGCGCGAGCGGTTCGCCTCGGGGCGGATCGTAATGCACGTCGCTGCGGGCGGGTATGTGGGCGTCGCTTGTGGCGAGCATGACAAGACGATTGTCGCCGCTGCGCTCGCGCCCGCTTATCTCAAGCGACACCGTTCGCCGGAGGCGGCCGTTGCCGCGGTGCTCGCCCCCACTGGCTTGCCGTCGCTGGGTGACACCTCCGGCGTGACGTGGCATGGAACCCCAGCTCTGACCAGTCGTGCCCGCCGGGTTGCCGCGAAGGGGATATTCGTGGTTGGCGATTCTGCGGGTTTTGTCGAACCCTTTACGGGGGAAGGGATGGCCTGGGCCGCGGAGAGCGTCGCCGCGGCGACGCCCCTGGTGGTGCGAGCCTGCAGCGGGTGGAACCCCGAGCTGGCGATCGCGTGGGAAGATAGCTATCGGTTTCGGATCCGCCGCCAGCAGTTCGCTTGTCGAACTCTCGCGGCCCTGCTGCGGCGTCCCTGGGCGGTGTCGCTGGCCCTGGGTTTGGTCTCGGGTTGTCCCGTGATGGCCGATCGTCTAATTCATTGGCTCAATCAACCTTCGCGGGAACACTCGCCTGTGACGCTACCAACATGAACACCACCACCATCGTAGGTTGGGGGACTGCCGTTCCCCCTGGCCGCGTCACCCAAGACGATGCCGCGCAGCACGCCGTGACCCATTGGGGCGCGGTTCACGAGCAGGGAAAAACCATCGGGGCGCTCTACCGGCGGTCGGGGGTGAAGTCCCGGCACAGCGTGCTCGTCGATTCGTCCACCAACGGCGAGCCGGCCCAGCAATCGTTCTACAGGGTCGCTGAAAGCGCAACGGATCGGGGCCCGACGACGCATGAGCGCATGCTGCGTTACGAAGCGGATGCTCTCGATTTAGCGGAGCCCGCCGCCCGCGCGGCGATGGACGATGCCGGCATCGGGGCGGACGCTGTGACGCACCTGGTCACCGTCTCCTGCAGCGGGTTTAACGCGCCAGGCGTCGATATTGGGCTGGTAGAGCGGTTGGGCCTGGCGCGCAGTACAGTCCGTACGCATATTGGGTTCATGGGCTGCCACGGAGCCTTGAATGCCTTACGACTAGCGGGCGCTTTTACGAGCGCCGACCGGGCGGCCTGCGTGCTGGTGTGCTGCGTCGAGTTATGTAGCCTGCATCAGCAATACTCCGCCGAGGCGGAGCAACTCGTCGCCAATTCGCTCTTCGCAGACGGCGCTGCTGCGGTCATCTGCCGGGCCTCCTCGCCGTCTCCGTCCGATTGGGCCGTCGTGGATCAAATATCTTACCTCCTGCCGGACACCACCGAGCTGATGGGCTGGCGGATTGGCGATCATGGCTTTCAGATGACGCTTTCGCCCCAGGTTCCGACTGTGATCGGTCTGCGTCTGAGAGATCAAGTCTCGCAGTGGCTGGCGACCCGCAACCTGACCTTGGAGAACATCCGCACCTGGGCCATTCATCCTGGCGGGCCGCGCATCCTCTGGGCCTGTTGCGAAGCACTAGGACTGGAACGAAACGCGGTCGAGACGTCGCGAGAGATTCTCTCCACCTTTGGCAATATGTCATCGCCGACGATCCTGTTCATTCTCAACCAAATGCGAAAGCAGGATCGCCCGCTCCCCTGTGTAGCGCTCTCCTTTGGTCCAGGCTTAACCATTGAGGGCGCGCTGGTGGATACACCCCGCAAACGATAGCGGATTACGGGCGTCGAGTGCAGCGCGCATGCCCGTAACTGCGTGTTGACGACGCCCGGAGCGGCAGGTGCGGCCATTATGAAGCTACGGGCCAAGGAGCGCAAGTTCGCCTTCCCCTACCTCTACGACGGCGAAACGCAGAAGGCGTCTTTGGCGTATGGTGTCCTGGCCACACCGCAGGTGTTTTTGTTCGACCAGGATGCTGCGTCGCTGCCGTCGCAATTCTGATCGGTATTGGTCTGTACGGCGCGGTCCAAAATGCGGGAGTGGCCGCCAGTTCGCGATAGGCCAGCGCCGCAATGCTCCTTTTGTGGAAACCAGGTGGCGTTCAAAACCACCACTGGTTTACCACGTTTTCAAGGTCAATCCCGAAGCGGCTCGACCTCTTTTTGTCGAGCCATAGTTTCACCCTACTGGTTTCGATTCGGCGGCAGGGCGCCGAGCAAGTGCCGCACGAAGAAGTCGGCCCGCCGCCGCGCTCCGTAAGGCGATTCGCCCACGCCGTGGCCGGCACCGGGGACAATGAGCAATTCAAAATCCTTGCCCGCTTTCACCAGGGCGTTCACCACCTGCATCGTCGAGGCCGGATCGACATTCCGGTCGAGCTCGCCGAAGGTGAGCAGCAGCTTGCCGCGGAGCTTGCCGGCGTGGGTGACGTTGGAGTTCTGTTCGTAGTGCGGCCCAATGGGGTAGCCCATCCACGCCTCGTTCCACCACATCTTGTCCATGCGATTATCGTGGCAGCCGCAGTCGGCCGCTGCCGCTTTGTAAAACTCGCCGTGGTGCAGCACGGCCCCCAGCGCGTTCTGCCCGCCGGCCGAGCCGCCGTAGACGCCGACGCGGGAGAGATCCATGTACGGTCGCCCCTCAGCCGCCGACTTCATCCAGGCGATCCGATCGGGAAAGCCGGCATCGGCCAGGTTCCGCCAGCAGACGTCGTGAAACGCCTTGCTCCGCCAGTTGGTTCCCATACCGTCGATCTGCACCACGATGAACCCCAGCTCGGCCAGTTCCTGCTGGCGGTAGTGGGAGCGAAACTCCTTCGGAACAAACTGCCCTTGCGGCCCGGCATAAATGCTCTCGATCACCGGATACTTTTTGCTCGCATCGAAGTTGGTCGGCCGCCAGATCACGCCGTAAATATCGGTCTGGCCGTCGCGCCCCTTGGCGGCGAACCGCTCCGGTGTCTGCCAGCCGGTCTCCAGCAGCGCCTGACAGTCGCCCCGCTCCAGCTCGCAGAGCAGCCGCCCATCCTCGGCACTCCGCAGTTCGGTCACCGGCGGCTGATCGACCCGCGAATACGTGTCGAGGACGTATTTCCCGTCGGGGGAGAATTCGATGCGATGCGTTCCGTCCCCTTCGGTCAGCCGCACGAGGCCGCTGCCGTCGAAGTTGACCCGCACGTAGTGGATGTAGTACGGATCTTGCGCCGGGTCGATGCCGCTGACGCGGAGCAAAAGTTGCCGCTGCTCTTCATCGACCCGCTCGACGCTGCGGACGATCCACGGACCGTGGGTGATGGCATTCTTCACCTCGCCCGTCATGCCGTCGATCAAGTAGAGATGATTCCAGCCGTCTCGCTCACTCATCCAGAGAATCTCGCCGGTATCGAGCTGCCGGATGAACTGCTTGTGGGCGTAATCAATGAACGTCGGGCTCTGCTCGTCGAGGATCGCCCTCACTTTGCCGTCCGCCGCATCCACCGCGATCAGCCGCAGCACCTGGTGCCCGCGCTGGTTGTACAGGAACGTGAAGCGGCTCGAGTCGGCAGCCCAGCGAAAACCCTCGATGCTGTACGGGTTGGCAAACAGCTCATTGCTGAGAGCAATCTCCTTCCGACTTTCGACGTCAAACAAGTGCGGCACGGGCACCGTTCGCGGATCGCCCGGCTTGGCATAGTCCAGCGTGATCAACCGCGGCTGAAGCTGATCGCGGGGGGACGACTCGATCAGGTTGATCTTCCGCTCCTCGATTCGCTTTGTCCGCAGCGCCACCAGCCGCCTGCTGTCGGGCGACCAGTAGACGTTGGCAGAGTAGCCGTCGTCGGCAGTGCCGTCGGTCGAGATCGCGAATTCTTCTCCTCCAGCAGCCGGCCGAAGCCAGAGGTTGTTCTCTTTCACAAATGCCGTCGATTTGCCGTCAGGCGATTGCGCTGGCGGCCGTCGGCGATCACCTCGCGACCGCTCGAAGCGCGGCGAATCGCGGCGGACGCGCTGCGAGCCGTCGATCACCACTTCGCGCGCGTCGGCCGTCGCTTCCAGAATCCCGCGGAGCGCTCCCCCCGCACCGACGAGCATCCAGACATGCCCTTCGTAGGTGTGCTGCTCGTGCCGGCCGCCGGCTTCGATGCGGCCGTAACTGCGGCGCTGCCCTGCATCATCGCTCCAGAACAGCTCGACAGCTTCCGTGAGGCTATTCACGAACGTGAGCGTCACCTCCGCACCCGTCCGGCTGGAAGGCTGCGGCCGGTCGAGCCACCGGGGCCGTTCGGCAATGGCCTGGCCGCCGCTTTGGTCCTCCGCAAGCTCGTACGTCGCCAGCGAGCAACTCAAGCGTTTGCCGCCGGCGGCGAACTCAAGCCGCTCACCCTTCTCGTCCAGCGACAACCGGTCGATCGGCAGGTCTTCCGCGCTCACGTCACGCCCCAGTGACCGGGTCAGCGCTGCCGCCAGCCGCGCGTGATCGAATGCCGGTTGCCGCTCTCCATGGGCCGCATCAACGAGCACGAACTGGTGCTCTCTCGGCCCCACCTCGAGGCGATACCACAACCGGCTGCTCCCGGGGAGCCACTGCGGCCGGACCTGACTGCGAAAGACCTTGTTCTGCGTCGTTTGCCGCAGGCGGGCCGCCCGCTGGTAATCGTCGGCAGTACCCTGGCCATGAGCAGCCGCGCTGAGGATCAGGAGGAGACCGATGACGAGGGCGAGGAGGGGCATGTGCGTCTCGTTGACGGTTAGGAGGATTGGCAAGAAGCCCGACGTGGGATGATAAGCGATTTGAGCATTTTTATTTGGCGGATATTTTACGCTAAGTTCCGGCTGCACCAACAGTTACAGAAACCACTATTTTTTCCTTTAATAAGTGCGTCCCTGGAGCCGTTCCGCTGAGCATTTGCATCTAAGTACTGGCATAATCGTCGTTTGCGTCAACGGTTGCCGTCGGCGGGCCGTCACCATGTTATAAGGCCCATCAGCGACTTTAGCCCCCCATGTGCTTATTTTGTACACCATTGCGGCCCACACGGTGGCTTGAGGGTCGCGCACGAAGGCAGCACGAGCCGCGTCATCCAAGGCCGCCGCCGAGCCCGACAGCAATCCTTGCTCCCCGCGCCAGGATTGGCAACCCAATTGAGAAAGAACGGCCCGCCCCACAATGGAGTGTATACGTTCAGTATACTTCTGTCAAGTATAGGCCGACAAGCACCGTCCCCGGGGGGCAGTGGCCCAGAGCATTGCTCCCGCCAGGAGCAAGACCTTGACTACCGTGGCTGCGAATGCGGCGTGGAAGGCAGCGGCGGAGCGGGGATCACCGGCTGCGGCAGGCCCGAAAGATCGACGCCGCGGTAATAGTAATAATCGTCAGCCGCGGGCGCCGAAACGGGAGAATGCTGCGCACCCTTGTCCGGCCCCGGCTTGCCCAGCGGGTGGGGAATGCACCTGGTCACGCACTCATAGCCGACGATGACCTCCTTCTTCACCAGCACCCGTTTGAACCGCACGCAGCCGCACTCCGGGCAAGACTCGCAGTGGCCGAACTTCGGCAGCACGTGGAGGCAGAAGGGGACCTCGCGACATTCATAGACCGTCTTCTTGATCGGCCTCTGCTCGGTGATCAGCTTGCACTCGTAGTCCTCGCAGGCGAGCCAGTAGTCCTTGGCGGGGGCTTGGACTGGCGGCGGAGCGAACGTGTCGTTGGCGCGCAACACGTACGTGCCGAGCAAGCCGACGATGGTGGCGACGCAGAAGAGGATCGAGTAACGCATGGGAGTAGGAAAAGGCAGGGGGGACGAAGTTTCTTGTAGGACGGCCCTTCCGGGCGGTCCCCTGCGACGGCCCGGAAGGGCCGTCCTACAGCGGACTAAAAATCGTGGGCGAACCGGAAGCCCCAGCCGTGAATCCAGCCGTCGCCGGCGGGGAAGTTGGCAGTCGGCACGGTTGGCGCATCGCGGTAAGTATGGAAGTAATTGAACTGGATCTTCATGTTCGGGTTGAGGAACCAGTTGACGCCGTAGGTCATGTTGTGCAAGACGCCCCCGTCGATCCCCTCGTCGTTCAAATCGAGGAAGTTGTACCGGGCGCCGACTTGCCAGGCTCCGCTGCCGTGGCAGCGGCAGCCGTCGGCATCGCGAACCAGGAAGTAATTCTCGAAGGGAATCACCCGGTCAAACGCCCCGGTCTTGCGGTTGTAGTTGTCGCTCTCGCCGGTGAGGAAATACATGAGCTGCATGTACCCGCCGTGATAGAAGAGCGTGTCCACGACAGGACCGACTCCAGCACCGGCGGCATTCGTCGCCCGGGCGTTGTGATGAAAGTCCATCAGGTATTCGCTTTGGAACGTCCACGGTCCGTTGACCGCCACCAGTTCGAGATTGAGCCACTGCATCTCGGTGCCCAGGACGTTCCCCGTGTCGGCCGGAACGGGCCAGCCGGATGCCAGACCGGCGCGGATGGCGTCCCGCGTACGATAGCGAATGCGGTCGTCGTAGGTCGTCGCCTGGCGGAAGGAGGCACCGACGTGCAAGAGACTGCGGCCGTTATCGACGTACCATGGCAGTGTTGTAATACGGGAGTTAAGCGTGTAGTCCCCGTCCGTCGCGTTGTAGCCAAAGACGCTGTTGGGCGTTTTGTACAGGCCGATGTTCCAGGTCCCCCGTTCGTCGGCGTAGTTGTCGAACATCGAAATGCCCGGGGAGAAACCGTTGAACGACCCGCCGTAGAACGTGTCCTGGTTGTAGGAGCGTTCGATGAACGGCTGAAAGCGGCTGGAGACGAGGTGCTCAAAGCCGATCGCCTCCTTCTGGCTGCCGACGCGGATGTTGCCGACGACCGGCAGCTTGGTGAAGGTCCACCAGGCGTCGGTCACCGCGGGAACGCCGATGTCGGTCTGGGCCGTGCCCGGTCCAGTGCGAACGCGGGCCGCGTTGACGAAGTCGTATTCGAACGCCCAGTCGATCACCTCGTACATCGTGCCATCGATGCGAAAGCGGGCTCGGCGAAGATCGACGCCATTCTGGTAGGGGATGTTGATGTTCTGCTGCACGCTCTGGTCGGCGCTGTACCACGACGAGTCGAACTGGTATCGGCCGCCGACGTGGACGCGGAAGTCCTTGTTCTTGGTTTCGATCTCCAGGCCGTTGCGCCAGCTCGCGCTCATCGACAGGTCGCTGCCGACGACGTAGCCTTCGTCGGCAGAATCAGCCGCTGCCGCGGCATCGCTGGGGCTGGGTTGCGCCAGCGCGTCGGTCGTGTAGAAATGGCTCGGACCGCTCTCCACGCCGGTCGCAGGGGCATCGTCACTGACCGGCAGCCGCCGCGACACCGTCTCGCGGAGCGCCTCGTTCTCTCGTTCCAGCGCCTCGATCCGCCGCTCCAGGTTGATGA
>DATKDU010000125.1:0-4695 GCA_035512595.1 Pirellulaceae bacterium
TCAACAGGAGCCGAACTCGAAGCGATGAAACAAGCAGTTTCCAGTAGGGAAGAAGCGTTGGATGTGTGGCTCGCTGGACTGGAATCGAACGGTCCGACGTTTTCCGATGAATACATTGCCTTTTCCTGTTTGCGTATTGCCGCGGATTCCTGCTGACCAGCGTACCGGTGGACCATCGAGTGTTGATGAGCCGTGGAACCTGCGCTACGTCCGCGTTTCCAAGGTACAATCGAGAGGATAACCAGGGTCCGTGTCTTACGGGAAAACTTTCATGACGGAATTCACCGCCCATTTCGACGGCAAGGTGATCATCCCTGACGAGCCAATTCAGCTTCCAATTGGCGAGCCACTGCGCGTTCGCGTGGAGTTGGCGGCCGCGGCGAGGTACCAGTCCTTCCTCGAGCTTGCAGCCGATCTGCCCGACGCTCCGACGGATTTGTCGGTCAATCACGACCGATATGCGATCCAAGGCTCCGAGGAAGCGTTCGACCGCGCGATCGAGGCGTCTTCTGATAAGCTCGCGAGTCTAGCTCGCCAGGCAATTGCAGAGCACCGCGCCGGGAAGACGGAAGAACTTGACCCCGACCGGCTATGAATCTTTTCCAGACCTGGTGGTCGTACCACCCTTCCGGCGACTGGTTCACGCACCTCTACTCCTGGTTCAACGTCCTCGAAGGCTGGTTCTGGCTCCTCTTCGCGACACTCGTCCTGCGGCGATATCTTAAGCACCGCCGCTCGCCAATCGAGTTGCTCTACGCCCTGGCCTTCTTCACCTTCGGCCTGAGCGACTTCCGCGAGTCGTACATCCTCGAGTCGTGGCTGGTGCTGGTCAAAGGAGTCAACCTGGCGGCACTCCTTTGGCTGCGGTGGCACGTCCTGCGGCATTTCTATCCGGAATGCCGGGCATTTTGATCGGCAGCAGTTTGGGCAGCGAATTATGGGCCGGATTGCCGCCCTCGACGGGTCGCGGGAATGCGTGTTATCATCGTGGATTCCGCCCGAATGTTATAGGACGCCCTCGCCGGCCGTCCGCTCAAGACGTCCCGGAAGGGCCGTCCCCCGTTTGTGATCATCATCCTCCGCTCCGACGTTTCCGAAGACCAGCTCCAGCACGTCATCGAACGGGTGGAGTCGCTCGGCTTCCGCACCCATCTCAGCCGCGGCACCTACCGCACGATCATCGGCCTGATCGGCGACGAGACCAAGATCAGCCCGGAGCCGCTGAAGGCGATTCCCGGTGTCGCGGACGTGATTCCCGTCCTGCCGCCGTACAAGCTGGCCAGCCGCGAGGCCCATCCGCAGCCGAGCATCGTCGATGTGGCCGGCGTGAAGATCGGCGGCGGCTATCTGGCGATGATTGCCGGCCCTTGCTCCGTGGAAGAGCCGGAGCGAATGGACACGATTGCCGCGGCGATCAAGGCTGCCGGCGCGAACATCCTCCGCGGCGGGGCCTATAAGCCGCGGACGAGCCCCTACGCCTTTCAAGGTCTTGGCGAGGAAGGCTTAAAGATCTTGCGCGAGACAGGGGACAAACACGGACTGCCGGTGGTCACCGAGGTGACCGATCCGCGGTGCGTCGAGGTAGTCGATCAATTTGCCGACATGATTCAGGTCGGCGCCCGGAACATGCAGAACTTTGTGCTGCTGGCGGAAGTCGGCCGGACGCGCAAGCCGGTGCTGCTCAAACGGGGGATGAGCGCGACCGTGCAGGACCTGCTGATGAGCGCCGAATATATTCTGGCCCAAGGCAATTCGCAGGTCGTGCTGTGCGAGCGCGGCGTCAAGGGCTTCGATAACGTCACGCGGAACCTGTTCGACGTGGCGGCCGTGGCCGTCGTGAAGGGGTTGTCGCACCTGCCAATCATCGTTGACCCGAGCCACGCCACCGGCCGCCCCGACCTGATTCCCCCCTGTGCCCTGGCCGGCGTTGCCGCCGGGGCCGACGGCGTACACATCGAAGTCCACGATTGCCCCGAGAAGGCCAAGTCCGACGGGCCGCAGGCGCTCCTGCCGCGGCAATACGCGGAACTAGCCGGCCAGATCCGCAAGCTGGCCGAGCTGTTTGGCAAGACCATTTCCCCTGTTGGTTAGTGGTGAGTGGTGAGTAGTGAATCAACTGCCGCCCCTCACCCCTCACCACTCACACCACTCACCACTCACCACTCACCACTCACCACCACCACCGCCCCATGCGACGCCCGTTTGTTGCCGGCAATTGGAAGATGAACTTGAACCGCGCCCAGGGGACGGAGCTGGCGGCGGCCTTGGCGGCCAAAGCAAGCGATTACTCGGCGGTCGAGATTGCCGTCTGTCCGCCGAGCGTTTATCTCGAAGCGGTTCGAGGAGCGCTTGGCCAGTCGCCCATCGGCCTGGGGGCTCAGAACTGCCATCACGAAGCCAAGGGGGCGTTTACCGGCGAAGTCGCGCCGCAGATGTTGGTCGATATCGGCTGCCAGTACGTCATCCTCGGCCACAGCGAGCGGCGGCACATCTTCAAAGAGTCGAACCAGGACGTGAACAAGAAGGTGCTCGCGGCACTGGGCGTCGGGCTGACGCCGATCGTCTGTTTGGGGGAGCTCTTGGAAGAGCGGCAGGCTGGCAAGACGCGGGCCGTCGTGACCGAACAACTCGATGGCTCGCTGGCGGGGCTGGCGGCGGAGCAGGTGGGCAAGATCGTCATTGCCTACGAGCCCGTATGGGCCATTGGGACCGGCGTCGTGGCCACCCCCGAGCAGGCCGAGGAGGTCCATTCCGACCTTCGCCATTTGCTCGAAATCCGCTACAATTCCCAGGTTGCGTCGCAGGTCCGCATTCAGTACGGCGGCAGCGTGAATGCCGAGAATGCTCTCAGCCTGTTGTCGCAGCCGAACATCGACGGGGCGCTGGTCGGCGGCGCGTCGCTGAAGGCGGAGAGCTTTTTGGGGATTGTCGCGGCCGCCCAAACCTAGCCGGAACATTGCATGGAGCTGGTAACCACCAGCGCAAAGGACGTTCGCATGATACCCCTCTTGGCCTTCGACTCCTGGCACTACCTCTACAGCGTTCCGCTGGGGATCGTGTCGGTGTTTTTGATCCTGGTGATCCTCGTGCAGCGCGGACGCGGCGGCGGTTTGACCGGCGCACTCGGCGGCATGGGGGGACAAAGCGCGTTCGGCACCAAAGCCGGCGACCTGTTCACCAGGATCACGATCGTCGTGGCGGCCGTTTGGATCTTGCTGTCGATGCTGGCCATTCAGCGGCTGGGACGGCCTTCCGCCGCGGCGCGGCGGCAGCCGACTGCCGACTCCAAGCTGGAGAAAGGTGACGACAAGACGAAGACCGACGGCAAAGATGCTGCTGCCGAGGGGGCGAAGAAAACGGTCGAGAAAGCTCCGGCTGGCGATGCCAAGTCCGATGGCAAGCAGGCCGGCGATGCGAAAACGGGCGGGACGAAGCCTGTCGATGCCGACGAGGCCAAGGAATAGTCAGCGACCCACCGCGGAGAGCCAAACTTGCTGCTGAGCATGACGGGCCATGGCGAAGCGCACCGCCACGAGCAGCGTGTGGCGATTGCGGTGGAGGTCCGGTCGGTCAATAACCGTTTCTTCAAGCTCTCGTTTCGCGCGAGCGAGGGGTTCTCCTCGCTGGAGCCCCTCGTGGAGCCGGTCGTCCGCGAACAGGTCCGCCGCGGCACCTTGCAGGTCAACGTCCGCATCGATCGCGAGCCGACTGCCGACGACTACCGCTTCAACGAGGCGGTGCTGATCGGCTACTCGCAGCATTTGGACCGCCTGATGGAAGCGGAGAAGATCGCCACGCGCGAGGTGCGGGTCGAGTCGCTGATGCTGCTGCCGGGAGTGGTGACCGAGAAAGGGGCGGGCTGGGACGTGGTCGAATCCCTCTGGCCGCTGGTCGAGCCGGTCCTTCAGGAAGCGCTGGCCAACCTGGCCAAGATGCGGGTCGAAGAAGGCGGAGCCATGCAGAGCGACCTGGCCAGCAACTTGAAGGTCGTTGCCCAGGAGCTGCGGCACGTGGAAGCTCGGGCGCCGCAGGTCGTCGAGTCGTATCGCGCGCGGCTGACGGAGCGGCTCAACAAGCTGCTGGCGGAGGTCGGCGTCAGCGTGACTTCGGCGGACGTCGTCCGCGAGGTTGGCATGTTTGCCGAGCGGTGCGACATCTCGGAGGAAATTGTCCGGCTGCGAAGCCACCTCGATCAATTTGACTCGGTGATGCGCACCGAGGAGACGCCGGGACGAAAGCTCGAATTCATCACCCAGGAAATGGTCCGCGAGACGAACACCATCGGCTCCAAAGCCAACGATGCCGAGATCGCGCGGCACGTGATCGAGATCAAGACGGTGATCGAGCGGATCCGGGAGATGATCCAGAACGTGGAATAAGTAGTAGGCACACTCCGTGTGCCGTCTTCCTCTCAGACAGCCAAATGACGGCACACCGAGTGTGCCTGCTACGAAATGAGTCCCACTGCCGCCAACACGATACTTTCCCCCAGCCGCGGCGGCCTGGCGGTCATCTCCGGCCCCGCAGGCGCCGGAAAGAGCACCGTCGTCCGCCAACTTCTGACCGAATGCTCATTGCCGCTGGTTCTGAGCGTCTCCGCGACGACGCGCCCCCCGCGTCCGGGAGAAGTTGACGGGATTCATTACCACTTCCTGTCGCATGAGGAGTTTGCCCGCCGCCGGCAGGCGGGGGAAT
>DATKDU010000126.1:0-27264 GCA_035512595.1 Pirellulaceae bacterium
CTGGCCCGCTGGCGGCTGCCGTCGCGGTGGAAACCACACGGCCCGGCGCGCCGAGACTGGATGCCGCCGCCGCCGCACGCGCATCTGACGCTCGTCTTGCGGGAGTGATGGCCCCGCAACTCGACCCGCGCCGCCTCGACAGCCGCTGTGGGGGAAAGGGGGCCCTGCCGCGTGAGCCGAGCAAATCCCGCTCCGCCGCGCCCATCGCCCACCTCAAGACACCCGAACAGCTACAATTCTGGGCGGATGAATAACACGGGTTCAGATTTGGTCGCACTCCATCGCCAGCTCACGGCGGCCGGGCACGATATCTCCAAGATTCCGCTGGAATACATTGACTTTGAGGACATATCGCTGGGGGGCGTGGCCATTCGGTGATGCTCGAATTCCCTCAACATCTCGTTTCTCACTCGGCTCGCTTCTGTCGATTGAGCTTCTCCCGCACCCCCGGCACGAGCCGCTGGGCATTCTCGTAATACACCTTCCGCAGCACCTCGTCCGGCAGGCCAATGCCGCAGATGTTCCACAGCCCTTGCGGGGGAAACTCCTTCTCGCTGTAGGGAAAATACTCGTCGTAGGTCTCCAGGAACCGCCAGTAGAGCCGCAGCCGCTCTTCGGGCCACGGGCCGTCGGTGCCGAACAGAATCCGGTCCTGGTGTTGGAGAAAGAAGGCCCGCGCCGTGTACGGCTGCCGCCCTAGCTCGCTGATCCGCGAGGCGATCTCGACGTAAAGGTTCGGATACTTGTCGAGCCACTGGCCGACCGCCTTCAAGTCCTCGGCATTGTTGGCGACGTGCGCGCCGATGAAGTTCGTCCGCGGATGCCTCTCGATGACGCGGTTGAGTGCCGCGAGTAACTCCTCACGCTGCGGAAACCGCTCGCCGTAGAAGCTCCACTCGGGACGGCGGTGCAGTTCTTCCCATCGCTCGTTTTTCTCGTCGATCGGCAGGAAGAAGGCCGCTGGATCGGCCGTATGGATCAGCACAGGAAGCGCCAGCTCGCCGCATGCCTGCCAGATCGGGTCGAACCGCCGATCGTCGATGGCGATCAGCGACCCGTCGGCATTCTTGTATGCCAGGCCGAACTGCTTGAACAGTTTGAGCCCTGCCGCGCCGCGCTCCTTGGCGTCGGCCAATTGCACGGCCACGCGGCGGGCAAAGTCCGGCCGGTTGACGTCCCACGTAGCCGGCTCGACTGCCTTGCCCGCGCCTTGAAAATCGATATTGGCGAAGATGACGAAGCGGTCCGCATACTTGGACAGGTACTCTTGGTGTTCATCGAACTTATCGCCGAGCGTGCCGTCGAGGCTGACGCAGACGGCCACGTTGTTACGGTCCATGATTTTTACGAACGCGTCCAGTTGCTCCGGCGAATGCCGCAGGCGGACGAAGAAGTGCGCGTGGACATCAACGACGGGGAATTTTGCCTTCGTCAATGAATGCTGATCCACCTTCAACATCGACTGCGGGCGAAAATTCTCCAGGAGCAGTTGCCGGCCGTCGCGGCCGTCGAGGGGGAGTTTCAACGGCTCCTGGGCAACGGCTTGAGGCGCTATGACCGCAAGAAAGGCGACTGACAGAACGATCTGCCGGCCGCTTGCGTAGCGACGCTGGGCAGTCAGCAAGACATTCGACATGGAGCGGGCTCCGGGGTGCAAGCGTCAAGCGATCCATCTTGTGATACCATACTGAAAAGCACTCGGCGACCACGCCCATCCATGTCTTCCGACTACACCCAGCAGCAATCGCCATCCGACGAGCAGCGCTCCAAGGACTTGAGCCTGGCCAAGACGCGGCCGCCGACTGAAGTTCCCGGCTACCAGGCGCAAAAATTCCTCGGCGCGGGGGCCTACGGCGAGGTTTGGGCCGGCGTGGACAAAAACACGGGCCGCCAGGTGGCGATCAAGTTCTACGCGCATCGCCGCGGCGTCGATTGGTCGCTTCTCTCGCGGGAAGTGGAAAAGCTCGTCTTCCTCTCCGCCGACCGCTACGTCGTGCAGCTTCTGGAAGTCGGCTGGGAAGCCGAGCCGCCGTACTACGTCATGGAGTATGTCGAGAACGGCTCGCTCGAGGATCTGCTGCGTGCTCACGGGACGTTCAGCGTCCCGGAAGCCGTCGAAATGTTCCGCGAGATCGCCATCGGCCTCAATCACGCCCACGGCCGCGGCGTCTTGCACTGCGACCTCAAGCCGGCGAATATCCTCCTCGATCAGGATCACCGCCCGCGGCTGGCCGATTTCGGACAGTCGCGACTGTCGCACGAGCAGCGGCCGGCACTCGGCACGCTGTTTTATATGGCTCCCGAACAAGCCGATTTGGAAGCGGTTCCGGACGTGCGGTGGGATGTCTACGCCCTGGGAGCGATCTTGTACTGCATGCTCGTCGGCACTCCGCCCCATCGGGACGACGACAGTGTGCGCAAGATGGAGTCGAATGCCGACCTGGCCGACCGGTTGGCTCGCTACCGGCAGGCGATTCGTTCCGCGCCTCTGCCGGCGGAGCATCGACGCGTACAGGGGATGGACCGCCACCTGGCCGAATTGATCGACCGCTGCATGGCGCCGGAGCCGGAGGACCGTTTCGACAACGTGCAGGAGGTGCTGGACGCCTTGGACGCCCGCGACCAGGCCCGCACCCTCCGCCGGATGGCGATCATCGGGCTGGCCGGACCGCTGGCGGTGCTGGTGATCGCCACGCTGTTCGGTCTGCAAAGCTACGCCAGCGTCCTCAAGCAAACGGAAGAAGAGTACAAAACCCTGGCGGCGGCGAACAACAAGTATGCGGCGCAGCTTGCCGCGGAGAAGGTGACCAGCGAGATCGGCCGCTACTTCCGGATCATCGAGGAGGAAGCCTCGCGGGCGGAGCTTCATGAGCGGATGACTGCCGCGGCGGCCAGCCCGCCCCCCGCGCGGCTAGGCGACCGGAGGCTCGATCCCCAGGAGCGCGGGCGGCTCCAGGCCGCTTACCTGGCTGAGGAGCCGGGGCGGCAGCTCTTGGGGTATCTCCAACAGAGGCTCGACGTCTATCTCGCAGCCGAACAGAAGGATGAGCGAGCGCCGAAGTTTGACAGCATGTTCGTCACCGACCGCAGAGGGACGCAGCTTGCCGCGTATTTTTCCGGGGACACGCCCAAAGGGATCGGTCGGAACTATGCTTACCGCTCCTACTTCCACGGTGGCAGCGCCGATCTCGATCCGGCGACGCCGCCGGACTCGATCCAGCCAATCACGCATGCGACCCTTTCCGCCGTGTTCCAGAGCACCAGCACGGGCCGTTGGAAGGTCGCGGTCTCCATGCCGCTCTACGCACAAAAAGAAGACCCGAATACCTTTCTCGGCGTCCTTGTCCTGACGATCAACCTCGGCGATTTCGAGCTGTTTCGCGGCGGCGTGCAGGAGAACGACCAAATTGGCGGAGGCGACAGCAAGGCGGTTCTCGTCGATGGCCGCGCCGGACGCACGGGAACTATACTCCAGCATCCGCTGTTCGATGAGATTCGCACCCGCGGCGGGAAGCTGCCCCCCGAGTTCGTCGAGCCGAATTACCGCGTCGCCGACCGGGTCTTGTCGTCGTCCACCGGCGAACTGTACGAGGATCCGCTCGCCCAGCATACCCTGGGACTCCCCTTTCGCGGCCGCTGGATTGCCGCGGCGGCGAATGTCGCCGCGCCGCTGGGGGTCACGCGCGACGGCGGCCAACCCGCCGATACCGGGCTGGTGGTGCTCGTCCAGTCGAGCTACGACTCGGTCGTCCAGCCCGTGCAGCAACTGGGACGCAACATTCTCGGCCGGTTTGCCCTGATGCTGGCGGTCGTGATGCTGATTGGCATGGCCGTGTGGCTGTATACGCTCCGTCATTTCCGCGAGCCGGGTCCTCCCCCGCGCCGGCCTGCGCGGCCGCGGAGCGATTCCACGCCGCTGCACGGCGCTTCGACACTGGCGGCGCCGGGGAAGGGGGAGTAGTGCAGAGTGCAGAGTGCAGAGAGACTTTTTACTCTGCGTTCTGCACTCTGCGTTCTGCACTTGCCCTCGGCAGCCAGCACAGCACCTGCGGCTTCAGCGGCGTCCAAATGCCGACGGGGATGCCGGCGCGGGCCAAACCCCGGCCGGTCCACTGGTTGCACGTGTTGAAGCAGTGGTAGCGGCCGGCGGAGACATAAAAACGATCGGCCGGCCCGTACGTGACTTCGCTGGCGCTCGCGGCACATCCCGAATCGTCGCAGTCCGCCAAGGTACTTTCCACGAAGCGGACCAGCTCCCGATACTGCTCCTTCGTGATGTCCACCGCGTGGGGGAATTGGTCCGCCGCAGCGGCGGGCAGGTACTCCACGTGCAGCACCGATTCACTCGGCCAGAAGAGAGCGGCGAAGACGCTCGACACCTTCAGATCGGCCCACGTCGGCGTCTCCACGAAGAACCGCCGGTTCCCCCAGCCGACCGCCACATAAGGCGAGTCGCCCACGCTCGCGGAAAAATGCCGCGGCGGAAAGCGCTCCCGCCAGTCGATGCCCAACTCGTCATGGACCGTCGGCAGGACGATGTCGGTATGAATCTCATTGCTGCGAATGAAAATCCGCACGCGATCGTCGGCCGGCGGCACTTGATAGTCGCCGTTGATTGGAATGAACCCAAACAGGAGAAAACCCGCGTAGATGCCGACGAGGCCGCCGACCGCCAGGGCGGTGCGCTTGAGCCAGCGCTTCGTGAGACGCCAGCGTGTGACGGCGGTAGGTGACGTAGTCATGCCGAACTTGTGCGGGGCCTGAGAAGTTGATCCCGCCAGCGGAAGATTTATTCCCAGTTCCGCTCGAATCTGCGGCGATCACTTCAATGCCGCCATCCGCTGGGCAATCTGCTGCTTCAGCTCGGCCGACGCATGGCGGGACGCCATGCGATAGTAAATCTTCGCCTGGCCCGGCTTGTTGGCCGCTTCCATCTCCTGGGCCTTGGCGATCAGTTCTGCGGCCCGCTCAGCGCGGGCCCGGTCCTCGGCCGCCTGCTCGGCACGAATGGCGGCAACGCTCCCCTCCGGCGCACGCTCGCCGCCGGTGCTGCGGCTCAAAACGCCCGCCTTGAGTTCCGCTTCGCTTGGCCGGACTCGCCGGGCGGCTGCCTCGCTGAGGACGGCTTCGCTCAACTCCTCATGGTCGATGATCGTCGCATGCACGCTCACGCCGCCCGCGCTGGCGCCGCTGGCAATGCCGCGGCTCCCCCCCAGGGGAGAAAGCCAGGGAGTCTTCGACCAGAATGGCAGGCCGCGGGTGGTCGAGTGGTGGTAGCCGCGGGAAACGCCCCCCAGAGAAGCGCCGCCGCTATCGGGAACCGAGACGGTCGTCTGGACGGTGAAGAAGCTGAAAGTGGGAAGCTGGACCGTGGTCGGTACGTTGTTTTGAGCGGCAGCAGATGCCGTCCACACGAGCAGCGTCGATCCAACCGCGGCAGTGATGAGCGTTCGCATGGCGAAGCTCCTAGGTTCCCCTGTGCTGGCATTGTAGCCATTTGCTCTCAAGTCGTCGAGCCGATGCGGCGTTTTAGCCGCCGGTCACGCGAGATATACCCCTTTTCGTAAAGAGCCGTCAGGTCCGTCTGAATGCTCATCGGGTTGCTGGCGCCAACGCCTTCGCATAACGTCCGAATCGAGGGAGGTTGCTTCAGTTTGCTGATAATCAGCAGGATTTGCTTTTGCCGTTGCGTGAGGGACATGTGGACACTCGCGACTGATTTGGATTCAGGGCGGTGGCCGGAGGTAGGCGAGCGCCAGGAACACCAGAATGAAGCGAACATTATCCCGCGCTGGGGACAATTCACAAGATCGCAGCAGATGTCCCCCAGTCTGAGGCACGGACTGGCGGGCGTTTTCCGGCCGCTTACGTCTCTTCGCCGTTTTCCCCAAGTTTGCCGCCTGGGAAATTTGTAGGGGCACTTCGACCAATTGTCCTGCGGCAGTTGTCGGCCACAGACCGATAACGATTCATCGGACAGCGCCCATGGCGCCTGTGCGTTACGGCAGGGAAGCTAGCACGGGTACGCAGGCCGCCGAGCCGCGGCGCGGCACTGGGACAGCGGCACGATGAACGGCGCGCGACGGAGCCGCGGCCTACTGTGAACGGAGAAGCAGGATGCAAGAGAGCCGACGGACATTTCTGCGCGGGGCTGCATCGGCCTTCGCGCTGGCCACGCTGGCGCATGGCGGCCGGAATGCAGACGCCGATACTCTTCTCACCGCCGCCACGCTCAACTGGCCGTCGCGGGCACTCAAGCTCGCCGCCGATCCCAATCAGCACAAGCCGCCGGTCGTCACCGCCCTGCGGATCCACCAGGACGGCCGCTCGCTGGCCACCGCCGGCGACGATCACATCGTCCGCATCTGGAGCATGGCCGACGGTTCGCAACTGCACCGGCTGGCCAATCACACCGACTGGGTCCGCAGCGTCGATTATTCCCCCGACGGCCAGACGCTAGCCAGTGCCGGCAACGACCGGCGGATCCTGCTGTGGGATCCGGCCAACGGCGAGCTGCGCGGCGAACTGGCGCAGGCGAAGGAAGCGGTCGCGATCGTCCGCTACAGCCATTCCGGGCAGTCGCTGATTGCGGCCGGGTTTGAACAGCCGCTGCGGGTCTTTGACACGGCCAGCGGCGAAATCGCGCAGGAGCTGGACGGGACGTGCCGGGACATGCGGGCCGTCGCCTGGTCGCCGGACGACCAGACGCTGGCGGCCGGCGGACGCTGCGGAAAAATCCAGCTCTACGACGCCGCCAGCGGCAGCGGCATTCGGGACATCGCCGCCCATCAGCAGCGAATCCGCTCGCTCGCCTTTTCCCCCGACGGCGCCTATCTGGCCTCGACCGGCGAAGACCGCACAGTTCACATCGTGCCGCTGTCCCAAGGGGCGGAGGGTTATCGCCTGCCGATCCGGCCCGTGAAGTTCATGGCCTTGGCGTTTTACGGGCCGCATCACCTGGCCGCCGCCGGCAGCGATAATCTGATTCGCCTGTGGGACGTCGCCCAGCAGACCGAAATCGGCATCCTGGCCGGACACACGGGAACGATCGCGGCACTTGACTGCTCGGGGAAGGTGCTGGCCAGCGCCGGCTACGACACGATGGTCCGCATCTGGACGATCACGGAGAACCTGGCGGCCGACGGGAAGCCGGTGGAGCGCGTGGGGAGCAAACCGGGGGATGGGACGAAGACGAAGTAATGGATTGGCCGACCTGAATCGAAACTCGAATGTCCGAAAAAGCAGTTCCAAATTCAAACTCCACCGACCCTGGTCGGTGGAAACAAGACTGAGAGGCTAGTAGCGAGGCAAATCACCCCTCAGCTTTTCCCCTTCCTTTCCCCTTCCGCCGCGAAGCGGCGGAACGGGAAAGGACGGTCGTTGTGTGTGGGGCGTTTGCTAGCCGCTCAATCATTGAGCCACCGACCAGGGTCGGTGGTGAATTTGGCGGCCAGCGACCTGCAAGCCGCAGAACGGACGAACGGGGAATCGGGCTGAACGAACACGAGAGCGCACGGAGGTGCCTTGTGGGATGGTGGAACCGTCTGTGGAACTGGGGAAGCTCTGCTGGCCGCCCCGCTGCGCCGATCATCGCGCGCCGCCGGGGCCGCCAGAACAAGACCCGTTCCAAGCTGGTGGAGGAAACGCTGCGCCGCTGCCGCTTCGAGCTGATGGAAGAGCGGCGGATGATGGATGCCGACCCGATCAAGATCGGCGCGATCTACATCGAGGAAGATTCCGGCAGCGATCTGCACGGCGACACGTTCGAGATTCAGTTCGAAGGAGGCCAAGCAGGGAGCGAGTTGACGCGGCTGGTGATCGACACGGACAAGGGCCCGCCAGGTCCCAGCGTCGGCGATCTCATTTTTGACACGATCAAGGGGGGCTGGGGGGCCGACGAGGCCTTCGCCCTTTCGATCGTCAGCAAGACCGGCATCGACGAGGTGAAGTGGCACGTCGAGGACGGCGGCATGAAGCTGGTCTTCGACTTCAAGGGCTTCCATGCCGGCGACAAGCTGGTCTTCTCGATCGACGTCGATGAGATCCAGGACTACGACCCGTTGATCACCGACGTGGACCTGATCAACGAAGGGATCGATCCGATCACCTCGGGGGTCGAGTTTCAGGGCTCGATGCTGACCGGGACGTTCAAGGAATTCCATCACCACGACGCGATCGCCACCAGCGAGTTCCGCAACGTCTACGACAAGCTGTTCGTCGGTTCGAACCTTCTCCTTTCGCCGAGCAACTCCACCGGCCTGCCCCCCGACGACCACCTGGGAAAACGCGACCGCAGCACCGGTACGATGGCCACTGTGCAGCAGGTCCCTAGGCCGATCAGCATCAGCGGCTTCGTGTATGCCGAGCAGAACCTCAACCTGGTGAAGGACGCCAATGAGCAGGGGATCGGCGGAGTGACGCTGGCGCTGTGGAAGAAACAGGGAGGCAGCTACGTCTTCACCGGCCACACCACGACGACCAATGCCAGCGGCTTCTACGAATTTGGCGCGGGATTGAACCTCACGCCGGGCATCTACCAGGTCCGCGAAACGCAGCCCGCCTTGTATTACAGCGTTGGCGCCATTCCCGGCACCGTCTCCGGCACCGCTAGCGGCAAGGCGGCCGACATGGACACGCTGACCGACATCAACATCCCGCTGGGCAATCTGCACGGCCGGCGGTATGACTTCGCGGAAGCTCTTCCGTCGTCGCTCCGCGGCAGCGTTCACGTCTCCGACCGCGACGGCAATTGCGTGGAAGGATCGCCCGGCGTGCGGCCCATTTCCGGCGTGACGATCCAGCTCAAGGACACGCAAGGGAACGTCGTCGCCCAGACGACGACCAACGCCCAGGGCGACTACGAGTTCACCAACCTTCGTCCCGGCACGTACACGATCGTCGAGCTGCAGCCCGCCGGCTATCTCGACGGCGATGAGCACGTCGGCAGCGTCGGCGGCGCGATCGTCGGCAACGACAAGATCGGCAACATCGTCCTGGGCACCGGGCAAAACGGCGCCGACTACGATTTCTGCGAGCACGATCCGTCCACGCTGGCCGGCTACGTCTACCACGACGTCAATAACAACGGCATCTTCGAGGCGGGCGAAGTCGGCATTCCCGGCGCGACGGTGATTCTGTTCGACGCCAGCGGCACGCAAGTCGGCCAGCTCACCACCGACTCCGGCGGCTTCTACAAGTTCACCAACCTGCGGGCCAGCACGTACAGCATCGTCGAAGTCACCCCCGCCAATTACATCGACGGCAAAGACACCGCCGGGACGATCGGCGGCGTAACAATCGGACAACCGGAAAACCCAGGCGACAAGATCAAAAACATCGTGCTCAAGTGGGGGGATGGCGGCGTCAACTACAACTTCGGCGAGCTCAAGCCCGCCAGCATCACTGGCGTCGTCTTTGTCGATCCGAACGAAAACTGCATCTACGAACCGGGGGAGAAGCCGATTGCCGGCGTCAGCGTGCAGCTCCTCGACGCCGGCGGCAACGTGCTGGCCACGACGCAGACCGACGCGCAAGGCCGCTACCGCTTCGACAACATCGCACCCGGGACGTATGCCGTCCGCGAACTGCAGCCGGCCGGTTACCTCCACGGCGGCCAGAAGGCCGGCTCGAAGGGAGGCAACGTCAGCGTCGCCGATCTGATTTCGCAAATCACCATCGGCAGCGGCGAGAACCTGACCGACTACAACTTCTGCGAAATCCAGACCGTCAGCCTGGCGGGCGCCGTCTGGTCCGACACGCTCCCCAACTGCATCCTCGATCCGGGCGAAGCGCCGATTGCCGGCGTTACCGTGCGGCTGTTCGACGCCGCCGGCAATCAGATCGCCACGACCGTGACCAACTCGCAGGGGATGTACACGTTCCTCAACCTGCGCCCCGGCACGTACACCGTCCGCGAGTCGCAGCCGGGCGGTTACTTCCAGGGTGGTCAGAAGGCCGGCTCGCACGGCGGCGATGATTCGGCCCCAGACGTCATCTCCGGCATCGTCCTCCGCTCGGGGGAGAATGCTGTCAACTACGACTTTTGCGAGCAGCCGCCGGGCTTGATCAGCGGCTACGTCTTCCGCGACGGACCGGTGATCCAGACGAGCGACGGCAAGCTGCCGCCGAATCTGAGCCAGATTCGTGACGGCAAGCTGACGCCGGACGACCAGCGGATCGGCGGCGTGTGGATCGAGCTGCGGCACAGCGGTACGGCGGATCCGGTAATGGGGAGCGAAGCCCTCAGCGGGCTCTACGGCGCCGGCCCGCTTCGCGTCCGCACGAATGCGAGCGGCTACTACGAGTTCCAGGGCCTCAGGCAAGGCAACTACACCATCATCGAGATTCAGCCCGCCGGTTATCTCGACGGCATCGACACGCCCGGAACCACCAGCGGCCTGGCGCTGAATCCGGGCTCCGTCATCGCGCCGAGCGTGCTGGCCCCGTTTGCGATTGCCGGCATCCATCTGAACAACGATGCGATCCTTCGCGTGCCGCTGGCGGTCGGCCAGCACTCGATGCACAACAACTTCAGCGAAATCCAGGTCGAAGCGCCGCTGATCATCCTTCCCGATCCGCCGCGGGAAGAGCCGCCGCCGCCGATTGTGGAGTACGTGGCTCCCGCTCCGCTGCCCATTACGCCGCTGGAGCCGCTACTGCCGCCGCCGCCCGCTCCTCCGGCGCCCGGCGGCGGCACGTCGAGCTACACCTGGCACCTGTCGGTGATCGATGCGGGCCTGCCGCGCGTCGCCACGCACACGACAAAATTCGCCTCGGTCGGCTGGCGGAAGATCCGCTTCGTCGATCTCACCAGGTGGCAGCACGACAACCTGCAGCAAGGGACCTGGCACGTCCCCAATATCGACGGCGCCACCACCACCGTCGCCTTCGGCATTCCCGGCGGAGTGCCGGTGGTCGGCGATTTCAATGGCGACGGGATCGACGAGATCGGCATTTACTACAAGGGAGAGTGGTTCCTCGACCTCAATGGCAACGGCCGCTGGGACGGCGACGACCTGTGGGCTCAGCTCGGCAGCCAAGGGGACCAGCCGATCGTCGGCGATTGGGACGGCGACGGCAAAGACGACATCGGCGTCTTCGGACCCGCGTGGCCCGGCGACAGCCGGCACCTGGCCCACGAGCCGGGCCTGCCGGATAAGCAAAACCTCGTCTATCACCGCCCCAAGAACGTGCCGCCTGATGCCGAGCACGCGACCGAAGGGGAGCGGCTGATCCGGCTCACCGCCCGCGGGCAGGAGCGTTCCGACCTGATCGACCACGTCTTTGCGTTCGGCACCGGCGGCGACGTGCCGATTGCCGGCGACTGGAACGGCGACGGCATTCGCTCGATCGGCGTGTTCCGGAATGGCCGCTGGACGTTCGACAAGGATGGCGACGGCCGTCTCACCGCTGCGGACGAGACGGCCCAGTTCGGCGAGGAAGGGGACGTGCCGATCGTCGGCGACTTCAACGGCGACGGAATCGACGAGATCGGCATCTACCGAGCCGGCCGCTGGATCATCGACACCAACGGCAACCGCCAGATCGATGCCGAAGACCTGCAATTCGACCTTGGCGACGCGACGCACACGCCGGTCGTGGGCGACTTCAACGGCGACGGGACGGACGAGCCGGGGTTGTATCGCTCGTAGGTCGCCGCTGGGCTTCCAATCCACGGTCCCAGGCCGCGGTCCAGCTCGTAGACTGGGCCCTGATCGTTGTCAACCATGAACCGATCCTGTGCTAGACGCCAGGAAAAATCTATTCCAACTCCCGCCGCTGGGCCTTCTTGGCATCCGGCCGATAGCCGCGGCCGGGGGCGTGGCGCGATTGTTTGCGCGAGGACTTGCCGCGCTGGCTGGGGTCGTGGACGTAGTTGCCGGCGAATCGTTGGTTCGCGTCTTTGCGGCGGCGGTCGATAGCTTCCTTCGGTGGTTGCGAAGGGATCAGGCAGTCGCAGCCGTCGCCGATCAGGTCGGTGCGCTTGGCTTGACGAAGTGCTTCGCGGACTTCGAAATAATTTTCGGGCTTGAAGAACTGCATCAGCGCCCGCTGGAGCTTGCGGTCGGAGAGGTGCTGGGCGACATACACCTTCTTCTTCGTGAACGGGTCGATGCCGGTGTAGTACATGGCGGTCGCCACGTCGAACGGCGCAGGTATAAAATCCTGTACCTGGTCGGGACGGTAGCCGTTTGCCTTCAAAAACACCGCCAGGTTGATCATCGCATCCAGATCGCTGGCCGGGTGGCTGGCGATGAAGTACGGGACGAGGTACTGCTTCTTGCCCGCCTTTTTCGACTCGCGGTCGAACACTTCCGCGAATTTCTCGAAGTCGTCATTGGCCGGCTTGCGCATCTTCATCAGCACGTCGGGGTCGGTGTGCTCCGGGGCGACCTTCAGGTGGCCGCCGACGTGATGCTGCACCAGGTCGCGCATATATTCTTTGCTGCGGCGGGCCAGGTCCATGCGAATGCCGCTGGCCACGAGGACTTTCTTGATGCCCGGCGTTTGGCGGGCCTGTTTCATCACTTCGATCAGCGGCCCGTGGTCGGTGCCGAGCAATTTGCAGATCGTGGGATGGACGCACGACTGGCGGCGGCAGACCGCTTCGACCTCCGGCCGGGAGCAGGTCATCTGGTACATGTTGGCGGTCGGGCCGCCGATGTCGCTGACCGTTCCTTTGAACTTCGGATCGCGCCCCATCTCCTGAATCTCGGCCAGCACGGAGTCCTGCGACCGCGACTGGATGATCCGCCCCTGGTGCGTGGTGATCGAGCAGAAGGTGCAGCCGCCGAAGCAGCCCCGCATGATCGTCACGCTGTCCTTGATCATGTCGAAGGCGGGGATCGGCTCCTTGTACGTTGGATGCGGCCGCCGCGTGTACGGCAATCCGTAGATCACGTCCATCGATTTTTCCGAGACCGGCAGCCGCGGCGGGTTGCAGACGACCGCCTGCTTGTCGTGAAACTGCACCAGCCGCTTGGCGTTGTACGGATTGGTCTCGTTATGGATGATCTTCGTCGCCTCGGCGAACGTCGGCTTGTCGGCACAGACCTGCTCGAAGCTCGGCAAAACAAGCGCATCCTCCGGCGGCTTCTCGCTGGCGCCGAGGGCGTAGGCGACGCCTCGCATGTCGCGGAGGTCTTTCACCGTTTGTCCCGCATCGAGTCGCCGGGCAATTTCGAGAATCAGCTCTTCCCCCATGCCGAAGACGACGAGGTCCGCCTTGCTGTCCAGCAGGATCGAGCGGCGGACCTTGTCGCTCCAGTAGTCGTAGTGGGCCAGCCGACGCAGCGACGCCTCGACGCCGCCGGCAATCACCGGCACTCCGGGATACGCCTCGCGGGCTCGCTGGCAGTACGACAGCGTCGCCCGGTCGGGACGCAGGCCGATGCGGCCCCCCGGAGAATACGCATCATCGTTGCGGACTTTGCGATTGGCCGTGTAGTGGTTGATCATCGAGTCCATGTTCCCCGCGCTGATCGCGAAGAACAGCCGCGGCCGGCCAAACCGCCGCCAGTCATCGACCTTCCGCCAGTCGGGCTGCGAGACGATCGCCACGCGATAGCCGGCCGCCTCGAGCACGCGGCCGAGGATCGCCATTGCGAAGCTCGGATGGTCGATGTAGGCGTCGCCGGTGACAAAGACGACGTCCACTTCGTCCCAGCCGTAGGGCTTGAGCTCCTCGCGCGACATGGGCAGCGGACGCAATGTGGTCCGCTCGCTCCGCGAGCGGTCGGCCGCTGCGTCTCCATCGGCACTCGCGGAGCGAGTGGACCACTTTTCCACCGCCGGCGCAAGGGACTCCAGCAGCCGGCCAAAGCGGCCGGCCGTGGGATCGAACATCGGCAGGGTAAGTGCGGACATGAGGCGAGCAGCCAACGGTGGAAGTAACCATCCATTCTAGGCGGCCGGCAGCCCGCGGATAGGGACGCGAAACCGCGGATATTGGCCGTCAAGGATGGGAACGCTAATCACCGCTAATCCGCGCTGATAGGATTTGCCGCCATTAGCGAAGATCGGTGGAGATCAGCGTTCCCAGATGGCTGACTGCGTCATTTGCATTGATTGACGCCCTTCATTCCCGCCAGCAGCCGTGCCTGATTGGCGAGACACGCTTCCTTGGTGCTGCGCCGCACCGTTTGCTGGGAGTCGGCCCAGTCAATGGCAGCCTGAATCAAGCGCCAGCGCTCGGCCGGATCGAGGTGCCGGTTTCGCTTGGCTTCTTCGGCGGCAACAAGGTTGTTGATCACGGTTTTTCGTCTTGGCTTCGCAGGACCTGTTCCAGGAAACGCACGCGGTCCTGCCTGCGCATTCCTTCATCGAGCGCCAGTTGACATTTTAGCATGTCCTCGTCACTCAATCCAAAGTAGGGCGTTCCCTGCTGCGTCTTGCCCGGCACGGCGTTGGCCCTGGATTCATTCCAGGATGCCAGCCCTTCGACGCGGCGGAAAACATCGACCGGCGCGGCGGCGCAGTTCAGGGAAAAAACCCCCTGTTGAGAAAGCCACCCCACCCCCTTGTTGGCGACCGGACCCCAATCGGCGTCGGTTCGTCCCCATTCCGCCCCCAAGTCGCATAGGGCCGCTTCACACCGCGCCCGGTTTTCCGCCGTGTCCTCGATCCACAAGTCAACGTCGAAGGTGAGAACCGGTTGATGTCGCAGCAGAAAATTCATCCCGCCAATCAGCAAATAGCCCACCTGATGTCGGTTGAAAGTTTCGAAAATGGGATCAACGTTCATGGGAGCTACCGCGCGACGCCAATTCAAGAATCAAAAACGCGGAGCAGCTCAGCAGCCGCTCCGCATTCTGCATTCTGCATTCTGCATTCTGCATTCTGCACTCCGCACTAATTCCCCTTCTTCTCCACCACCCAGATGTTCCGGAACGCCACCGGATTGCCGTGGTCCTGGAGGAAAATGCCATAGGGCTCGGGGCCTTCCTTGATGTGCCCCGGAGTGCCGTGGGCCAGCTCCTGGTCGTCGTGGATCACGATGCCGTTGTGCTTGATCGTCACGCGGCCGTTCTTCACCTTCTGGCCCCCTTCATACCGCGCGGCGGTGAACTCGATGTCGTAAGTCTGCCACGACAGCGGCGGCAGGCAGGCGTTCACGATCGGCTTGTTGATCGAGTAAATGCCGCCGCACTCGTTGTCCTTCCCGTCCAGGCCAAACGAGTCGAGGACCTGGCACTCGTAGCGTCCGTGGATGTAGACGCCGCTGTTGCCGCGCCCCTGGCCGCGCGACTTGGGCATGAAGGGCGTGCGGAATTCGATGTGTAGCGTGTGGTCCTGAAACGTCGCCTTGGAGACCGCGTTGGTCGCGCCCAGCAAGTTTCCTTCCACGATCTTGCCGTTCTCGAAGGCGTCGGCCGAGGTGCCATCGAACAGAACGGTCGCACCCTCCGGCGGCTTGGCCCCCAGCGTCGGGCTCTTGCGCTCGACCTTTTTCAAGTCGCCAACCTTCTCTCCGTCGTGCGTCACGCTGAAGACTCCGTCCTTGATCGTGCCGGTCCACGTCTCCCCCTTGAATTCGGCGACATCTCCCTTGAGTTCGCCCGTCCCCTTGTTGGTTTTGTCGCCCCGCTGCCAGCCGTCCCCCGGCAACCCGCCCGCAAAGCCGACGACGTCAAACTTTCCGTCTCCCAGTGCGATCACCTGCGCTCCCCATTCATCGCCGCCGAGCTGGCCGCGATATTCCCCTTGCACGGCAAAGTCGGGGCCGGCCTGCTTGGGATCGGTGTAGGCCGGGTTCTTGTCGTCGGCGGCACACGCCAATCCGACCACCAGCAAGAGGAGCGAGCCGCTAGCGAGCCAACGCATGGGAATTCTCCTGAATCAATTGTGCGAACACTTCTCGGATGGATCATGCATTTTCACTAGCGGCCCCCTGTGAATCAAGAACGGGCAATGCGGGCCGGTCATTCCGCCTGTGCCGGTTATGCCGCCGGCCAGCCCGCGGCGAGCCGCCGGCAGCCGTCGATTCGCTGGAATCGCTCTTTCCCGCAGGACGATGCTTACTTCCATCCGCGGCATTTTTGCCTGCGTCCCCCTGATTCCTCGCTCACGGATGAGCCATGGCCCGCATTCCCTCCTTGGTCTGGGCAGTGCCCATGACGCTGGCCCTGTTGGTGCTGGCCAAGGGGATGCTTGAGCGTAGCTGGTCGCCGCCGCCCCAGGCCAGTCGCGTCGCACCGGCCTTGGTCGAGCGGCTTGCGCCGCCGGGCCGGCTGCACGCGCCCGATCACGCTCGCCCGGTGACGGCCGCGCCACAGCCAGCACCGCTCCGCGTCCAGCCGGCATCGACCAATGGAACGCTCCCCCTGACGGCTCCGGCAGTGGAACAAAACCGCATTCAGGTTCGCGACGTGGCTCCTGCCGCGCCGCAGCCGCAGCAGCAAGCGCCCATCCTTTACCCCATCGTCGAAAGCAACGCGCTGCCGCAGATGGCCGACGCCTTTCCGGGAATCGAGCGGATTGCCGATTCGCAAGAGCGGCTTCCGGCGGAAGCCAAGCCGCGCTCGGCCCCTGGGACGACCTTCGCCAGCGCCGCTCCGTCGCCTATGGGCGAGCCCGCCCTGGCGGCTGTGCGGCAGCAGGTCGCCGCGATGAACCAGAAAGCGATCAAGCTGGCCCAGCGCGGGGCGCTCTACTCGGCCCGTGCCGAGCTGCTCCAGGCCCTGCGGTTGATGGTCCAGTCGCACGACGCCCAGAGCGGCACCACGCAAAAGAGCAGCGCGCTGGCCGCGGCAATCACCGCCCTGGATGAATCGGACGACTTCACGCCGCCGAATGCATCCGGCGCGGCGATTGCCGTCGCCGACATCATCCGCCCGCATCAAACGCCGGTGCTCAAGCGGATCGACGCAGCTCGACTTTCGCCGCTGACGTGCAGCCAGCACTACTACGCCTATGCCCAGCAACAGCTCGGCCAGGCAACCGGCGGCCAGGCAATGGCGGCGAACACCCTGTCGCTCTTGGGGATGATACACGGTCATCTGGCCGGCCAATCCGCCGGCGGCAAGTCATCGCATACGGCCCGCGCAATCGTCTTCCATCAAGCCACGCTGGCGCTGGCGCCGCGGCATTACCGATCGGCCAACGAGTTGGGCGTATTGTGGGCCCGCTGCGGCGAGCTGTCGGCCGCCCGCCAGATGCTGATCGCCAGCCTGCAAAGCCATCCGACACCGAGTGCGTGGCACAACCTGGCCGCCGTCCACGACCGGCTCGGCGAGCGGGACCTGGCGCAGCTTGCGCGGAAGGAAGCGACGCTCCTTTCGCCCAAGACGCCGACGGAAGCGGGAGTGCCGTCGGTCGAGTGGGTCGATGCGGCGACGTTTGCGGCCAAGAGTCCGGCCGAGGACTCGCACGCTGCCCCCGGAAAGTCGGTTCACGTCTCGGCTGCGTCGCACGGGAATGCTCCCAACCAGGCGGTGCGGAGATAAGCCATGACGAGCCGCAGCGTGACATGGTGGTGCGTTGGATCGATCCTGTTAACAGGGAGCGCGGCAGCCGGTCTTTGGCAACAGCCGGTTTCCGAGCAGCCTATTGGCCACGATGTGAAGACGTCAGCCGGCGATCGAATCGATGCCGAGCCGCAGTGGATTCTCCTCTGTCAGGCGACGGAGCCGGTCGAAACCATCGCGCCGATCGGGAACGCTCCTTGGATCGACCATTCGCCGGATGCCTTCGGGCCGGCGTGCGAGCGGCGGATTGACGGCGTCGATTGCCTGTCGGCGGATGGCTGCGGAGAGCCGCGCTGGGGACAGTGGGGGCCGATTCCGTGGCAAGCCTTGTCGCAGGGGGAGTACATCGGCCCGGCTCGCTCGCCGCACGTTCCCGATTACCGGCTGCGGGTCGATGACGAGATCGAGTTCGTCTACGTCCTGGCGCGGACCGAAGAGGCGGCATACCGGCTGCAAGTCGGCGACGCGGTCAAGATCGAGTCGTCGATCGACCCGGCGGTCAATCGCGAAGTGACCGTGCAGCCCGACGGCACGATCGATTTGTATTTGCTCGGGCCGGTCAAAGCGTCCCGCATGAGCGTGGAAGAGCTCAAAGCGCTGATCGACGAGCGCTATCAGAAGTATTACAAGGTCGCCGATTTCTCCATCCAGCGGACGCGGACGAACACGCGGCTGGACGACCTCCGCGATGCGGTCGATAACCGGTTTTTCTCCGGCGGCCAAGGGCGGCGGGTTCGCGTCACGCCGGAAGGGACGGTCGCCCTCCCCGAGATCGGCAACGTTTACGTGCAAGGGCTGTCGCTCGACGAAGTCCGCCGCGAGGTCAACGAGCGGTATGCCGGGGTGGTGCAGGGGCTGAGCGTGACGCCGGCACTGGCTCAGCGTGCGCCGCGGTACGTGTACGTCGTGGGCGAGGTGCTCCACCCGGGCCGCTTCACGCTCGAATCGCCGACGACCGCGATGGGTTCGGTCGCGCTAGCCGGCGGCTGGAAAAACGGGGCCAACTTGCGGCAGATCGTTGTCTTCCGCCGGGCCGACGACTGGCGGCTTCTGGCAACGAAGATCGACATTCGAGGCGCACTATACGGCAAGCGCCCCTCGCCGGCGGACGAAATCTTTCTCCGCGACAGCGACGTGGTCGTCGTCCCCAAGTCGTCGATCCAGGCGACCGACGATCTCTTGGAGCTGGTCTTTTCGCACGGCATTTACCGGGCGTTCCCGGTCGTTTTCTTCTCGCGGCTCTGAGTTGTTGACCGGCCAGGTTTGCTGGGCCATAATCGACCTCCCCCTGCACTATTCGGTGCAGGGTTGCTCATCGCCGCACCATTTGGAGGTCTCGATGTCCCGCATCTTTCGTCCTGCGCCTCGCCGTGGTTTTACGCTCATTGAGTTGCTGGTCGTGATCGCCATCATCGCCATCCTCATCGGCCTGTTGTTGCCGGCCGTGCAAAAGGTCCGCCAGGCTGCGGCCCGCATGGAGTCGTCCAACAACCTCAAGCAGATTGGCCTGGGGATGCACAACTATAGCGACGCAGCGCAGGCGGCGGCCGAGCAGACGCTGGCCGACATGCGGACGATGATCGCCCAACAGGAGGTGAATCCTGATCTGATCGGCCGCAATCTGGCCGTCTACGAAGGGCTGGCCCTCGACCTGGCGGACTTTATCGCCGTGATGCAGAAAGTCCGCAGCGAAACGACCAACCGGCGGGATCAACGCCTGCTCGACCAGGGGATCCGGGCAATGAAGGACCTGCTCACCGCCGTGAAGCTGGAGATCCGGGCGCTCAGCCAGCTCGCAGACGACGAGCCGGACCGCGACGTGATCGGCGCCCTCAGGCAGCTTGAGTCCCTGAAGCTGGCCACGCGCTTGCCGGGAGTCGTCGGTCGCTCGCTGGGGGGCAGATAGGCTAGTAGGCGGGGTCGGAAAAACCGATTATCGTGGCGATGACCAATGGGAGTCATCGCCATGAGTCGTTTATTAAGCCGCCGTTTCCTGGTCGTAGCGACAATAGTCCTCGCGACGACCATTGCTGTCGCCTTCGCCGACGAGCCCCAGCGCGAACTGGTCCTCGCACCGGGACGGTTTACGCCGCTGACGGAGCCTCCCTGCTCGTACTGCTCGACGCAGCACCGCAAGGGACTCATTCGCGATGATGATCTGGTCGTCGCCTGGCTTCGCGGGGCACATAACGGCGGGGCGATCCCCGTACGGCATTTCCTCGCCGGCCCGCGGATCATCAACGACACCTACGGCCTCTTTTTCTACGATCCGGACGGTGGATACATCGCGGCATACGAGAAGGATTACGGCTACACTTTTCACGGCTGGCGCGGCGGCGTGATGGTCGTCAAGGCTGAGGACGGAACGCTGTTCTCCGCGCTATCCGGCATCGCGTTTGACGGGCCGGTAAAAGGGAAGCGGCTCACGCGGATTCCCAGCCTCACCACGCACTGGGGACAGTGGCGGATGCTGCACCCCGAATCGACGGTGTACGACCTGTTTGATGGGAAGAAATACGCGGTGACCGACTTGCCGACAAAGCTGAATGCCGAGGCGGCCAAGTCGATGGGAAAGGTCCATCCGCGGCTCGATGCCCAGCGATTAGTCCACGGCGTCGAAATCGGCACTGGGCGAAAAGCGTATCCGCTCGATGCGGCGGTGGAGCGGGCCTGCTACACCGACCGCGTCGGTGACAAGGACATCGCCGTCTTCTGGTACGGGCCGACGAAGTCGTCAGTGGCCTTTGAGGCGACGCTCGACGGGCGGAAGCTGACGTTCTATGCCGACGACATTTCGCCGGAGACAGCGCCGTTCAAGGATAAAGAAACCGGCACGCGGTGGACCCTCGCCGGCCGCGGCATTGACGGGCCGCTACGCGGCAAGGAGTTGACTTGGGTGCCGGGACTCCAGGCGAAGTGGTATGCCTGGAGCGGGGAGAATCCGGAGACGGAGTTGTACGAGGCGGCCAAATGATTGCAGAGTGCAGAGTGCAGAGTGCAGAGTGGCGGCCAATGTGGTGCACTCGCTCCGCGAGTGCTCTCCTTGTGCTTGTGACCTTGCTTGCCAGTGACGCCTTCGCGGAGTTGCGGGGCGCATTGCTGACTGCCGAGATGGTCACGACGGAGCGGCTGTCGTCGCTGCGAGCGGATGGCTACGGTGCCGTCATCCTGGTTGTGAGCAAGGGAGACGGTGCGGAAAACAATGCGGCTAGAGCCATCGAAGAATCCGGCCTCGAGCTGCACTACTGGATCGAAGTCGGCCGCTCTCCGGAACTGGCCGACGAGCATCCGCTGTGGATGGCGAGCTTGCAGGGGCACGATAAATGGCGGCGGCTATACAAGGATTTTCCGCAACCCAAGTCCGACGAGACGATCAAGGTCTATCCCTGGGTGCCCGTTTTCTATCGTGAGGCGTTCGACGCGCATCTGGCGCGCATCGAGAAGCTGCTCGCCGGTTTGCCGCCGGCTAAGGCGATCTATCTCAACGATCTGCAAGGAGCGCCGTCGGCCTGCGGCTGCGGCAATCCGGTCTGCCGCTGGACGACCGACTACGGTCCGATTGTGACGGCGACGAAGCTGGGGGATGACGCGGCCGCGAAGTTTGTCGCCGAAGTGCGAAAGCGGGTCCCCAAGGAGACGAAAGTCGTGCCCGTGTGGGTCACTGAGTGCGAGGCGCATGACAAGGACAACGACAAGCTGTGTGCCGGCGTCGGCTGCTACGAAGGAATATGCTGGAAAGCGTATGTCAGGCAGCTCACCCCGCTGGCCGCGGATAGCGACACGCTCGGCGCGCTCCTGCTCTACAAGGAGTTCGGCCAAGACGTGCCGAACTACAAAGCACGGGCCGGCTGGATCGGCCACGCGATCGAGCACGGCTTTGCCGACCAGCCGGCGAAACAAAAGTCGCCGGCCATCAAGCCGTCGCGGATCGTCGCGGTCTTGCAAGGTTGGGATGTGACCGACGCCGAAATCGCCGCGCAGCTCGAGCAAGCCACCGGTGCTGGCGCCGGCGGCACGATCGTCGCCTTTGCGCGGATCGACCAGGCATGGTCGCCGAAAACGGTCACCCACAAGCCTGAAGCGCAAGCGAAGGAAAGCTCAACTGCCGAACCGACTTTGCCCCACCGATAATCGCCGCCAAGCCGCCCACAAGCCTGAAGCGCAAGCGAAGGAAAGCTCGGCCCCACGACCGACAGTGCCCCGCCCATAATCGCCGCTCCCTACCACAAGCCTGAAGCGCAAGCGAAGGAAAGCTCGGCCACCCAATCGACTTGGCGCTTTCGCCGATTTCACTGTCCTTCAAGCACGTACTGGACTGCCGCCCAGAGGCTGTCCTGGTCGTTGATCACCCGCTTGCTTCCCCGCTGCGTCCACCAATTCTCACGCATCTTTTCATCGACGCCTTGAAGACGATTGCCGAAATCCTCTTTCAAGTGCCTCGTACACCACGCTTTGAATTGGTCCATGACGATCTCCGGATCGCGATTGGCGGCGACCACAACGTGGACGTGGTTCGTGCGGCAGTTGACGGCGTGCAGTTCCCATTTGCGAATGTCGCAGTGCTTGCGGATCGTCCTTTCGACGATGGAACGTTGCCTGTGGTCTAGTATGAGCGGATCTGCCGTCATCCGCAGTAAGGCCGTGACCAGACGATCCATGTCGGCCAGTCGAAACACTCCCGGCTTTTCCACCCAGCCGCGGTCGTCGCCGGGTAGCCAACTCCCGTAGGTCGTCCACGTCAGAAAGTAGGCCAGCGGATCGTCGAAGCGAAATCGCCCGACATCGAGTTTGTCACCCATGGTTCGATCCCATGAGGAGTGGATTGTCAGGAAATGGTCCTAACCGGCGGGACGCCGGAGCTTTCCTTCGCTTGCGTTTCAGGCTTGTGGGATTCGCCGAGGTCACGATTCGGCCGGCAATTCAAGGTTTTGCGGATGGCGGAGCTTTCCTTCGCTTGCGCTTCAGGCTTGTGGGGGGAGGCCACTACTTCACGCCCAATTCCGCGAGCCGCTTGTCGGCTTCGACTTCGGCTTTCTTCATCACTTCTTCGATCGTCGCCGCCGCGCCCCCTTTGCGCTTGCTCTCGTCGGCCGCTTCCATGAAGGCGTACAGGTTGAGCGTCTCGGCCGGATCGATCGGCGATTTCTTCGTCTTGAAGAACTTGACGATCTCGACGATCAGCGGCCGGTAACCGCCGCCGGCGCCGATCTCGCGAATTCCCTTCTCGCCAAAAGCGGTGCCGCCGTAGCCGCTGCCGCCTTTGCCGCGAATGCCGCGGAACGTGCCAATGCGGCCATCCTTCCACTTGCCGACCGCCACGTCGAAGTCAGGCGTCGAGACGCGGGTGACCGATTCGCAGCCGGGGCCCATGACGGTGAACAGCGTTTCACAGCCGTGAATTCCGTACCAGAAAAAGTCGGGGTGGGTCGCTTCGAGCGAGCAAGGGCTATAGGCATCACAGCCGAGGATTTTGCCGAGCGCCCCATTCCGCAGTTCCTGGGCGCCCTTGGCATATCGCAGCGAAGACGACGAGAACGTCGGGCAGTTGAATTTCGCTGCCGCCTTGTAGATGGCGACGGCATCGGCCAGCGAGCCGGCGACGGGCTTGTCGATGAACACCGGCTTCCCGGCCCGGAATACCGGCAATGCCTGCTCCAGGTGGGGCCGGCCGTCGTTGGTCTCCAAAAGGACGCAATCGACCTGTTTGAGCAGCTCGTCGATCGACGGCACGATCCGCACGCCGAGCTTCTCGATCTGCTCGATGTATCCCGGCACGCGGCTGGTGCTCGACTCGATGTCGGGGCTCCCCTTGGGATACGCGGCCACAACCGGGCAGCCGGCGACATCGGCAGCGGCCGTTTCGCTATTGAGCTCCTTAGTGAAGGCGATGGCGTGCGACGTGTCGAGGCCAATGATGCCGACCTTGAGTTGCTCCTGAGCGGCAGTGGGGAGAGCAAGCGCGGTCACAAGGACGACTCCAAGGAGAGAGCGGTACATGGCGGGACCTTTGGTGGGGCGGAGGATGTAGACGTTGTGACCAGATTCTAGCGTGACTGACCGCGGTTTGCGAATGTGCCTCACGGTGCGTCCGGAGTTGATGGTTCCTGGTAACCGCGAATTTCGACATACGAATCGGTCTTCGTAAGTGGAAGTTCACCCAGCTTTTCCAAGTCCGAGATCAGGGAATCCAGCGATTGAACGATCGGTCCCATGCGCGTAGGAATGCTCGTCGGAAATCGAATCCACAGTATTTCACGGTAGGAACACGGTCCGCCGATCCCCGGATCTTTGAGACCTGATTCTCCAACCCAGGACGCGCGCACGCTATGAATTGAATCCGTGCCCCCTTCCGTGCCGCGAACGAAGGCAGCTCGAAAAGGTGCACGGTGCCGGGCTGCCGCCGAGAATACTTCGCGCCATTTCGTATTGTTCATGCATGGAATCAGATTCGCAATGGCGTTTTCGAGTCGGCGTTGCCGTTCGTCCCACTGTTCTCGGTCATACGGCATGGCATTGTCCAATCACGGCCACTTGGGCTCGCGCTTCTCCAGGAATGCCGCCAGCCCTTCGGCGGCCGCTTCCGTTGTGCGGGCGGTGGCGCTGGCGGCAGCACCGGCGGACAGGAGCGTCCCCAAGTGCTCTCCAATCGTCTCGTTGAGGAGCCGCTTGGTAAGCAGGATCGCCTCGGGGGCGCTTTTTGCGACTTCTTTGGCCAGCTCGTGTGCTCGGCCTAAAAGCTGATCGGCTGCGACCACTTCATGCACCAGGCCAATCCGATGGGCCTCCGCCGCATCGATCGTGCGGCACGTCAGCAATAAGTTGGCCGCGTGCGAGGCGCCCACGCGAAAGACGAGCAGCGGGGAGACGATGCCGGCCACTATGCCGCGGCGCGGCTCGGGGAGGCTGAACGTCGCGCCCTCGGCGGCAATCACCAGGTCGGAAGCAGCGACGAGCCCAATGCCGCCGGCGACAGCCGGACCATTGACGGCCGCGATGATCGGCTTGGGATACTGCAATAGTTTGTCGAGCAGCTCGCGATATGCGACGGCATCTTCATGCCACTGCTGCCAGGCGTCCATCTGCGGCATTTGAGCCGTGGCCTGCATCTCCGAGAGGTCCATTCCGGCACAGAAGGCCGTTCCCGCGCCGGTGAGGATCACCGCCCGCACCGGGCGCTCCTGGTGCAGATCGTCGAGCGCCTGCGAGATATCGGTCAGCAACTGCCGCGTAAGGGCGTTGCGCTTGTCGGGCCGATTGAGGATGATCATCCCCGCGGGCACGTCTTTCTTCACCAGGACCGTCATGCGTTATCCCTTCTTCACGTAGCCATGCTCGCGGAACCACTGCCAGGCGCCCTCGATTGACTCTTCCAGCGGCCGAATCTTATAGCCGAGCTCTTGTTCGGCCCGAGCGCTCGAAAAACAGTGTTGCTGGCACGACATGCCGATGGCGGCGCTGTTGAGCTCCGGCTCGATGCCGGTGCGGCGAAATCGAGAATCTCCCCACCAGCCGCCGATCCAGCGATTGATGGGGCCGGCGGGAAACAGAGGTGGGCGGGCGCCGGTCAGCCGGGCCATGAGTTTCCACGAGTCCAGGTAGGTGATGTTATGGCCGGCGAGGATGTAGCGGCGGCCGGCGTAGGCGGCCGATCCGCGGCGGTGAGTTTCATCGTAGGCCGACGCTCCGCGGCGGTGAGTTTCATCGTAGGCCGACGCTCCGCGGCGGTCAGCCTGGCTCGCGACGGAGTCGCGGCCTACGGTTGCGGCAGCAATTACGCCCGCCGCCACGTCCCGCACGTCGCACATGCTGTGAGCGCCAATCGGCGCCAGCGGCACGAACTTCGCCACTTCCAGCAGCATCCGTCCGGATGACGGCTTCCAGTCCCACGGCCCGAGCATGAAGCCGGGATGGACGATGGCCGCGTTGAGCCCACGCGCGACCGCTTCCAGAACGATCTCGTCCCCCCGCCGCTTCGTCACCGCATAGTGGCAGGCCACAATCCCCGGCAGCGGATTGTCCTCGTCGGCCGGCTGGGCGAGCTTTCCCAAGCCGAGCGCGTTGACGCTGGAAACATGCACCAGTTTCGCGCCGGCCTGAAGCGCGGCCGCCGCGACATTGCGAGTGCCGCCGACGTTGATCGCCTCGTGCTGCTGTTGCTGCGACCAGCCGATGTGGACGTGGCCGGCACAGTGGACCACGACATCCATGTCAGCACAGGCAGCGTTCACGCTCTCCGCATCGCACACGTCGCCAGTCGCCTGCTGGACATCGAGCCCGGCCAGCGGCCGCGGATCGCTTGTCGCCCGCGACAGCACGCGGACGCTCTCGCCGCGGGCCAGTAGCTGCCGGACGATGTTATTGCCAAGGAGGCCGGTCGCGCCCGTGACGAGGTATTTCATGCGTGGTATGGTTGGTCGCTTTGAATCCACAAGCCTGAAGCGCAAGCGAAGGAAAGTCCGGCCATCGCCAAACGGGCGTTTCCTTCGCTCGCGCTTCAGGCTTGTGGGGATTGCCCCTGGAATATTCCCCCATGAGCCAACTCGTCGTCAAGCCGGTCCAATCTTGGTGGGATCGGCGCGCCTTCCTCAACCTGCCCTGGGACATCTATCGCGGCGATCCCAACTGGATTCCTCCGCTCCGCGGCAATCAAAAGGAGCTGCTCAACTACAAGCACCACCCATTCTACGACGACGCCCAGATCCAGACGTTCCTGGCTCGCCGCGATGGCCGACTCGTCGGGCGGATTGCCGCCATCGCCAACTACGCCCACAACCGCCGGCACAAGGAAAGCCGCGGCTTCTTCGGGTTCTTTGAGTGCGAAGACAACGTGGAAACGGCCCAAGGGCTGTTTGGCGCGGCCAAGGAGTGGCTCAAGGAAAAAGGAATGAAGGCGATCCGCGGGCCGATGAACCCGTCGATGAACTACGAATGCGGCCTCTTGATCGAAGGGTTCGATTCGCCGCCGACGTTTATGATGACCTACAACCCGCCGTATTACCTCAAGCTGATCGAAGCGTGCGGCCTGACCAAGACGCAGGACATGGCTGCCTTCTGGGGTCACGTCGATATGCTCTCGGGGCTCGACAAGAAGCTGGAATTCATCATCATCGAGTGCCAGCGGCGGTTTGACGTTCACCTGCGGCGGCTCGATCCATCGCGCTTCGACGCAGAAGTGCGGATGTTCCTGGACATCTACAACCAGTCGCTCGTCGGCACCTGGGGCTTCGTGCCGATCTCCGACGCGGAGCGGGCGCATCTGGCCGAAGGGCTCAGAAACCTGATCGTGCCGGAGATGACGAGCATTGCCGAGATCGAAGGACGGCCGGTCGGCGCCGTCTTTGGCCTGCTCGATTACAATCCTCGAATTAAACAGATCGACGGCCGGCTGTTCCCCTTTGGATTCATCCGCCTCCTCTGGAACCGCAAGGCGATCAAGCGGGTCCGCCTCGTCAGCACCAATGTGATCCCCGAATATCAGAAGTGGGGTGTCGGCCTTTTGATCGTCTCTAACTTCGTTCCCGCCATCAAAGACTGGGGCATCGAAGAGGCCGAATTCTCCTGGGTGCTGGAGAGCAACACGCTTTCGTATGCCACCCTCAAGCGCGGCGGCGCGAAGATCACCAAGCAGTACCGGATTTTTGATGGGGAATTGGGCTGATAGACCTGCCAACGGAATAGAGACAGGAAAATGAACGACAGGAAAATGGGGAAAGAATGATTGGTCCAGAATGATTCAGGCCGTCGCCTTTTAACATCTTCCTGTCGATCATCTTCCTGTCTTCAGTAACTATTCTTCGTC
>DATKDU010000127.1:0-12296 GCA_035512595.1 Pirellulaceae bacterium
ACAATTCGAACTTCAACTCGACCGGTACATCCACCGCGCCCACATCACCGCAACTCGACCCAAAAAACTTGACTCAAACTCAACAAATGTTGCCCTATAAGGGCTCTAACCGATTCGGGCCGATGAACGCCGGCACGCATCATCGCCCCGGGAGCAAGCGATTCTCAAGTTCTTCGGCCGCCGACCCGCATGAGAAGCGCCGATTTCGATGTCGCCTTTCACGACGCGGCCAACGGCAGTTCCTTCTCGGCGGCGACTTCGGCGCCCAGCGGCTTGTAGCGGAGGGTCAGGATCTGGCCGCGGATTTCCACGAGCGTGTAGCCGGGGCGGAACTCGCTGAGGTTGTAGCCGGGGGCCTTCTGCTCGGTTAGCTTGCGGTCCTGGTTGTAGAGGGCCGAGGTGAAGACGATTTCGTGGATCGGAGCGCCCTCGGGGCGGGGGCGGTCGGACCAGCCGCGAATGCCGTTGTGGAAGTGGCCGTGCAAGAGGGCGATCACGTGTCCGCTGTGCTTGTCGATCACCTTCGGGATCTTCCGAGAGCAGCACGATCTGCTTGATGGGCGGGCCGGCATCGCCAGCCAGCCCGATGGCTTCCCCATTCTGTAAATTCCGTGCCGGACATTTTGTCCGTCGATATCGATTGCCACCGGGTCCCTTCCCTCATTCACCGGGCGTTATGGGTCGGGTCCTGCCGCGGCGAACGCCCCCCAGCAACCGAATTGACCGTTAGCCTACGGCGCCTACGGCCGGCGATGAGGGGGAAAACCACTAAGACGCTGCTCCAAAGCGGAATGTTAGCTCCAGGGGGGGGTGGGGAGTTGGCCGGACGACTCACGGCCGTTATAGGAATGTGACTCGGGCAGCCAAACGTTGATGGCTGACGTAGGTGGCCATGGTGCGTGGCCACCTACGGAGTGATGGCCATCTACGGTGTCTCCCTGCAGAAGTCGCGCACGCAAATGGCGGGAACGATCGATGCAAGTCAAACAGCTCAACGAAGTCACTGAGCGGCGGCCGACGTGGATGTGGCCGAATTACGTCCCGTATGGATGCCTCACTTTACTGGACGGCGACCCTGGCGTAAACAAATCAACCGTGGGTTATGATTTGGCGGCTCGACTGACCGCCGCCGGGCTGATGCCCCGCCAGTCAAGCAGTTCGCCGAGCACCAGGCGTCCCCGGGTATTCCGGCCGCCTCGCCGTCCCAGGCGCGTATTTATTGGGTCCACCGAAGACGATGAGGCGCGAATACGTGCCACCGTTGTGAGCTGCGGCGGCGATCCAGAACTGGTCACGCTGATCAGCGACTTGCGGATGCCGAGTGCCATGGAAGGCTTCTCGCGCCTATTGCGAGAACTGAGCCCGGGGCTCGTAATCCTTGATCCGCTATTGGAGTTTCTCGACTTTAGTATCAAGAGCAACGAGAAAATCAGACAGACGCTGGGTCCACTGGTCCGATTGGCTCAGGAGTTGGATTTCGCGATCCTTGGGATGCGTCACCTCAGCAAGTCATCCGGCGGCGGAAACCCCCTCTATCGTGGTTTGGGCAGCATCGCGTTCATGGGGCTCGCGCGGTCTGCGCTGCTGATCGAGGACGATCCGCATCTACCTGGGCAGCGAATCTTATCGCACACCAAGTGCAATCTTCAGCAGAAAGCTCGGCCACTGGTTTTTAGGCCGGTCGAACAGAACGGCGGATTGCGCCCAATTTGGCTCGGATACGCGGAATCTTCCGTGATCCCGCCGGAGAAGGATTCAGCTCGTCTGGATGAGGCCGTATTCGTGTTGTACGTAACCCTTCGAGAATCGGGCGGCAGCAAGTGGTCGATGTCAGCTAAGCGAGCGGCGGCGGAAGCAGGCATATCTGAACGGACGCTGCGGCGAGCGTATGACCTTTTGGGCATCGAAACCCGAAAGAGTGGCTTTGCATCTGGGGATGGCTGGGACTGGATTTTGCCTGATTGTGCTACGGTCGTGGCAAACCTCCGCGTACGTCGGCGAGCCACGCTGTCGCAACAGATCATCCAGTGGGAGGAACAGTTCGCGGCGAATGCTGCTGCCCAGACTGAGAATCGCGAAGACTAGTTGGACTCCCATTTTCCGACAAACGCGCGTCGCCCAACGTCTTTTTAGACTTCACTATTACTATTGCGCCGGAGAGGTACAAGCGACGGGGGAGTTTCTCGTCACCGGGCACGTATCTGCTGCCCGCCGCAAATTGTCCGGCATTCCCGAATGCAACCCGCTCCCGCGTTACGCACTGGCGGCAGCCGGTGGCTCCTCGGCTTCCGATGGTGACGCCATTGGCAAAACTCGCAGGGGAAGCTTACCCTTCCCGGCGGCGTAGCCGAGTTTTTCGCGGATCAAGATGAGAGAGCGAAGCGCCGCTTCGTAGCGGCGCTGGGCCGCCGACTTAGCCGACTGAACAAACCTAGCCTGGGGAAGCGTGCCCGTCGCGCCCCCCGGATTCTCCGCGTCAACTAAGGAAAGCTCCAGCCAGGAGAGCACCACTCGCTGTATTGCCATTCTTTCCAGCGCCACCTCGCTGGCCCCCAGTTCCGCACGCAGTTCGGCGACCTTTCGTTGATAGCATTCGACGAAGAACGGATCCTCTCTCGCGATCCGCCGAATGAGAGCGTCCTCCGCATGCTGGGCTAAATCGCCGACTTTTTTCCAGATGTCCGGATTGGCGTCGAGGGTCTCCTGCAGCGTCTGGCGAGCCTCCTGATCGCCTTCATTGGCCGACTTGACCAAGTCGGCCAAAGGGATCTGGGACGGTCGTGGTGGTGGCCTGAAGACCCGCCCTTTTTTTCGTTCCGGAAGCACGTCGTCTCCTCCATTCGCCCCTGTTGTGTTGACGGAAGCCTGCGCAAAGCAGCGCTGCCCGAACTAGAAGATCCATCTCTCCGCAAAACTGCTCAAGTGGTTCGATCGCCAGCCGGTGTGCGGCTGCTGCTTGCTCACGCTCGGCGGATGCCTCCCGACCCGCCGCCCGACGAAGCTCAATGTCGAGAACGGCGAATTCCGCGCCAGGCCCAGTCCCGAGGTAAATCGACCGCACACGCCCGTTAATCCGATGGTATCGATAAAAATATTTCTTACCGCCCCGCTGGAGCCATCCCATTGCTTGACATTCCTCCGTGTGCGCCGGTTTGCTTTTTGCTAGGCGACGGCCATCGATTCTTTGGCAACCGAAGCCACATAATGGGGAAACGACACTCGGTGGGTGAATTCCGCGGCCAATGCCCGCCAATCGGCAGATGTCTCAGCCGGCTGCTCGTCGGACGACTCGGCAGTAGCGGCCGGCCGCCGGTACTCATGTGCCATTTGCAGAATCAATCGCAAGTTCTGGCGTGTGGGCCGCATAAGCTCGAACGCCAGCGTGCGACGAAGTGCCAGTTCCTCGAGATTGACGCTGCCGGGGATGAACTGCAAGTCGTCGATCAGAGACCCACCAATTAGCTGATGGACCGTTTCGATCATACGCTCTAGTGCAACTGGCCCAGCGAAAAAGCCGTATTTCCGCAGCACTGGGCCAATGCACGGAGCACGCAAACTGAACTCCGAGTATCTGATTGCACGAATACAGATCCAGTCCAACGCCTCGCGAGCGTGGTCGATCCGAAACAGCAGCCGCTCATACGCCTGCACGGCCAAGGGGAGCAGCGAATGGCGATCGGCGATCTCGGTGGCACTTTCCTTTGCCAAGATTCGCGCCTCCAAGATATTAAATTCGAGGCCGCCAGCATCTCGGATAGCCATCGCCTGGTCGATCGCCTGGAACACATCACGGTGCCTCGGCGGAATGCTCCCGGACGCCCGAGCTTGCAAAAAGTAGATCGCCCTGCGAATCCAATCATCCTGGCACCAGGATGGGATTCTCCGCGTATGGGCTAAGTCGGCAGCGACTTGGAGCGGCCAGTCCACTGATCGCCAGCGCCAATAGCTATAGCGATCGGTATCCGGGGTTGAGGGGGCCATGGGTGCTTCCAAATCGACGTTGGATCGGGAATCTGCGCCACAGACTGCACATGAGCCGACTGCCGCAGATCCGCCGCTACGCTGTTTTTCTCTTGCGGCCGGTCGCCCGGCGCCGAATGTCAGCCACACGCTGGCACAGGTTCGCCGATTCGTCTCTCACGAAGGCCAGCATTTCGGAATCCAGTTCGGCCGCTTCCAACTCCGAAGCGGATAATCGCTGCATACGCAAGAAAAAGCAGTACGCAGCAAACAAGCCGGTATCTGTCTTGATTTGGTCGACGAAGGCTCGCTGCTTCCAGGACAGCTGACTCACGGCCAGTGGATCCATCCGCAAATATTCGGCGATCCGCTCGCAGCACCGCTTCTGCAATCGTGTTCCCGACACGATCCAGCGCCGAATCGTCCGCAGCGAGACCCCAGACTCCTCGGCCAAAGTCTCCGGCGTGACGCCGTGCTCCTCCAACACCACTACGATCGGGGATCCTTTTCCGCGCTTCATGAAATACACCTCCCTGTGGCAGTCCCTACATTCACGAATAGCGATTTGCTAAAAAAATAGCAACCGACTGCTGAGTGGTTTTCCTCGCGGGCGCTCGCCACCTCCTAGCGATGGCGTTTGTGCTCCGCCAACTTCGGTGCAAAAGTGCTGCAAGCGCTTGTGTCAATTGACGGAGTTCATGCGGCACACCTGGATTTGGGCGTGATGTCGATATGATCAAACTGACGGCCGTTCCGGCGCTGGCTGAGGGCTGAACGCGGTTCGTCGCGAGACCACCAGCGTTGCGATTCTAGGGCCAGAGACCAGTGATCTGTCCGCTCCAGTGATTGACCAGCCTGGGCAATTCATCGCTGATCTCGTCGAGTACCTTCAGTTGGCGGCGGTCGATTTGGTCGTACTCGAAATGGTGGGCGAGGATGCAGTGATGCTTGAAGAGCAGCTCACCAAGCCGGGCGAATTCGGCAATTTCCAATACGAGTCGACAGCAACTCAGGCGTTTCCCTTCGCTAATGATAGGGAGCCAATGCCGGTATTCACGCGACGTGAACACGACGGGCAATCGAGCCAAATCGTAGAGGAAGCGCCAGCTGTAGCCGGTCTCGGCCATCAGCTTGGCGATGGCCGCCTTGGCCTTTCCATGCGGCGCTCGGCGGAGCGTATCAGCGACCAGCAGGCCGACACGGAAGTACGACAGGCCGAGCAGGCGGTCGATCGCGGGCCGATTGAGGCGGCCTGCGCGGGAAGGGGAGGTTGTCGAGGTGGTCATGTGCGTTTCCACGCTAAGAAAAAGTGGTGATGTCCCGGTGGTTAGTGCAGTTGCGTGCTCTTCAATGGTGCTGATGCCCCGGGCATGCCGCAGGAAGCGTAATGCTGATCCCGCATCCGCAGCGCCAACTCGCCCGTCGCCAAAAGGTCCTTCTTGAAGCTCCGAAACTTTTTGACTACTTATTCGGCGTTATCCCTCCGTGAGTGTGACGCTCTTTGCCCAGGAAAACTCCCACTTCGTTCGCTGCTCGGCTGCAGCACCAGCCCGTGCAGCTGCTTGGCGAAAGTCAGCCAGGAACAGCGCCAGTGCTCTCGCAGGCTGCTCCCTTTGATTGCGCTTACGCCGTGCACCTTGGCCAGGGAGACGAGGCGGCGCACTACGGTGTCGCGAGCGGAATCGCGATAACACAGCGCGAAATAGCCCAGCCAGCTGTAGAGCGCCGAGCGCCTGACCGACTGCGGCACTTCCATGACTTGCGCTCGGCGTAGTTTGCCGGCCAGCGAGATCCAAGCTTCCTCGGTGATTTCGCCGTCCAGGAGGTAATAGCTCCCGCGGCGGACGCGCATGCCCAGCCAGTCGGTATGCCCTCCCTCGTTGAGGTCGGCAATGGCTTCGTCCACGCCGAACTTCAACTTGAGGCCTGCGTCTTGGAGGCACTTCCGCTGGTAGGCATCGACCTCGTTGGCCTGCTGCCGACTATCGCACATGATCAACATGTCGTCCGCGTATCGAAGCGGCCGTAGGGGCGGGAACTCGGCCCGCAGCAGCCTGTCGTGGAAGTGATTGACATAGACGTGGAGCAGCAGCATCGAGGTAGGCGAGCCTTGGCCGATCCCTTTCCCTGTCTGCAGGCAAGTCTTGCTGAGCTGCTCTAGCAGTCCGACCAGTGGCTGAGGAAAACGGGCAAATAGATTGAACAGCCGGCCGCGCGGTATGAAGTCGAACGCCCCGACGACATCATTGGCGAGCCAAGTCCACCTCGAATGCTCCCGGACAATTTGGAATGCCGCGGCGAAGGCGGCGGGAGGGCCCAGGCGGGGCAGGCCGCCGTACGCGTCAGTGAATCCGGGCGCGAGCAGGGGGGTCAGCGTCAGCGCCAGCGCCCGACCGACGATCCGGTCGAAAATGTTGTACAAGGAAATCGGTCGCCGACCTCCTCCGGGCTTGCCGATCCATGTGGGTTGCGGGTCGTCCACTTGGTACTGCTCGGAGCGGAGCGCGGCGGAGACCTTGCGACACTCCTCCCACATATCGCACCTCGCAAGGTTCGCGTAGGTGACGCCGTCAGGCCCCGGTGCACGGCCGCCGTAGCGACGCAGGTACTCATAGGCTTCGTGGAGGCTGCGAGGGTCGGTCCCGACCTGGAAGGTCAGGCTGCGCAGCTCCTGCATCAATTCGGCATCGCCCCTTTTCCAAGCTGCCTTGCACTGACCGCACCACCAGTGGGACAGGCCGTCGGCGGGTCCAGCGTTATCCAGAACGGGGCGATTGTATTCCCGCGGCTTGTATTCAGGGCGACAATCGCGCGTCGCAAAGAAGCTCGACATGTGGTGCTCCTGGGTAAAAGAGCCGGTGGGGGGATCGGTTAATCCCCCCCCCCCACCCGCCGCGGTGTGGCGAGCAGCGGAGCGCACGCCACGTTCACCACCTAAACTAGGCTTGAAGGTAAGCGCGTCCCCCTCAGCCTTTCAGCCAAGAGGTGCAGGCCAGCTATCTCTAGCCGCCCGGCTCCTATGCTCGTACTGGGTTACCCCGGCTGTTGCCAGCGGAGGTACACCAGGGTGTGTCGGCTTTCCCAGGCTCACCGGGCCCGTCCACGTCTACAGAGGCAGCGACTGCCGCAGGCCACACTCGTGGAGTGTTCGTGGTCTGCCATCCGGCATTCTGCTCGCGCAGGATGTCTAACGGGCTAGATGTCGCCCGGGCTGATCGATTCGAGTTCAGCCGGTCTCTTTCCGAGGTGTCCCTTGCGGGATGCCTCAGGGTGGTCAGTAGGTCCTCGTTCCACCAGCGAGCCGCGTGCTCTTGTTCGGGCCTCTACGGCCCATGGACCTGTCAGGCGCCTGACCCACGCACGGACGCGGAGTGCGTGTGGTCCATTGATCCGGCCCTATGGCCCGTGCAGGGTTGAGGGTCTATCGGGCGGGTCATTGCCCGGGCCGTTCTTTTGATAGTCTGGCGGCCGAAAGACTAACTCCACTTGGACGCGCAAATTCACGGCTGATCGAGGCCAAAGTCCCCGAACGGATTGTGGTTGACTCGATACCCCCAACTGGCCATCTCTACGGTTAGCTGTGTGTGCATGATTGACTCGCCGAGCACCTCCTCGACGAATTCCTCGGTCGGCTGCGCGAACCGCCAGTCGTGACGAGGCAGACGATCGACGGGAATGCGAAGGCCGCTCACCATGGTGCGACCGGTGAAATCGTCGGCCTCGATTAGCTGAGCACGAAGGGATTCCGGATCACCGTCAACCAGGCACAGCAAATACTCGCCCCGGCGCCACACGCCGGGAAATGCCGGCAGCTCATAGACCTCGCGGTCGTCGCGATCGATGTGATCGATTGTGTTCGTAGTCATGAATGAAGATTCCTGGAGTGGAAGGTCGGAGAAGCGAACGCCGTACGCCGGGCTGTCGATTCAGTAGCCCATGGGCAAGATACATGAGCTCGTGGAGGCCAAGCCGGCGTCATCGTCGGTCTGTCTGGGGCGAAAGCGAGTGAGATCATTCGGCACGCCCCTTACGGCGGCGGTATGCCCGCTGCCGGCGGCCGACCTCCGCCAGCAGCAGCCGGTAGCAGAGCGGCCGCCCCGGCAGGCGGCGGAGCAGTTCCTGCCGGTCCCGGGGCGAGCTCAGCGTGGCGATGAGGATCAAATGGCCAGCCGGGATGGTATCCAGCCAGCGCTTGTACTCCCGACCCGTGAATACCGTTACCAACTTCGCCAGATCGTAGAGCCGGCGCTGGCTGTAGCCAGTCCGCCGAGAGAGGTTCAATGCGGCCTTCCCGCGGCGGCCATAAGCGGCAAGGCGCAGGCCGCTCTGGACGAGAAGGCCGACGTCGTACAGCTGCAGGTCAAGCTTCCGAAAAAGGTCGTCACGGTCGAACATGGTCAGATCCTTGTGAGGGTGTTTTGCCCCAGAAAACTGTTTGACTTTTTCCAGACGATTGCTGAATGCCGAACATTTAGTCGTGCGGCTCCAGCAGTTGCGCCAACAGCTCGGCCAACTCCACCAGACGGTGCGGGTCGCAGATCGCCAGCAATCGCAGGAGCGTCTCGGCCAAGCTCTGCAGCTCGCTGGGATGACGCTTCCGCATGAGCGGCTCAATCTGTTCAACATTTCTGGTGATTGGGCGGCCGTAGCGAAGCATTTCATTTAAGCAGTGGCGCAAGTCGTCGATGTTTCGCTTGCGATCAACCGGCGTGCCATTCACCGTGACCAACGGCTCGGTCGGGGTTGAATCCACGACGATCCTGGTTGGCTGCATCGGCTCCGGCGGCTGCTGCCCAGCGGGCTGGCTGACGGCCGAGGCGGCCGCGACTGGCCGGGCCGGCGGACGGAAGACCTTGCGGCGCTTGCTAGGTTGAGGGTTCATATGCAAGCTCCCATGGACGGTAGTTGTGTAGCTGGCCCCTCGCCGCCTGCCGGCGGCTGCCGTGCTTCATGCCGGCGGCAGCGCCGTGTCCTTCAGCTCGCAATTGCTCCAGCACGTCCTGCCAGTTCATGGCCGGCACCGGCTCGTAGCCGCAGCACTCCAGCCTGGCGACCAGCGCGGTCAGCGCGGCGTCGATCGACTCGATGGCGATCTTGGCGGGGAGGGTGCAGGTGGTCATGGTTACTCCTGCGCAGCGTCTGCTTCTGCGGTATTCGCAAACGTGTTTGAGTCGACGTACCTCGACAACTCGCTCATTCGGTACTTGACCAAACGGCCGATGCGGACGAACATCGGACCGCGGCCGCGGCTTCGCCAAACCGCCATCGTTTGGCGCTTGAGCCCAAGAACGGATGCGGCCTCGTGCTCATCGACGAGGCGGTCCTGCTCAAGGCTGGGGATCTTCGCGATCGTCCCCGGGGCCCGCGGGGTGACATGCATAGTTGTGCCATTGCGTTAGGGATTGGAAACACCAATCAACGCAGAGCAGCATCTTTTCGAGCCGGCGATCTGTCAAACGCGTTGTCCGCGCGGACAGCTCAGTCTCGCAGCCGTTTGTAGCGGCGTAGCTGCCGCAAAAGAGAAGCGGCTTGCTTTTCGTCGCCCTCCGTAAACTGAATCGCAATGGACCTTTGCGATTCGCCGGACGCACGCCGCTTCGTGATTTCTTGAGCTAGCCGTACCACGTCCAGATTTTGCGGGATTATTTGCAGCTGTCCGCGCTGCTGTCCGCGCTGCTCCTCTCGGTCGAGCTCGTGGTGGTCATCCCCCTCGCGCATCCGCTCAAAGAAATCGGCCCGCCAGCTCCGGTAGCCGACGTCGGCCGCAGCATCTGGGTCATAAACCCAGTCGAGGCCGACCCATTTGCCAGGTTGGCCAGAAGAAGGGGGCGGACCATGTCGCATAGCATCCGCCGGAAGTTCGTTGTCTTCCGGAACGCAGACCGGGTCCTGGTCCCAGACGATGAGGTCCTCGGCGGTGATTTCTTCGAGGTCATCCGGCATGGCGAGTCCCCTTCTTCCTTGGCTTGGCAGTGGCCGCAGCGAGGATCGCCGCGCCCGCAGTGTCGATGCTTTCTCTCACGGTTTGCAGGGTCACTCGCGAATAGATCGCAGTCGTCTCTGGCCGCACGTGCCCGAGGGTCTTCCCGACGATCGCGGTATTGCTCCCGGTCGCCGTCTGCCACGATCCAAGGCTGCGCCGCAGGTCGTGAATGCGCAAGTGCTGAATGCCGGCGGCCGAAAGAATCGAGCGCCATTGCCGCATCGGGTCTTTCAGGTGCTCGCGCCCATGCCGGCCCGGTAGCACGTACTCGCTCCCGTCCGCTGCCGCTTTCCTACGGTTCAGGATTTCCAGGGCCGGTGCCGATAGGGGAACTTCGTGCCGGCCCGTTTTCGTCTGCGGAATGATCCACAAGCCGCGGGCCAAATCCACGTCCGCCCACTTCATTTGCAGAACGTTGGTTTTCCGCTGGCCGGTAAATAGCGCCAGCTTGATAAAGTCGCGGACCTTCTCGCTCGACTCCGCTTCCACGGCTGCCCAGAACCGCGGCATCTCGTCGGCTTCCAAAAATCGCTCCCGACTCTCTTCGGCGAAGGTCGTCAGCCCGGCAGCCGGGTTGGCGACGGGTCGCTCCGGCTTGCTGGCCGAATAATAGATCGCTTTGACCAACGACACGATGCGATTGGCTAGGTAGTGCCCGCTGTCCGTCCCGAGCTTAAGGTGCAGCGCCTCGACGTCTTCGCGAGTGATTTGATCCAGCCGCCGATTGTGCCAGGCAGAAAGAAAGTGATCGAACTGGTATCGATAGCCCTTGATCGTCTCCGCTGACCGAGGCCGCTTCTTCTTGGTCCTAGTCGGCAGCACGATGAAGACGTCGAACGCTTCCTTGAGCGTCGGCAGGCCACGCTTGGCACGCTTGGCGTCGTTGCCGGTGACTCCATCGACATTGCGGCCAGCGATCTTCTGGGCTTCGTTTCTGGCCTGGTCAACCGTCCATTCCGGCCAGCGGCCAATCTTCTCCCGTTCCGGCCTGCTGTTCACCTTTCGATAGACGTACCACGTCCGGCTGCCGGTCGGCTGAATGCAGAGCGCCAGCCCCGGCGTCGCCGCGTCGTAGATGTACTTCCGCCCGGCCGCTGGTACGGGCAGCTCGTCGATCACTTTCTTGGTGAAGTGGACGCGGGATTTTGCCCGAGACAGGGGATTGGTTTGCACGTGTGATTACCCTCGGTGCTACTCGCGTGCTACTGCCTACATCAATTCCGGTCAATAAGCGAGTAGCACGGTCAAGTATCACAATACGGCAATCACCGAGGAAATCAATACCCATCAACCTCCATAACGTCAGATGGTCAAGGCCGTTTTTTGACTCTGGATCACTTAGTCTAGGTTCAAATCCTAGGAGGTCAACTCTTTTGCTGCCAACGCGTTACGGCAAGAGATCGAGCGACGGAAAATGCCTCCGTGGCACAGCTCGGCCAGCACGTGCTGCCAGGTGCGTCCAAGATTGGCGAAGAGCACGTTGGCCGTGCGGAAGCGGGTACACGCCTTCCATCACCCGTGAGCCGCCAGTCCGTTTTGACAAGACGCGCCCGGCGGAAACACGTTCCATCGCGGCCATTCTGCCAGCAAACGTTCCCGGACTGTCCCGTCCCATGGTCTTCCCCCCTGACTTTTCTCCTGTGGCCAGATTCTTGACCCGAGGCGGGAATATTTGTATACTGTACAGTATACTATACTATGGCGGATTGCCGCGGCGCAGTGGCAAGCTGGCGGGTTCGCCCCGGACGGACGAGAGCCGTCCGCGAGGGTCTTTGAAAATTTGATGAAGCAGTCAGGGGCCAGGAGCCAGGGGCCACGGAGCAGGAATCAGCGGCCGGTGGCCACTCTGATAAGGCGCGGACTTGAAACGGCGCTGGAGCGGGCTTATTCAAGGAAAATCCATCTGTTTCTATAAGTGATTGGCGGATAATGGGTTAGGTCCGGATTCCGGCGGCTGGAAAGGAAGGGGGCACTTATTAAAGGAAAATCCGCTGGTTTCGCTAATAGGTTGGCGTGTCAGGAGTTAGGTGCAGATTTTTGGCTTGGAAAAAGCCCGAAAGTGCTTATCAGAGGCCAAGTCCAGTGAACTGTCCAGACTCGCAATTTCACAGTCCCGAGTCGGACTCCAGTTGGCCGTGCGCAAACGCGCTCGGGCGGGCACTCAAACGCGCTATATTCGCCCCCGCGCCAGGGCGCTACCGTCTTTTTCCGCCCCTTGAACGCCACCGCTAAGCCGTGGTAACTTCGAGGGATTTTACACACCTCGCGGCAGTCGAGGTGAAGCTGCGCGCCGAGCACGCCGGGGGACGGTGCGCAGCGAAGCTAGTGTGGTTCCCAGCGCAACAAAGGAATT
>DATKDU010000128.1:0-3767 GCA_035512595.1 Pirellulaceae bacterium
TTGAAGGACTGGCCGCTGGCCGCGGAAGAATACGAAACGGCGGTGGCCCTCGACGGCGAGCAGCCGGCGTGGAAAATGGCCTGGGCGGAAGTGCTTTTGGCGATGGACAAGCGGGACGAGGCGCGGCGGGTGGCGAGCGAGCTGAAAGCGCAGGCGGCGGACCATCCGGGGCTCGAGGAACTGCTGGAGAAACTGAATCGTGAGTGACTCGCCCCCTGGCCAATTGCCCTCGTCGGCGCGGCCCAATGTCTCGCTGGCCGACTTCCAGCAGCTCATCGCCAATATGTACCTGGAAAAGGACGTCGCCCGCGGCATCGAGGGGACGTTCTTGTGGCTGATGGAAGAGGTCGGCGAGCTGGCGACGGCGCTCCGCAGCGGCACGCACGAGGAGCGGCTGGAAGAATTCGCCGACGTGCTGGCCTGGCTGACGACGATTGCCAACGTGGCGGGCGTCGATCTGAGCGAGGCGGTCGGCCGCAAATACGGCTCGGGGTGTCCCGGCTGCTCGCAGTTCGTCTGCGTTTGTCCCTCCAGCGAAAAGCCGTAATCCAACCTGATGCCGCTCGCCCACCAGCCCATGCACTGTTCCTCACGACGACCGATCCTGCTGGCGCTGGCTGCGTGGCTCTCGCTGGCCGCGGCGCCTTCGCCGGCAACGGTCTGCGCGGACGAACGGCTGCCGATCGAAATTCGCCAGGTGGAGATTGGCTACGACGGCATTTACAAGTCGGGATTCGTGACGCCGATTTGGCTGACCCTCTCCGCTTCGCAGGACGTGACGGGCGTGGTCGAGGTGCTGGCCGCCGACGGAGATGGAGTGCCTGCGGCCTTCGCCGCGGCGCCCGACGGCCAAGGGGGGGCGACGACGTTCAAGGCTAACGAGGAAACGATCCTCCGCATCGATGCCAAAATCGGTCCCGAAAAAAGCGTGCTGGCCGTGCAACTGCGCGACCCGGAAAGCGGCACAGTGCTATGGAAGGAGCGGTTCCCCGACTCCACGCCGCGCCCCATCGCTTCCTCCGCCGAGTTGATTGTTTCGCTGGGCGAGTCGCCGGCCCTCGTCCAGGCCGCCCCGTTGGTTCCCCGCGGCAGCGAACACGTGGTCGTGGCGGCGATGGTCACCGATCCAGCGCGCCTCTCCGACGTATGGTGGGGGTGGGAAGGGGTGCGAACCATCGTCGCACCTATCGGCACGGGGAGGCTCGCGGAGAAGCTCTCTCCCCAGCAGTGGAAAGCGCTCACTCAGTGGGTCGAGCTGGGCGGCGGCCGCCTGGTGGTCGTTGTCGGCGAGGGGGGCCGAGAGTTGCTGACCGATGACCATCCGCTGACCTCGTTGATTCCCGGAACGCTGGTGGATGTCGTGCCGCTGCGGGATTTGGAGCGGCTCAACGAGCTGACCGGCCACTCGCTTGCCGTCACTTCCGATGCCGCCCGGCCGCGCCTGACGCAGCTCGCCCCCTCGCGCGGGAGGATCGAGTTGACGGTGACGGGGCAACGGGAGGAATTGCCGCTGCTGGTGCGGGCGTCGCACGGGTTTGGGGAAGTCGCCTTTCTCGCGCTCGATCCCGACGGCCCGGCGCTGGCCGCTTGGCCCGGCCGCGGCCGGCTGCTGTTGCCGGCACTTGCCGAGGAGGACAAAAATGTCGCGGCCGCCAAGACGCAGCGGCGCTCTTCGCGGCTGGGATACGATGATCTGAGCGGCCAACTGCGGATGGCGCTCGACGCTTTTCCCCGCGTGCGGGTGGTGAACTTCACGACCGTCGCCGTCCTGACGCTGGCGTACCTGGCCCTCATCGGCCCGCTGGAATTTTTCTTCCTCCGCCGATTCAAGTTGCCCAGCACGGTCACCTGGTTCGCGTTTCCCCTCCTGGTAGCCCTGTTCTGCGGCCTCGGCTGGTATGCCGCCCGCTCGGCGCACGGCACTTCGCCGCTGGTCCGCCAGTGCGAGATCATCGACATCGATGCCGAGCGGCAGGTCGTGCGCGGCACCATGTGGCTGCACGTGTATAGCCCCGAGACCACGACGTACCGGTTGTCCCTGACGTGCGATGGCGGCCCGATCGGACTGGCGGGGCGGCCGGAGGGATGGCTGTCGTGGCAGGGGCTGCCCGGCAAAGGACTCGGCGGCCTGGCCGCCAATCAACTGGCGGCGGCGAACATGCTCCCTTATCCCCACGCGCTGGCGAGTCGGCAGTTGGCGCTCGACGACGTCCCGATTCAGATCGCGGGCTCGAAGTCGTTGTCGGCCCGCTGGTGGGGGACCGCTGACCTACCGCGTCCCTTGCCGCTGTCGATCAGTCCGTTCGGGCTGCTCCAGGGAGAGGTTGCCAATCCGCTCCCCGTCGAGCTCCACGACTGCCTGCTGGTGTACGACGAATGGATGTATCGTTTGCGGACCCTCTCCCCCGGCCAGCGGCTGCGGGTGGACAATTTGCAGACGCTCAACCTGGAAGCGCGGCTTCAGCAGCGGACGGTGGCCAACGCCAAGGATGTGATCAGCCCGTGGGAGCCGGATGCCGTCGATGTGCCGCGGATCGTGCAGATGCTGATGTTTCACGACTCCGCGCGGGGGAGCGCCTACACGAATTTGGCCCACCGCTACCAAGGCTACCTCGACCTGACCAGCCGGATACGCAATGATCGAGCGGTGTTGGTCGGGCGACTGAGCGATCCCGTCACCAAGGTTTCCCTCCCAGGCGCACCGATCGACCCCCCTGGCGAAGGGAACTCGTGGACGTTCGTCCGCATCGTCCTGCCCGTTTCGTCCGGTCCGCGACAACAACCCTAAATGGCCTGCCTGTGATCAAAACGGTTGCACTGACGAAGAAATACGGCGACTCGTACGCCATCCGGGACATCAACCTGGACCTGGCGGCCGGCGACTTGTTCGGCTTCATCGGACCCAACGGCGCCGGCAAGACGACCACGATGAAGATCCTGGCGACGCTGCTCAATCCCACGGAGGGGGAAGCGTACGTCTGCGGCCATTCGATCTACAAGGACCCCCGCGAGATCCGCCGCCTGGTGGGCTACATGCCCGACTTCTTCGGCGTGTACGACGACATGAAGGTCATCGAGTACCTGGAGTTCTTCGCGGCCGCCTATCGCATCCGCGGGCCGAAGCGGCGGCAGGTGGCCAACGAGAAGCTGGAACTCGTGGACCTCGACTTCAAGCGCGACGCCTACGCCAACACCCTCTCCCGCGGACAGACGCAGCGGCTGGGACTGGCCCGCGTGCTGCTGCACGAGCCGCAGGTGCTGCTCCTCGATGAGCCTCTATCCGGGCTCGATCCGCGGGCCCGCATCGAGATGCGGGCGGTCATGCGCCGGCTCGGCCAGGCCGGCAAGACGATCATGGTCTCCAGCCACATCCTGCCCGAGCTGGCGGACATGTGCAACAAGGTCGGCATCATCGACCGCGGGGTGATGACCGTGAACGCCTCCGTGGCCGACGTCATGAAGCAAGTGCGGCAGCGGGTCGTCCTGCACATTGCCGTCACCGGCGATCAGGATGCGGCCTCGCAGCGGCTGGCGGGTCACGCGATCGTGGACGACGTGACGCAGAAGAACGGGCACATCGTCGTCACGCTTAAGGCTGACATCGAAGAGTATGCCGACCTCTCGCCCCTGTTGGTGCAGGCCGGGCACAAGATCCGCCTGTTCCGCGAGGAGGAAGTGAACCTCGAGTCGGCATTCATGGCCCTGACGAAGGGGCTAGGGAAGACCTTCTAAGGTAGTCCGCCGCGGCAGGACGAGTGTTCCGCCGC
>DATKDU010000129.1:0-36782 GCA_035512595.1 Pirellulaceae bacterium
ACCCGACTTCGGCCGCTTTGGCAGCGTCAGCGATCTTCCAACGATGGATCTTGTTGTCGCTTCCCCCGGAATAAACCTGAGCGCCGTCGGGATGGAACATTACGCCGCGGACCGCATTGTTGTGCCCCGAATACGTGATCACCAGCTCGCCCGTCTTGCTGTCGAAGACCTTGGCCGTCTTGTCGCGGCTGGCCGACGCGAGCTTGCTGCCGTCGGCATTCCAGGCAACCGCGAATACCCAGTCGCTGTGGCTGGTGATCGCCAGTTGCTCGCTGCCGCTGGCCACTTCGTAGATGCGGATCGAGCCGTCGGCGGCGCTTGCGGCAATGCGGTCCCCTTGCGGTGCAAAAGCCACGTCAAACACCACGTCGCTCGTGGTACCGAACACCTTTTGCAGCTCGCCCGAGGCCGCATTGTAAACCCGGCATTCGCCGAGCCGGCCGGGAGTGCCAGAGCCGACGGCGAGCAAGGCGCCATCGGGGCTGAGCGACAGGGCGAAGGTCCGCTGGCCGACGTTGCCGATGCGGCGGATGAGCTGCCCATCGGCCGGGTTCCAGACAGTGACTTCATGATAGCCGCCGGCAAAAAGCTGCGTGCCGTCGCTCGAAAAGGCGACGGCGGTGATCGGCAGGGTCGCGGCATACGCCTCCGGGGCGGCCGGATGCGTCGGCGGCGGGATGTAGCTGGCGAGTGCCGCTTTGGGATCGGGTCCGTCGAACGCGGCCCCTTCTTCGATCCATTTCTTGAGGATCGCGATTTGCTCCGGCGGCAGCGGATCCCCTTCCAGCGGCATTCGCTCGTTGACATCAGTCGAAATGATGCGGCGGAAGGACTCGCTCCCCTCCAAGTCCTTGGCGATGAAGCCAGGCTGCGTCGATTCGCCGGCGGCCACGACCCGCTCAAACGTATCGATGCGATACCCCCCTTCGGCCTTCTTGGGGCCGTGGCAGGCCAGGCAGTTGTTCAAGAGGATTGATGCTACCTCGCCTTTGAAGCTGGTGGGGGATTGGGCCAGCAGCGGGGCAGCGAGCAGGCAGAGGACGGCGGCCAGGCAGGATCGATGAAGGGGCATCGCGAATCTCGACGGCGGAGTTGGGAAGTCTGTAGGTCGGCCCTTCCGGGCCGACGCTGGACGGCCCGGAAGGGCCGTCCTACTGGTTAATGCTGGAATAAAAACTCGTTCGTGTTCAGGATCGCCCAGCAGATGTCCTCGAAGGCTACCACTGGGTCGTTTTTGGCGGCAATGTGAGCCATGCTGGCCGCCAGCTCTTTCTCCGAGGGCTTGCGGCAGACGGCGGCCAGGTACAACTCCGTGATGATCTCCGGATGCGGTTTTCCCGCCGCCAGGAGCTTGCGGAAGCGGTTGTTCTCGTCGCGGAGCTTGTTGTAAATCAGCGGGCCGTTGAAAAACTGGATCGCCATGCCGAGATTCGAATCGGTCGTCCGCTCGCACTGGCAAACGGTCTGCCGCTCGGGCTGGCCGAAGATCTTGAGGAACTCGTGCTTCACGAGGTCCGGGGCGGGAATCTGCGTCGCCTTGGTGCCGGCGGGCAGATTGGGAAACGCTTCGGGAAGCGCCGTCACATTGCAGATCGCGTCCAGGAGCTGCTCGGCGGTCATCAGCCGCGGCTGGTAGTGCGAAAAGTATCGGGTGTCCTCTTTATTGAAATCGTTCGGGCGGAAGTCGGCCTGATACGTGCGGCTGTTCAGGATCGTCCGCAAGACGTGCTTGCGGTCGAAGTTGTGGTCGGCAAAATCCTTCGCCAGAGCGTCGAGCAAGGCCGCGTTGCTGGGGGGATTCGATTCGCGGAAATCGTCGTTGGGCTCGACAATGCCGCGGCCGAAGAGATGGCTCCAGATGCGGTTGGCTTCGACCTTGGCCAGGAACGGATTGTCCTTGGCGGTGAGCCATGTCAGGAACGGGTCGCGGCGGTCGGTGTCGGCTGGCGGCTCGATATCCCCCTGCATCGGCAGCCAGGGCTTCATCTGCTTGCCGGTGCGGGGCTGCGTTACTTCGCCCGACTTGGTGGTGTAGATCAAAAACTCATCGGGGCGCGACGACTTCTTCCGCTGCACGCGGTTGAAGAAGGCGGCCATGCCGTAGTAATTGTCCTGGGTCCAGCGCTCGAACGGATGGTTGTGGCACTTGGCGCACTGCATGCGAGCGCCGAGAAAGACCTGAGCCACCGTTTCCACGCAGTCGTTGGTATCGACGGCCGTGCGGTAGAAGTTGGCGGCGGCATTCTCCAGCGTGCTCCCTTCCGCCCCGAGCAGCTCGCGGGCGAACTGGTCGTAGGGCATGTTCTTCTCGAACGAGTGCAGGAGCCAGCGGTGGTATTTGTGGACCCCGTCGCCGCCGACCTGGGCACTGGTCATCTTGAGGAGATCGCCCCATTTGAGCGCCCAAAAGCGGGCGTACTCGGGCCGCTCCAAAAGTGCATCAATTAGCTTGGCCCGCTTGGCCGGATCGGCATCGGTCAGGAATTTCTGCGTTTCCTCGACGCTGGGCAGCACGCCGATCACGTCGCAGTACACGCGGCGCAAAAATTCCTCGTCGCTGCACAACCCGGACGGCAGGAATTTTAGTTGCTGAAGCTTCTGATAGACGAGCTCATCGACGTAATTGTTGGCCGGGGCACTGGGCCACTGGTAGCCCTCGATGTCCTTCACGAACGTGAGGAAGCACGACTCGATGAACTCCATGTAGCGGACGACGATCGCCGCTTCGCCACGATTGTGCCCGATAACCAGGCCGCCGGTGGTCACGTCGGCCACCTCGCTGTCGCTTGTCGAATAGCAGGCCATGTCGGTGATGTCGCGGATGCTGCCGTCGGAGAAATGGGCCAGGACGCACAGTTGCTGCGTATGGGCCGGCCGCTTGAGCACCCGTCCGGTCGGCGGCGTAATCTCGATCTTCACGCACCGCGGCGCACCCTCGCTGTCTTGCTTACAGCCTTCCGCAATCCACTGTCGCATCAGCGCAAAAGCCGGATCGCTCCGCTTGAGCCTGAGCCCGCCGCCGTGCGGCACCTTCATCAGCGGCTTGGCCAGGAGCAGGCTCTCTTCGGGATTGATGACATTCGTGCGGCGGCCGAGGTCTTCGCGAATCAGCGTCAGCTTGTCCACCGTCGGGTCGAAGGCCCGCAGCGACAATCGAAACCCTCCTTTGCCGCTGGGACTGCCGTGGCAGGCCCCCATGTTGCACCCCTGCTTGGAAAGCGCGGCCAGCATTTCGTATTCAAACGAAACCGGCTGCGGGGCGGCCTGACCGCTGACTTCAATCGTCGTTTTCGCCGTTTGTCCGCCGGCCGTAATCGTGATCTCGGCATTGCCGTCCTTGTGCGGCTTGACGATGGAGCCATCCACCGCAGCAATCGACGCGTCGCTGGAAGCGAACTGCGCGGCCCGCGTCAGGTCCTGCACCGTGCCGTCGGCATACACGCCCGTCACGACGAGCTGCACCTGGCCGCGCGGGCCGGCAAGCTTGAATGAAGCCGGAGCGACTTCGATTCGCTGCGGAGTGCCGACCTGGATTGGCTCCAGCGCCTCCTCGGCCATGGTCCATGCCGGACAGGCAATCGCGGCAATCGTCACGAGAACGAAGATTCGTCGCATGGTGTAATCCTTACTACGGAGCTTTCACTTCCAGATTGACGTTCGGGCTGTCCGCCGCAATATCCACCCCGGCGTATTTCGTCGTGGCCGTCACCGCCAACTCGGCAAACACGCCTGGAGCGGCTTCGGCGGCGGCAGCCAATTCGACTTCCAATTCGTTCGGATTGGGCAGAAGCGTCACTTTGCTGACCGAAACGCCGGCGGGGAGCTTTTTGAAGGCGATGTCCACCGGCTGGGCATCGATGCCGCGGCGGGTGAGCGTGATCTTGACCTTCTGCTTCTGTCCGACGACCAGCGGCCCGGCCGGCGCGACAGCCACCGACAGCGGCGTGACCACGTTGATCGCAATATCTCTCGTCACAACTGCCTGCCCGCGGCCGGCCATCTCGGCATAGGTGAGAATCTTGAACAGCCGCTGACCTTCCGCCAGGTTTTTCGGCCCCTTGAGCACGACGTCGTAGGTCTCTTTCGGCCCGTTGCCGTTTCGCTTGATCTCCGCGGTGAAGCCGGCGGGCAACCCCTGCGGAAGCACCGTCAGCGGCACATCCTTGAAGTTGGCGTCGGTGCGGTCCATGGTCAGCACGAGCTGCGCCTGGCCGGCAGTCCGCGGGAAGTCCACGTCGATCTTGTCAGCAGTCACTGCATAAAAGGCGGGCCGATCGGGAAGACCGCCCACAAAGATCAGACCATCGAGCCAGGCTTGCGGATAGGCCATGAAGGGACGGCCCGCTTTGAGAATCGCGGCCGTTCTGGCCCGCGCTCCGTACGTCGCGCCGTCGATCTCCGCGGTGCCGACGATGTGCAGCGGGACGATTTCCGCTTCCGTCAGGTCGGCGGGGGCGATGACATACATCACCACCTCGGCGGCCTTCTCGGGAATCACGTTGTTGAACACCCGCCAGCCGCTCTTGGGTGCATCGATGTCGAGCCGAATCGGGCCGTCGTATCCATTGCGGACTGCTTGCACGGCAATCGAGAACGCACCCCCTTTGGACTGCGCCAGCCGCATCTTGGCCGCCTGATCGGGCTTGATGTTGAGCGCGAACGAATTACCGGTGCGGAGCTCGATGCGATAGGTGAACTCCGGGCCGCCGCGGCCGAGCAAATCCTCCGCAGTCAGCTTGTAGACGCCCGTTTCCGGCGCCACGACGCTCAGCGTCTCTTCCTCGCTCTCGGTTACCGGCGATTCGCCGAGCACTGCCCCTGCTGCGTTGTAGAGCTTCATCGCCACCACTGCGGGCGAATGCAGGCTCCGCGAAAACGATTTGGCGGTGATGCGAGTTCCTTTGGAAGCGGCAAACTGGTAGCTGTCTACATTCTTTTCCGCTTCCAGCCGCCCGCTCACAGCGCCGGGGATCTGAATCAACGTCGGTTGTCCCGAGGCCGCATTTTCCACGTGCTCTGGCAGATCGCTGGCGACGGCAACGGCGAATCCGCTCGATGTGCCGCCGGGGAGCTTCACGCTGACGGGAACGCGCTGGCCGACTGCCGCCGGTGATGCGCCAACGACCACCGAAGCGATCCCTTCCGCCAGCGGACCCGACACACCTACGTGCGAAGCACCTCCCAACGGCACTCCCGTGGGATAGGCCGTCGAGACAAGCGGAAAATCGCCAATCCGCAGCCGGTAGCGTCCGCCAGCTTTGTAGCGGTTGTCGCGCAGCTCCAGGGTGTAAGTGCCGTCCGCTGGAAAGACGAAGCTCGTGCGGCAATCGGCTCCCAAGCTCAAATCATCGTCGGCCAGCAAGAGTTCGCGGCCGCTGGGATCGAGCAGACGCATGACTGGGTCGAAGTCGCTCGCCAGCCGATTGGCGACGACTTCAATACTCAGTCGCTGATTGGCCTTGGCGGCGAATTTGTAATAGTCGAAGACCGTGCCGTCGCTGACGCCATCCACAGCGGAAGGAATCGCGACCTCCTGCGCGGTTGTAGGCGCGTGATTGTTCGCGTTGTCCGCCACGCTCGGCAAATCATCGACCGCAAAGAACAACTGGTCGCTGATCCCCTCGCTGGTGGCAACGAGCAGGCTGCCAATGCCGCAGGCCGCGTCGGCGGGCAGGGTGACCTTGAGCGTAAGCTGTGTCTTTCCCTTTTGATTGGCATCGCCGGGGACGGCTTCGATCTGCATGCCTGGATAGCTGCTCCAGACCTTCAGGGGCTGGTCGAGCTTGGCCCCAGTGACCACCATGTCGGTCGTCTTTCCGGGGGAGGCGGCACCGGGAGCAATACCCGAGAGCGCCGGCTGAGCTAAGCTCGCTGGAGCGCAAATAAACGGAAGTGCGCAGGTGACAGCCCCAAGCATGCGCGGCAAACGCGGCAATAGTCGCATGACGATTTGGCGAAGGCGGGAGGTTCAGGCGGGATTGCGGTTGGCGGATCGCCAGCAACATCGGCTAGCGCGGGACAGGTTTGGGCAGGGTCGCTTGCGCTTACCCATCAAGCCAGCCGCATCTATTGTGCGCCGAATCGGGGCGCGGGTCAATCAACGCACGGCAAGAACCGGACAGTACTTATGCCGCCAATGCCGCGGCGGCGCACTGGCCGGGTCAAAAATTCGCCCGTCACCAGCGAATACGCTCAATGCCAGGTCTTTCAAAATCTGGTCTCGCTCATCACCGGCGCGATGCCGAAGGCGAAGTAGGGGCTATCCCCGCTTCTCCACGGCCACCCACTTCCGCATCGCCGGGCCGCGATAGATGGCCCGCGGACGCATGATGCGGTTGTCATCGAGCTGCTCGATCACGTGGGCGCTCCAGCCGACCACGCGGGCCGCCACGAACAGCGGCGTAAAAAGGTCCGCGGGTAATCCGAGATAGTGATAAAGCCGGGCGCACGGCCAATCGACATTCGGCGGAATCTTCTTCTCGGTCCAGATCGTCCGCTCGATCACGTCCGCGGTTGCTTCCAGCGATTCATTGCCGGTCTCGGCGGCAATCGGAGCGACGAGCTTCTTCAGGTAGACCGCACGCGGATCGCCATCCTTATAGACCCGGTGGCCGAAGCCCATCACCTTTTCCTTTTTCGCCAGCATCTGCCGAGCCCACGCTTCGGCTTTCTCGACCGAACCGACGGAGAGTAGCACCTCCAGCGCTCGCTCGTTGGCCCCGCCGTGCAGCGGCCCCTTCAGTGTGCCGATCGCGGCCGTAATCGACGAGTGCAAGTCCGACAGCGTCGAGCAGACGCAGCGGGCGGCAAATGTCGAAGCGTTGAACTCATGCTCGGCATACAGGATGTACGAGACGTCGAGCGCCTTGACCTGCTTTTCGCTGGGTTTCTCGCCGCGAAGCATCCAGAGAAAATTTGCGGCCAGAGGCAGCGAAACGTCGGCGGCAACCGGCTCCTTTCCCTCCTTGAGCCGCTGGCGGGAGGCAATCACGATGGGGAGCTGCGCCAACAGCCGCTCCGCCTTGCGGATGTTGGCGTCGTGACTGCCGTCGGCCGTGTCGGGATCGAAATGAGCGAGAAAGCTGGTCGCGGTCCGCAGGACGTCCATCGTCGGCGCCGCGGCGGGAATTTTTCGCAGCGTGTCGATCAACTCGCTTGGAATGTTTGCAGCCTTTCCTAGCCGCGAGCGAAAATCGGCCGATTGCCGCTGCGTCGGCAGCTCTCCGTACAGGATGAGGTACGCGACTTCCTCAAAGGTCGAGTTGGCGGCCAGGTCCTCGATCGCGTAGCCGCGATAGGTCAGCCCGGTATCGACGGTGCTGATGGCGGTCTCGCCGGCAATTACCCCCTCAAGGCCAGGGGAATACGCTTCGCTGCGATGGGTCGGTGCGGACATGGGTGGCCAGGGGAAAGGTTAGTGTTCAGTCTGTTGGATTGTATCACAGCAGACCGTCCAAATGACCAATGACCAATGACCAATGACCAAGTCCCAATGACCAATGGCTTTGCTCGGGATTGGTCATTGGGAATTGGTCATTGGTCATTTCCCCGCCTCCCCTCCAAAGTGGGCACGGTCCCGCTCTTCGTACTCACGGTAATCGAGCAGCTCGTACAACTCCTCGCGGGTCTGCATCAGGTCGAGGATGTTCTGCTGCGTTCCTTCGTCGGCAATTACATCCAGGGCACACTGCATGGCCTTCATGGCCACGCGGAGCAGCGTCACCGGATAGAGGACGGCCGAATAGCCCAGGTCTGCCAACTCTTGAAGCGTCAAGAGCGGGCTCTTGCCAAACTCCGTCATGTTGGCGACCAGCGGCGCGTCGATTGCGCGGGAAAAGCGCTCGAATTCCTCCTTGGTGGCGAGCGCTTCGGGAAAGATCCAGTCCGCTCCGGCGGCGAGAAACCGCCTGGCCCGCTCGATGGCGTCGTCCAGGCTCGTCACGCCACGGGCATCGGTCCGGGCGATGAGGATCAGATCGGAATCGAGGCGGGCTTCGGCTGCCGCCCGCAGTTTGGCGCACATCACTTCCGGCTCGACGAGGATCTTGCCCGACAAGTGGCCGCACCGCTTGGGAAGCTGCTGGTCTTCGAGTTGAATCGCCGCTGCCCCGGCCGATTCGAGCTCGACGACCGTCCGCTCCACGTTCAGTGCTTCGCCAAAGCCCGTGTCGGCATCGACGATCAGCGGCAGTCGCGTGCTGCGGGCAATCCAGGCCGTTTGCTGCGCAAGTTCCGTCAACGTGAAGAGTCCCACATCCGGAAGCGCCAGCGATCCGGCCGAGAATGCCGCACCGGAGAGATATGCCGCCTCGAAGCCCGCCTCTTCGATCAGCCGGGCCGCCAGGGCATTGGGCGCACCGATCACCTGAATGGTGGAGTCCTCGATTGCATCGCGAAGCGCTTTGCCAGGAGAAGTTGACATATTGGATTTTGGAGTGCGGCGACTTGTCGCCGCTTTGAGATTCTTTGGATTAAAACTATGGCGGCAGTCGGCAGCGGGATGTTCCCAGTATAGGCAGTCCCGAAGCTCCAAAAGCGGCGACAAATCGCCGCACTCGAAATCCAAGAGTGCCCTCGCGCAAAACGGGTGCGGCAGTTAAAATGGACCTTTTGCTCCCGCCGAACCCGATGAGCCCGCCACCCCCATCACGGGAACCAGGAACCAGGAGCCAGGAGTCTGGCCCCTGGCCCCTGGCTCCTGGCTCCTGGGCCGTGATCGAAGTCGGCTTCATCTTCGTGATGTTCTTCGTCTTCGCCGGCTCGCCGCCGCCGGACGTGGGGGAAGCCCACTACCTGGCCAAGGCCAGGCACTACTGGGATCCGGCCTGGTGCCGCGGTGACATATTCCTCGAATCGAAGGACGCGCACGGCGTCTTTTACTGGACCTTCGGCTGGGTAACGAAGTTCGTTTCGCTGTCTGCGGCGGCATGGATCGGCCGGTGTGCGTCGTGGCTGCTCCTCGCGTGGGCCTGGCAGCGGCTCAGCACGGCCATCGCGCCGCAAAAGCTGCTATCGATTCTCACCGCGGGGATGATGCTCCTCTTTCTTCACCGGTTTCACATGGCGGGGGAATGGATTGTCGGCGGCGTGGAGGCCAAAGGGTTTTCTTATGTCCTTGTGCTGCTCGCTCTGGAAAGGGCTGTGAAGCAGCGGTGGCCGCTGGCATTCCTGCTGGCCGGCGGGGCGACGGCACTACATGTGCTGGTCGGCGGCTGGACTGGCGTAGCTCTCGGCATCGCCTGGCTGCTGGTTGGCAGAACGCAAACCCCGCTGGTCAAGCTGGCTCCCGCGCTCGTCGGTTCGCTGGCGCTGGCGGCAATCGCCATCGTCCCCGCATTGACCCTGTCTTACGGGGCGGATGCAGTGACCGTCCGCGAGGCTAATCGCATCTACGTCTTCGACCGGCTCGATCACCACCTGGTGTTCCACAGTTTCGAGTGGTGGAAAGTCGTCCGCCATGGGTTGCTGGCCGCAGCGTGGGGCTGGCTCGCCTGGCGGACGTGCTTTCGTGCGCGGTTAGTTACCCCTGAAATCAACTTGCACGCCGTGGTGCTTGGGGGAGTCGCCATCGGGCTCATTGGGATCGCCATCGATCAGGGAACGGTCGGCTATGCCAACGTGCGGGGGCTTTCCAATGTGGAGCTTCAAACCCTGTCGGCCCCGCTGCTTAAGTACTACTGGTTCCGGCTCAGCGACGCGCTGCTGCCAGTGGGCGTCGCGCTGGCAGTCGGGCAGTGGCTGGCCGCCGCGCTGCGCCGCGAATCGGCCGGGGGCTCATTCGCCTTGATCGTCGCCATGCTGGCGGTCTTTGCCAATCTGGGCGAAATCGGTTACCGGCGGTCGCAGCACCGGCTGCCGGGAAGTTTTTTGCAGCCGCGGCCGATGGAGAGGGCCGCGGATCGCTCCTCCGCGAAGTTCCCCTCACGGGAGCAATTCGACGAGTGGCGTCGCGCTTGCCAGTGGGCGGCCGACAATACGCCGACGGATGCCAAATTCCTCACGCCGCGCAGGCAGCAGACCTTCAAGTGGTATGCCGGTCGGGCTGAAGTCGCCAGTTGGAAAGATGTGCCCCAGGATGCGGCCGCCATCGTCGCCTGGAAGCGGACCCTGGCGGAAATCTTTCCCGCCGGCGCGATGCACGCCGATCTGGCGTTCCATAGCGACGCGGAACTGGTCGCTTTGGCCGGCAAGCACGGGGCTGTGTACATCCTCATCGATCGCACGCGAAGCCGGCGGCCCATTGGTCTTCCGCTGGCTTACCCGCAAATGCCGGGCGACAATCGGGCGTATGCGATCTACCGCGTTCCGCCGGCGGGACCATGAGCACTGTCGCCTCGCCAATCGATCTGTCGCTACCGCCCGATGGGCTGCTCTTTGCGCTGCGCCAGCGATTCTTGCTGCCGCTTCCTGGGCCGGAAGCAGACCGGATGATGGCGCCGGAGCTGGCTTACGGCCGGCATGCCGGTCCGCCGGCAATCGACGCTCGCGAGGCGGCGGTCGTCGTGCTGCTTTATCGCCAAGAGCGCGAGTGGTTCGTGCCGGCGATGTTGCGGCCGATCGAAATGAAGCTGCACGCCGGGCAGGTGGCGCTTCCCGGCGGTGCCGTCGAGCCGGGGGAAGCGCCCTACGAGACTTCCTTGCGCGAATTGAACGAGGAATTGGGAGTGGCACCCGACAGCGCCTGCGTGCTCGGCGCGCTGCGGCCGATCTATGTCTTTAACAGCAACTTCTGGCTCAAGCCGTTCGTGGCACTGTGCGGCGAGCGCCCGGCATTTCAGCTCAACCCCTGCGAGGCGACCGAGCTGATCGAGATTCCCTTGGCGGCACTCCTCGATCCGGCGCAGCGCGGCGAACACCAGATCGAGCGGAAGGGGCTGGTGTTTCGCGCGCCGCATTACCAGGTCGGGCCGCACCGTGTGTGGGGCGCAACGAGCTTGATCCTGGCGCAATTGGCGGCACTCCTCACGTCAGAGGCCGGAGGCCGGAGGTCAAGCGGAACACCACTCACCACTCATCACTCACCCCGCTGAAACTGTGGATGATCTGAAAACATCTTCCCGCCCGGCCCTGGTTGATGCCAAGCAGGCGTTGCGGGTTGACCGTCTCGTTCTGCAAATTCACGACGCGAGCTTCCCTGGCGATCCGCAGGAAGACCTGGGGCGCGGCACTCCCTATTCGCAAGGCGCCGAGCGGTTCCTGGCCTGGGCGGCGGAAATGGGATTTGACGCCATCCAGTTCGGGCCGCGCGGGATGACCAGCCGCGGCAATCCGTCCCCCTACGATGCGACGATCTTCTCCCGCAATCCGCTCGATCTGCCGCTCCTGCGGATGGTCGAGCAAGGGCGTCTGAGCCGCGCAACGTGGGATTCGATCCGCCGCTCGCTCCCCGCGGCGCTGGACGGGATCGTGCCTTACCGGCTGGTCTTTGACGCCCATCAACGGGCCTTGGCGGAGATCGCAGCCTGCGCGGCGCCAGCCGACCGCGCGGCCGCGCGCGAGTTTCTGGCGCTGCACGAAGCCTGGCTCGTGCCGGACGCGCTGTACGGGGTGCTATGCCGAGAGCATGGCGGCGAGTCATGGCACGATTGGGGTCGCACGCAGGCAGGGGCGTTCGATCAGCAGCTCTTCAGCCTTGAGCGGAGTACCGCGGAGCCGCCGGCAGATCAAGCGCAGGGGGCCGCCGCAAGGTTGTCAGCGCTGAAACGCCAATATCGCACGGCCATCGAGGACTACGCCCTGATTCAGTGGCTGCTGGCCCAGGAACATCAAGCTTTGCGGCGGCGCTTGGCCGATTTGGGTCTGGCGCTTTATGGCGACTTGCAGGTGGGGCTGTCGCAGCGCGACACGTGGGCCTGGCGGAAGCTGTTCCTCCGCGGGTACTTGATGGGGGCCCCGCCCAGCCGCACCAATCCGCTGGGGCAGCCTTGGGGCTATGTCGTGCTCGATCCGGCCCAATTCGGCACGCCGGAGGAACCCGGACCGGCATTGGCCTTCATTCGGGCGCGGATCGCCCGAGTTCTCGCCGAGTGCGACGGACTGCGCATCGATCATCCGCACGGCTGGGTGGACCCGTGGGTCTACCGGGCCGATCTGGCGGATCCCTTCCAGGCGGTGCAGGCAGGCGCACGGCTCTTTTCCTCGCCGGACGATCCGCGGCATCCGCAGCTCGCACGGTACGCGATCGCCCGGCCGGAGCAGATCGACCGCGCGCAGCCGCTCCATGCCGACGGCCATGTCGCGGGGCTCGACGACGACCAGGTGCGGCGCTACTCGGTCCTCATGGATGAGATCGTCGCCCAGCAGGGTCTGGCGGGGCGAGCGACCCATGCCGTGGCCTGCGAGGTTCTCAGCACGCTTCCTTATCCTGTCGGCCGGGTGATGGATCGGCACGCGCTGGGGCGGTTCCGCGTGACGCAGAAGATCAATCTGGCCGACCGATCGGACGTCTACCGGATCGAGAATGCCCGAGAGCAGGACTGGATCATGCTGGGCACGCACGACACGCCGCCGATCTGGCAGTTGGCCCGGCAATGGTGCAGCGGCGAGGCGGGGAAGGCTTGGGGGGAGTACCTGGCGGAGCTAGGAATCAGGAGCCAGGAACCAGGAGCCAGGAGCCAGGACCCAGCAGCCAATCTGGCCCCCGGCCCCTGGCTGGCTGCCGAGATCGCCGAGGATCCAGGAAAACTTGTGAATGCGTGTTTTACCGCCATGCTCGCCAGCCAAGCACGGCACGTGGTGGTCTTCTTTCCGGATCTGTTCGGGATGACCGCGCGGTACAACGAACCGGGGGTCGTCAGCGACGCCAACTGGTCGCTGCGCGTGCCCGCGAATTTTGAGACGATGTATGAAGAGCAGATCCAGCGCGGCGCTGCGCTGGACCTGCGGAGCTGCCTGCAAACGGCGGCGGGCCTGCGTTAGCTGTTGACCGTGCGCCTTCAGGAGGCCCGCTGGAGCACCGCCAGCGGAAAGTCCTCGAGCAAGGGGGCCACGGGGAGCGAGCCTTGTTCGGGCATGTAGGTGCGGCCGGTGAACAGGCAGCGAAAGGCGCAAGCGCAATCTTCCGGCAGAGCGACTCCCGTCTCGGACCAGGCCCCCTCGATCCATAGCGGACCGCTTTCGTCGGACCAGGAGTCAGGGGTCAGGGGTCGGGGGTCAGGTTCCTGACTCCTGGCTCCTGACTCCTGACTCCTGACTCCTGACGCCAGCAGCGCGGAGAGTTGCCGCGGAATGACCGCCACCACGTCCAGCGGCTGGTCGGCCCCTCTCCGCCAGGAAAGTCCGACGAGGTGCTGCGCCAGCGGCCCGCTCGTCTCCAGCGGCACGTAATGGCCGTGGATGAACAGTTCGCGGCGGTCGCGGCGCAGGGTCAGCAGCCGGTGGGTCACCAGCAGCTTCAGCCGCGAATCGGCCCAGGCGCGCCCCAGCGAGACCACTCGCCTCCGCCGCTCCTCGTCGGGCAAGGCGTCCCAGCCGCGGATATCCGTGAGCAGCGACTGCCGCTGCGCGTAGTCCACAGAGCGGCGATTGTCGGGATCGACCAGGCTGTAGTCCCACAGTTCCTGCCCCTGGTAGATATCGGGAACGCCGGGAGAGAGCAGCTTGAGAGCCAGTTGAGCCAGCGCGTTGTACTGGCCGGCCGGGACAATCTGGGAATGCAGGGCCAGCAAGTCTTTGAGAAACCTGTTCCGCGGCGAGTCGCGGAGCGTCTGGATCACGAACTCGCGGACCGCGGCATCGTACTCCTGGTTCGGATTGATCCAACTGGTGCGCTGCTTGGCTTCGCGGGTGGCCTTCTCCATGTATTCAGCCAGCCGCTCGCCGAGCACTTTCCGCTCCTGGGCGCCTTGGGGCTTAAGGGGCCAGGCTCCCAGGAGCGACTGGTAATAAAGGTATTCGTCGTTGCGGCTGGGGGCCTGTTCGCCGCCACAATCGCGCACGAAGCGCTTGTTGCTGCGGGCGAAGCGGTTGATCGCGGTCCGCCACTGGCTGGGCATCTCGGACAGCACGTGCAGCCGGGCCCGCACGTCCTCGCTCCGCTTGGTGTCGTGCGTGCTGGTGGCCAGCATGGCCCGCGGCAGCCGCAAGTTGCGCTGGCGATTGGACTCGTGAAACTCGGCGATGGAAGTGGCGGGCCGGCGGGGATCGGCTCCCACTTCATTGACCGACACCAGCGGCACGTGGACGTAGAACGCCGTATCCTCCACTCCCTTGGCCATCACCGGGCTGGTGACCTGCTGGAACTTGCCGGTGAACACCTCGCGCTCGGCGATCTGCTCGGGGGACAGGCCGGGCGGATGGTTCAAGAGCAGAACGCTGCGGAGGAATTCGTACACCGCCGGATCGAAGGCCGGGTTGCGGCGGCGGGCTTGGGCCACCGCCAGGCTGACGAACCGGCGATCGCGGTCGCTGATCCCTTCCCGCCCCGGATAGACCCGATAGACGGGAAAGCAGGCCAGGACCTCGCGGATCGCCAGGCGGAGATTATTGAGCGTGAAGTCGCGCGAGCGGCGATGCTGCTCGGAGATGCGATTCAAACGATGGGCCAGCATTTGCAGCTCGCTGGCCATCGCCACGCGGAGGATCAAGAGCTTCGACTCGTACTCGACCTGGTTCAAGTCGCTGGGCTCGCCCTGAAAGCGGTCGTAAGTCCGCACGAGCTCGGCATATCCCTGCGGCACGACGAACAATCCGCTCAGCGAATTGAGGAAATCGTAACCACTCGTTCCCGACACGGGCCAGCTTTCCGGGAGCGGCTCATCGGGGCCGAGGATCTTTTCCACAAGGACGAACATCGCGGCGGCGGCATTTCCCGCTGACCGGCCGGTCGGCTCGCGGGCCGTCAGCGGCACGTGGTTGGCGGCCGGGTCGGGACAGAGCACGGCGCGCAGATCCTCCACTCCCGGCTGCCGCATGCCCAAGGCCCGCGCGCAAATGCCGAGCACCAGCGGCGCGATATGCCGCCAGTGGCGCTTCTGACCGCCCGTTGGATCGCCCGGTTGGAAATCGGGGGCCTCTGCCGCCTCCGCCTCGGTACTCCGCTCAAGGCTGAAGTGCGCGCGGAAGATTTCCGCTCCCAGGTCGGCGAGGTAGGCCCATTGCAGCCGCCACAGGTACTGCTCCGGATCGAACAACCCGTCCACATGATCGATCCGCAGCCCGTCAATCGTTCCGTCGGCCAGATACGGCCGCAGCAGTGCGTGCGCGGCGTGAAAGACTTCCGGCAACTCCATGCAGATGGCCGCCAGCTCGTTGATGTCGAAGAAGCGGCGGTAGTTGATCTCGTCGGCCGCGGAGCGCCAATGACTGAGGCGATAGGGCTGGGCGTCGAGCAGGCGGTCGAGCCGGTCGAACGACTCGGGCCGCGCCCGGTCGCCGCTGTAATCCTCGAGATTCCGCGCGATGTGCTCGCAGATCGGCTGGCTGGCCGCCGTCAGCTCGCGGAGCCGCCGCTTGACGACCTCCTTTTCGCGATGCCGTTCGCGGACCTGCGCGGGATCGCGCGCCGATTGCGGCGGGAGATGCTCGAGCGCGGTGATGATGCTCTCCAGCTCGGTGATTTCGGGACTCGTCTCGCCCAGCGCCGCGCGCAGCTCCGCGAGCCGCTCGGTGAGCAATGGAAGGGTCGTCTTGGATCCCAACGGGAAGGCGTGCTCGTAGTAGCGGACAAAGAACGCCCCCTCGCGGTATTCCAGCCGCAACTGGCCGTCTTCCAGCGCCTCGCCGTACTGCTGGCCGAGTACGGGGAGCAAGACTTTGTCCGCCAGCTCCTGCTTGACGGGCTGCCAATCGACATCGAAGAAAGAGGAATAGGGGGAGACCGGCCCGTTCTCCAGCACGTCGAACCACCAGGGATTTTCCAGGCTGGCCGCCATGTGGTTGGGGACCATGTCGAGGATCTGCCCCATCCCGTGCTCTTTCAGCGCGCGGGCGAATTCCCGGTAGGCTTCCTCACCCCCCAATTCCGGGTTGATCTGAGTGTGGTCGCAGATGTCGTAGCCGTGGGCGCTTCCCTGCCGCGCCCGCAGGTACGGCGAGCAGTAGACGTGACTGACCCCCAGCTCCTTCAAATAGGGGACGATCGCTGCCGCGTCGCGAAAGGTAAACTCACGGTGCAACTGGAGCCGGTAAGTGGCCGTCAGTTGGGCCTGTGACTGCGCCGCGCGATCGAGAATCCGCTGCGCGATCTCCTCGGCCAACGCTGTGTCGTCCAGCGGCGCTAGGTCCATGCCACGTCCCCCCACAGAATCAATTCAAAAGGGGCCAGTTCGGTGATCGCTTCCAAATCGTGCCGCTGGTACTCCAGAGGCAACTGGCCGCCAAACCGCTGCTCGCACGTGGAAAGCAGCGGTGTATGGCCGCGACCACTGGTCGCGGTTTTACTGTCCACCGGTCGCGGCATTCCACTCGGCAAAGCGACGGATTGGGCCGTCAAATTCGCGACGGCGATCAGACCTGGCGCTGGTCCGCGCTCCACGACCAAGAGCGCTGGATAGCCGCGACCACTGGTCGCGGCCTTACCGTTGAGCACTGTTGCGCTGCAGTGCTCCCGATCGATCAGCGGCGGCCACGATCGCCGCGCGGCCAGCAGGGTCTGATACAGGCGTCTCAGCCCCGAGCGGTGCTCGTCCCCCTCCCATCGCCAACTCAAGCGAGAGAGCGCGAGCGTACCCGTCGCGTGCGGATCGGGAATCTCGCCTTCCCATTGGAAGGCCAGTTCCGCAAACTCGCGATTCCGCCCTTCGCGAACCGCTTCGATCAACGCTCTATCCCCAAACGAGCAGAAGAAGAGAAACGGATTGGTCTCTCCGTACTCCTCTCCCATAAACAACAGGGGCGTGTTCGGGGATAGGAGCAGTAGTGCGGCGGCCAGTCGCTGCGCCGCAGGCGCCAGGAGCGTTCCCAGCCGCTCCCCCAGGGCTCGATTGCCGACCTGGTCGTGGTTCTGAATGCACACGACAAACCGCTCTCTGGGCTGGTCGTGTACCCGACTGCCGTGCCGCCGCCGGCAGAATGGGCTGTAGCGGCCGTTGTAAGCGAACACGTCGCTGTAGGCCCGCGCCAGTTGCTCGGGCTCGCCGAAATCGGCGTAATACCCGTCCCGCTGGCCGGTCAACAAGGCGTGGACGCAGTGGTGAAAGTCGTCGCTCCAAACGCCGTCCAGACCGAAGCCATGACGATCTTCCGCCGCGGTAATGCGGGCGTCGTTTTGATTGGTCTCGGCGATGACTACGGCCGAGCGTCCGCACGCGGAAGCCGTGAGTTGCACTTCGGCCTTGAGCTCGGCCAGCAGATGATACGCGCTCAAGTCGTAAATCGTCTGCACGGCGTCGAGCCGCAGGCCGTCGATGTGGAAGTCGCGGACCCATTGGCAGGCGTTGTCGATTACGTAGCCTCGTACGGCGTCGCTATCGGGTCCGTCGTAATTCAGCGCCGCGCCCCAGGGGGTGCGGTACCGATCGGTGAAGTACGGCCCAAATTGGGCCAGATAATTTCCTTCCGGACCCAGGTGGTTGTAGACCACGTCCAGGATCACTCCCATCCCCGCGGCATGGGCCGCATCGACCAGTTGCAAGAGGCCCAGCGGACCGCCGTAGGAATTCTGGACGGCATAGGGGTGGACCCCGTCGTACCCCCAATTTCGCGTGCCGGGAAACTGCATAGCGGGCATGATTTCAATCGCCGTAACGCCCAATTCCTTCAGTTGAGCCAAGCGCTCGATGACAGCCGCGAAGGTTCCTTCCGGAGTGAATGTGCCGACATGGATCTCATAGATCACCAGGTCGCGCATCGACAGGCCGCGCCATAAGGAATCGTGCCAGGCGAATTCGTCGGGAAAGAAGACGGCCGAGGGGCGATGGACCCCGTCCGGCTGCCAGCGCGACGCCGGATCGGGCAGGTCCTGCGAGCCGTCACCGATTTTGTAGGCGTACCGCGTCCCGCTGGCGATGCCGGCAAGCTCCAGCGAGTGATATCCGTCCCCTTCCGCGGCCATCGGCAGGATTTGGCGGTCGTCGCCCATTCCCAGCACTAGTCGCACCGCGGAGTGCCGCGGCGCCCACAGGCGCCAGCGGACGGAGCCGGCAGCGGTCCGCAGCGCGCCTACCTGTCGAGCGCGAAGTGATTCAGCGACGGGCATCATCAGGGGGGTATCCGGGAGACGAGGAAGGAATGAGCGGATTGTAACTGCGCCGCCGAGATGGGTGGCGCTGCGGGGCGGGATGGCCCCAAACAAATGTATCTCAAATCATTTGACTTGAAATCATTTGAGGTGCAGTGTATAACTGGCCGGGATCGCTGGCAAGTGAGGTCCCAGCACTCCGCGGACCAAGGGTGGCCGCCGCTCCGGGCGTCGATCGAGGTATCGAAGGGGGATTCTCACGTCACCCGTAGAGAGTCGAAGCTCATGGTTGCCACTGAAGAGTCGTGTGAGCGCCGCGTCCTGGCGGCGCTGCGGAGGATCGTACACGCGATCGACCTGCACTCCCGGCGGCTGCTCGCCCAGTGCGAGGTTACGGCGCCGCAACTGGTCTGCCTGCACATGCTGGCGGCCGAAGGGGCTTTGACCTCGCGGGCGCTCGCGCAAAGAGTACACGTCAATCCCAGCACGCTGGTGGGAATCCTCGATCGGCTCGAATCCAAGCAGCTCGTGTGCCGGCGACGCGATCCGCGGGACCGGCGAAGCGCGTTCGTCGAGCTCACGCGGGCCGGTGCGGCATTCATTGCCAAAGCCCCGTCTCCGCTACAGTCGGCGCTGGCGGACCGGCTGCGGGGCCTCAGTCGCAAGGACCAGCGGAGGCTGGCCGAATCACTCGAAGAGGTGGTCGGCCTGATGCAGGCGCAGGCCCTGGACGGAATGCCGGTGCTAGCGCCCTTGCGTTTCTCGCGTTTGCGGCGGCCCACGGCGTAGGATGAGTTGCTTCGGGCCAGAGTCATCCGCGTGAATCAAGGAATCCTTCATGAAGCGTTCTTCCTACTCTCTGGCCGCGGGGCATCGGTACCCTGCTCAAGGCTGCAGCCGCGTGTTGATCGAGGGGGTCTCCCCGCAGGTGGACCACGGGCGATTCCCTGCGAAGCGGGTGGTGGGGGACTGTGTCGAGGTGCAGGCGCGGATTTTCGCGGACGGTCACGACGTGCTCAGCGGGCGGCTCCTGTTTCGGCACTACAGCCTTGAGCGGAGTACCGAAGCGGAGCAGGCGTGGAGCGAATGCGATCTGGAGCCGCTGCCCAACGACTGGTGGCGGGGAAGCTTCGTCGTGTCCCAGTTGGGACATTACTTCTTCACTCTCGAGGCCTGGGTGGACCGATTCGCCACCTGGCGGCGGGACTTGCGCAAACGAGTGGACGCGGGCCAGGATGTGTCGATCGATCTGCTGGTGGGGGTGCAAATCGTTCGCGAGCACCTGCCCCTGGTTCCGCCGGCGGAGCGAAAGGCGCTAGAGTCCCTGGCGGCGCGGATCGAAACGGGAAACGATCGCCCGACGCAAGTCGCCGCCGCGCTGTCGCCCCATTTGGCCGATGTGGTCGGCCGCCACGCCGACCGCCGCCATGCCACGCGGTTTGAGCCCGAGCTGCCGCTGGAGGTGAATCGTCCGCTGGCCCGCTTCAGCACCTGGTACGAGCTATTTCCGCGCTCCTGTTCCCCCCACAGCGCTGAGCGGAGTACCGCGGCGGGACAACATGGCACCCTGGCCGACTGCCTGGCGCGCTTGCCGTACGTGGCCGAAATGGGCTTTGACGTTCTCTACCTGCCGCCGATTCATCCCATCGGCCGCAGTTTTCGCAAGGGGAAGAACAACGCGGTCGCTGCGGCACCCGACGACGTGGGCAGCCCCTGGGCCATTGGTGCGGCCGAGGGGGGGCACCAGGCGGTCCATCCCGACCTGGGGACGATCGACGATTTCCGGCGACTGGTCGCCAAGGCCCGCGAACTGGGAATCGAGATCGCGCTGGACATCGCCTTCCAGTGCGCGCCGGATCATCCTTACGTCAGCGCCCATCCCGATTGGTTCCGCCGGCGGCCCGACGGCTCGATCCAGTATGCCGAGAACCCCCCCAAGAAATATCAGGACATCTACCCCTTCGACTTCGAGTGCGACGACTGGCAGAACCTGTGGGAAGAGCTGAATCGCGTGCTCCTCTTCTGGTGCGCGGAAGGGGTCAGGGTGTTCCGCGTCGATAACCCGCACACGAAATCCCTCTTGTTTTGGGAGTGGGTGATCGCCGAAGTCAAGTCCGTCTATCCGGAGACGATCTTCCTCTCCGAGGCGTTCACGCGGCCGGCGGTCATGTACCGCCTGGCCAAGCTCGGCTTCACGCAGTCGTATACCTACTTCACCTGGCGGAACACGAAGCCCCAGATCACGGCCTACTTCACCGAGCTGACGCAGTCGCCGGTCCGGGAATTCTTTCAGCCCAACTTGTGGCCCAACACGCCGGACATCCTGAGCGAGTACTTGCAGTTCGGCGGACGCAGCGCGTTCATGGCCCGCTATGTGCTCGCCGCCACGCTCGCCGCTTCGTGCGGCATTTACGGTCCTGCTTTTGAGCTGTGCATCGCCCAGCCGCGGGAGCCGGGCAGCGAAGAGTATCTCGATTCGGAGAAGTACCAGATCCGCCACTGGGACCTGGAAGCGCCGTACAGCCTGCGTCCCTTCATCGCCCGCGTCAATCGCATCCGCCGGGAGAATCCGGCGCTGCACGGGGATTGGAGCCTGCGTTTTCATCCCGTCGATAACGAGCAACTGATTTGCTATAGCAAGCGGAGCGCGGACGGCGCCAACGTGGTCGTGGTCGTGGTCAATCTCGATCCGCACCACATGCAGGCGGGCTGGATCGAACTGCCGCTGGACGAGCTTGACGTGCAGCGGGACCAGCCCTACCAGGCGCACGACCTGCTCGGGGACGGGCGGTTTCTGTGGCAAGGGCCGCGGAACTATGTCGAGCTCAGTCCGCACGCTGCACCCGCGCACATCTTTTGCCTGCGCAAGCGGGTGCGGACCGAGTCGCAATTCGAATACTTTCTCTAGGCCAGGAGTGGTGAGTGGTAAGTGGTGAGTGGTGAGTTGTGTGTCAACCACTCACCACTCACCACTCACCACTCACCACTAACTCCCGCGTCAGGAGGCGATTCGCGTGACGAAAGAAGCCAGCGACCTGTGGTACAAAGATGCGATCATCTATCAGGTCCACCTCCGCGCCTTCTGCGATTCCACCGCCGACGGCGTGGGGGATCTGCGCGGCCTGATGAGCAAGCTGGACTACATCCAGGATCTGGGCGCGACCGCCATCTGGATTCTGCCGTTCTTTCCCTCGCCGCTGCGGGACGACGGCTACGACATCGCCGACTACCTGCACATCAACCCCAGCTACGGCACGCTCCAGGATTTCAAGGCGCTGCTCCGCGCCGCCCACGCTCGGGGGCTGAAGGTGATCATCGAGCTGGTGCTCAACCACACCTCCGAAGCCCATCCCTGGTTCCAGCGGGCCCGCCGCGCCAAGCCCGGCAGCCGTTACCGGGAATTTTACGTCTGGAGCGATGCACCGACGAAGTACCAAGACGCGCGAATCATCTTCAAGGATTTCGAGCAGTCCAACTGGACCTGGGACCCCCTGGCCGGCGCGTACTACTGGCACCGCTTCTACCACCATCAGCCCGATCTGAACTACGAGAACCCCGAGGTGAAGCAGGCGGTGCTGGCGGTCCTCGATCACTGGCTGTCGATGGGGGTCGATGGCCTGCGGCTGGACGCCGTCCCCTATTTGTTCGAGCGTGAAGGGACCAACTGCGAGAACCTGCCCGAAACGCACGCCCTGCTGAAGGAAATCCGCGCCCATGTCGATCGGCATTATCCCGGCCGCATGCTGCTGGCCGAGGCCAACCAGTGGCCGGAGGACGCGGTGGCCTATTTCGGCCAGGGGGACGAATGCCACGCCGCCTTTCACTTCCCGGTGATGCCGCGAATGTTCATGGCGCTGCAGATGGAGGACCGCTTCCCGATCATCGACATCATGCAGCAGACGCCGGAGATCCCCGAGGTCTGCCAGTGGTTTACGTTCCTGAGGAATCACGACGAGCTGACGCTGGAGATGGTGACCGACGAGGAGCGCGACTACATGTACAGCGTCTACGCCCATAATCCCCAGGCCCGCATCAACCTGGGGATTCGCCGCCGGCTGACCCCGCTGCTGGGGGGCAATCGACGGAAAATCGAGCTGCTCAATTGCCTGCTGCTGTCGCTCCCCGGGACGCCGGTGATCTACTACGGCGACGAGATCGGCATGGGGGACAATATCTACCTGGGGGACCGCAACGGCGTCCGCACGCCCATGCAGTGGTCCCCCGACCGCAACGCCGGCTTCTCGGCGGCCAATCCGCAGCAGCTCTTTCTGCCGGTGAACATCGACCACGAGTACCACTACGAAGCGGTCAACGTCGAGAACTCGCAGCGCAATCCGTTCTCGCTCTTCTGGTGGATGAAGCGGCTGATCGCCATGCGGCAGCAGACGAATGTGTTTTCCCGCGGCTCGCTCCGGTTCCTGTTGCCGGAGAACAACCGCGTGCTGGCCTACCTTCGCAGCTTGGAGGGGCAGACGATCCTGGTCGTGGCGAACCTCTCGCGGTTTTCCCAGTTCGTGGAGCTGGACCTGTCCGGTTTCCGCGGCTGCACTCCCGTCGAGCTGTTCGGGCAGACTCCCTTTCCGCGGATTGGAGAGCTTCCCTATTTGCTGACGCTGGGGCCGCACAGTTTCTATTGGTTTTCGCTGCAGTCGATCCGCGAGCCGTCGCTGGCGGTGACGGAGCCGGCCCCGGCGGTCGGGCAGACGGCGGAGCACCTCCCCGCGCTGAAGACCACAGGGAGCTGGAGGCGCATTCTGGAAGGTCGGGCGCGCGAGTCGCTCGCCAGGCTGCTCCCCGACTGGCTGGGCAAGCGGCGCTGGTTTTCGGGCAAGGCCAAGTCGATTCGCAGCGCGAGCATCGCCGACGTGCTGCCGCTGGACAGTATAGCCGCGACCACTGGTCGCGGTTTTACAGGCGAGGTGGCCCTGGTCGTGGTGCAAGTGGAATACGTCAACGATTTTCCGGAGACCTATCTACTCCCCGTGGGCTTCGCCACCGAGCGGCACGCGGCGAATCTTGTAGGCGACAATTCGCCGGCGCTGCTGGCAACCCTGCAAGTCACGGCGGGGGACGACAGCGCGTCGGGGGTCCTGTACGACGCCTTCGGCGAGGAGGGAATGGGACAGGTCATGCTGGATATGATCGGCGGCCGCCGGCGAATACCGGGGCGCCATGGAAGGCTGGCAGGGCATCCGCTCCGCGCGTACCGCGCGCTGCGCGGCTCGCCCGACGATCGCCTGGCCGTTCGCGCGCTAAGGGTCGAGCAAAGCAACAGCACGGTGATCTACGGCGATCGGCTGCTCCTCAAAATGTTTCGCCGCATCGAGGAAGGGACGAATCCGGACCTGGAGTTGGGCCGGTTCCTGACCGAGACCGCCCACTTTCCGCACACGCCGCTCGTAGCCGGCTACGTGGACTACGTGAACCAGGCCGGACAATCCTCCACGGTCGGCATTTTGCAGGCGCTGGTGCGCAACGAAGGGGACGCCTGGAACTACACGCTGGAAAGCGTACACCGATTCTTCGAACGCGTGCTCACGACGCGGCGGACCGAATCCCCCGCGATGGCCGAATTGCCGGTGCATGGAATCGTCGCGCAGGCATCCGAGCCGACCCCGCCTCAGGTTCGCGAGCTGTGTAATGCCTATCTCGAGTCGGCGGCGCTGCTGGGGCAGCGGACTGCCGAGATGCACTTGGCGCTGGCTGCGGCGGCGGAAGACCCGCAGTTTGCGCCGGAGCCGTTTTCCGAGCTGTACCAGCGCTCGCTCTATCAAGGCATGCGGAGCCTGGCTCGCAAGACGCTGCGCATGTTGCGCAGCAAGCTCAGCGATCTCCCGGCTGAGGTGCAGGACGACGCGCGGACGCTGATGCTGGCCGAGCAGGAACTGGTCGATCGCTTTCGCACCATCGTCGGCCGCAAGCTGGGCGGGGCGCGCATTCGGTGCCACGGCGATTACCACCTGGGACAAGTGCTATTCACCGGCAAGGACTTCGTGATCATCGATTTCGAAGGGGAACCGGCGCGGCGCTTGACCGAGCGCCGCATCAAGCGCTCCCCCCTCCGCGACGTGGCCGGAATGATCCGCTCGTTCGACTACGCCGCCCAGACCGTCCTGCTCGACAAAATCTCCGGCATTGTCCAGAAGGAAGAGCTTCCGGTGTTCCGGGATTGGGCCCGGTTCTGGTCGCAGTGGGTCAGCACGCAGTTCGTGGCAGCCTACCTGGGCAAGGTGAGCCTGGCCAGCTTCGCCACGCAGGGCGCCGAAGAGGTCAAGACGCTGCTCGACGTGTTTTTGCTGGAAAAGGCTGTGTACGAGTTGGCCTACGAACTAAATAACCGGCCAACGTGGGTCCGTGTTCCCCTTTCGGGAATCCTCCGTCTCCTCGATTCCGGGGCTTAAGTCCCTACAATTCGCGGCGAGCCCCCGAAACCAAGATTCCTCTGCTCTCCCCGTCGAGGTGCGAACATGAACGCTTCCCTGCTCCACGACGACGACCTGTATCTCTTCAACGAGGGGACCCATCTGCGGCTGTACGACAAGCTCGGCGCCCATCTCGGACAAGTCGGCGGCGCGCCTGGCTCGCACTTTGCCGTCTGGGCGCCCAATGCCGGCGAAGTGGCCGTCATCGGCGAGTTCAACGGCTGGGACCAAGCGGCGCATCCCCTGGCCCCCCGCGGCAACTCCGGCATTTGGGAAGGATTCGTGCCTGGCGCGAGCGTCGGCCAGCGCTACAAGTACTGGATCGCCTCGCCGCAGGTCGGCTTTGCGCAGGAAAAGGCCGATCCGTTTGCCATGGCCGCGGAAACGCCGCCGGACACGGCCTCGGTCGTGGTGGACCTGGCCTACGCCTGGCAAGACCAGAATTGGATGGAGCAGCGGCACAAGCGAAACGCCGCGAGCGCGCCGATCTCGATCTACGAGGTCCATCTGGGCTCGTGGATGCTCGCGCCGCACGGACGCGAGGACGTCTGCTCCTACCGCACCCTGGCCCACCGCCTGGCCGAGCACGTGACCTCGCTGGGATTCACCCACGTCGAGCTTTTGCCAATCATGGAGCATCCGTTTTACGGCTCGTGGGGCTATCAGACGAGCTCCTATTTCGCGCCGACCCGCCGCTACGGTCCGCCGCAGGACCTGATGTACCTGATCGACTACCTGCACCAGCAGGACATCGGCGTGATCCTGGACTGGGTCCCGTCCCACTTCGTGACCGACGATCACGGGCTGGGCCGCTTCGACGGCACCCACCTCTACGAGCACGCCGATCCGCGGCAAGGCTTCCATCCCGACTGGAAGACGTACATCTTCAATTACGGCCGCCGCGAAGTCCGCAGCTTCCTCTTGAGCAATGCCCTGTTCTGGCTCGACAAGTACCACGCCGACGGCCTCCGCGTCGATGCCGTAGCTTCGATGCTCTATCTCGATTACTCGCGCGGCGAGGGACAGTGGATCCCCAACCAGTACGGGGGGCGCGAGAACCTGGAGGCGATCGCTTTCCTGCGGCAACTCAACGAGCAGGTTTACCGGCACTATCCCGACGTGCTGACCGCGGCCGAAGAATCGACCTCCTGGCCCAAGGTCTCACGCCCCGTTTACGACGGCGGCCTGGGCTTCGGCCACAAGTGGGACATGGGCTGGATGCACGACACGCTGGCCTACCTGGCCCACGATCCCATCCACCGCAAGCACCACCACAACCAGATCACGTTTCGCTCGGCGTACGCTTCTACCGAAAACTTCATCCTCCCACTGTCACACGACGAGGTCGTCCACGGCAAGGGCTCGCTGCTGACCAAGATGCCCGGCGATGATTGGCAGAAATTCGCCAACCTGCGGCTCCTGTTGGGCTACCAGTTCGCCCAGCCGGGAAAGAAGCTGCTCTTCATGGGGGGCGAATTCGGGCAGCGCCGTGAGTGGAACCACGACGACGTTCTGGACTGGAAGCTCCTCGAACTCCCCCCGCACGACGGCATTCGCCACTGGGTCCAGGATCTCCATCGCCTGTATCGAACCGAAGCCGCCCTGACGCAGCTCGATGCCACCCCTGACGGCTTTCGCTGGGTGGACGGCAGCGACGCAGAGCGCAGCGTCATCTCTTTCCTGCGCTGTGGAACCGAGCCGGGTTCCGAAATCCTTGTGGTCTGCAACCTCACCCCGGTGCCGCGGCACAACTACCGCGTGGGCGTGCCCCAGAGTGGATCGTGGCAGGAGCTGCTCAACAGCGATGCTTCGCACTATGGAGGCTCAGGCGCAGGGAACATCGGCGGATGCGCTGCCGCGCCCATTCCCAGCCACGGCTCGATGTGGTCCCTGAACCTGACCCTGCCGCCGCTAGCGATCCTGTTTTTGAAGCTCCAAAAGGCGGCAGTTGTTGATGGCGGTTCAAAACGTAGCCGGGAGGCGGCCGAAGATGGCGGATTGCAGATTTCGGATTGCGGATTGGGGCAGGGCAATTGAAGCAGGATTCAATCCGCAATCGCTTCCCTGAACCCCGAACCCTGCCCGGTGTCCGTTAAGCTTTTCCGGGAGACTTTGCATTGCGGATTGTAGATTGCGAGTTGGCATGGCAATTGAAGCAGGATTGAACACCGCTCCTCAATCCGCAATCCGCAATCTACAATCCGCAATGACCCGGGCTCAGGTTCAGGAGCGGCATGTGATGACGCGCGTCGGCATTTTGGGCGCAACCGGCTATACGGCACTGGAGCTGATCAAGCTCCTGTTGCGCCATCCGCAGGCGAAGATTGCCGTCGTCACCAGCCGCCAGGAGAAGGCGCACCTTTCCGCCATTCACCCGTCGCTATCCGGGCGGCTCGATCTGACTGTTGAAGACTTTGATCCAAAGGCAATCGCCGAGCGGTGCGATTGCGTCTTTAGCTGCCTGCCGCACGTCGCTTCGGCCGAGTCGTGCATGGCGCTGCTCAAGACGGGGGCGCGGGTCGTCGATTTCAGTGCCGACTACCGGCTCGACGACGCGGCGACGTTTCAGAAATGGTACGAGCACGAGCATCCCGATCCGGCGCGGCTCGGAAAAGTGGTCTACGGATTGCCGGAACTGTTCGGCGACCAAATCCCCCAGGCTGATCTCGTCGCCAATCCCGGCTGCTATCCAACGTCGGCCATCCTGCCGCTGGCGCCGCTGATCAAGGAAGGCTGGATTGAGACGCAGGACATCATCGTGGATAGCAAAAGCGGCGTTTCGGGCGCCGGCCGCACCCCCAAGCTCAATACGCTTTTCCCCGAGTGCAACGAGAGCATTTCCGCTTACGGCGTCGGCAAGCATCGCCATCAACCGGAAATCGAGCAGATTCTCGGCCGGGCTACCGGAAAAATGGTCGATGTCATTTTTACGCCGCATCTCACTCCCATGGACCGCGGAATATTGAGCGTCATTTACTGCCGGCCGACGCGAACCGTCACCGAGGAGCAAGCACTCGGGCTCCTGACGGAGTTCTACACCGGCAAGCCGTTCGTAAAAATCGTAAAACACTTGCCGGCGACCAAGGACACGGCCCACACGAATTTCGTCCACATCACGGCCCGCGTGGTGAAGGGGCGGCTGCTTCTAATTTGTGCGGAGGACAACCTGATCAAGGGGGCCTCCGGCGCGGCGGTGCAAAACTTCAATCTGATGTTCGGCTACCCGGAAACGACAGCCTTGCCTTAGTAGAACGGAATTCATTCCGTTCCTCCGCAACGACACGACTCCCCACAGCAATGAACGGAATAAATTCCGTTCTACGACACGATGACCATTCAAATACCACTCGGCTTTCGTCTGGCTGGTGTCCACGCGGGGATCAAGAAAGTCGCCGGCAAGGAAGACTTCACGCTGATCCATTGCCCCGGCGGCGCCACGGCGGCGGGCGTTTACACCCAAAATCTGGTGTATGCCGCGCCGGTTGCGTTCGACCGGCAGCGGACGCCGAGCAAGGACATTCGCGTGGTGGCGGTGAACTCCGGCAATGCCAACGCCTGCACCGGCCAGCGGGGACTGGACGACGCGCAGCAAATGGCGGAGTTGGCCGCCGCCGCCGTCGGTGTCAACCCTTCGCAAGCACTGGTGATGTCCACCGGTGTGATCGGCGTCTATCTGCCGATGGACAAGATAGCCGCCGGAGCAAATTCCGCCGCCGCGGCACTGGGCACGGATGAGGCGGCCTTTCTCTCCGCCGCTAAGGGGATTCTAACGACCGACGCTCTTCACAAGGTCGTCTCCCGCGTCCTGTCGCTGGGTGGGCGGGAAATCCGCCTGGCCGGCATGTGCAAAGGGGCCGGCATGATCGGCCCGCACATGGCCACGATGCTGGGGGTGTTGTTGACCGACGCGGCACTCGCGCCGGCGGATGCTCAGTCAGCCCTGAAGGCGGCGGTGGACGAGAGCTTCAACTGCATCAGCGTCGAAGGGCACATGAGCACGAACGACACGGTGCTGCTCCTGGCCAGCGGTGCGACGTCCCCGCATCCCTTGTCCGGCAACGACGTGGCCCAATTCCGCGCCGCCCTGACGGAATTGTCGATCGAGCTGGCCAAGAAAATCCCCGACGACGGCGAGGGAGCCTCGCACCTGATTTGCCTGCGGATCGACGGCTGTCGCACGCGGGAAGACGCCCGCCGGATTGCCCAGACGATCGCCAACAGCGCCCTGGTCAAGACGGCGATTGCCGGCGGCGATCCCAACTGGGGGCGGATTGTCTCCGGGGCGGGATACTCGGGGGTGAAGTTCGATCCGGCTGGCGTGGACCTGGTGATCAACGGCCACAAGTTGTACGAGCGCGGCGCGCCGGTGCCGTTCGACGCCAAGACCGTCTCCCAAGCCATCAAGGCGACGCGGGACACGGACATCCACCTGAAGCTGCGGGAAGGGAGCCAGGGAGTTTGCTTCTGGACGAGCGATTTGACGGTGGATTACGTCAAGTTCAACGCGGATTACACCACCTAGCGTTCCTCGTATTTCGCCCTTTCATGCCTGAGCTTCCCGAAGTCGAAACGATGCGCCGCGGCATTCTGGGCGCTATCGGCGGGAAAATCATCGGGGCCAGCCGCGTTCGCTGTCGTCGGCGACCGATCGCCATCACCCCGAATCTGCCGGCAATCAGGCGGCGGCTGCTTGGCCAGGCAATTGCCGATGTCGGGCGATTGGGGAAGCGGGTTGTGATTCATGTTTCCAGCGGCGATGCCCTGGTGCTCGAGCCTCGGATGACCGGGCTGGTGCTGGTGGCTGATCCACCGAGCCTGGAGCATCTGCGATTCCGCATCGATCTGGCGGGCGCGGCGGTGCCGACGATCTGGTATTGGGACCGCCGAGGCCTGGGAAGCGTCCGCCTTTGGTCTGCCGGTGAGCTGGCGCAGCAGTTCGGCACCGGCAGACTTGGTCCCGATGCACTGTCCTTGTCGGCGGAAGAGTTGGCCGCACGATTCAAAGCGAGCCGCCGGGCGGTCAAGGTCGCGCTCCTCGACCAGCGGGCACTGGCCGGCGTCGGCAACCTGTACGCCTCGGAAATCCTTCACCTGGCGGGGATTCACCCGGCGCGGCGCTGCTGCCGTTTGTCCGCAGCGCAGTGGGAGGCGATTCACGCTCGGCTCCGCGAAGTACTGCTGGACGCGATCGCCCACGAAGGCTCGACCCTGTCCGACGGCACCTATCGCAACGCGCTCAACGAAGCGGGCGGCTATCAGAACCACCACCGGGTCTACGACCGGGCTGGAGTGGTGTGCCGGCAATGCTCCCGCGGGATCATCCGCCGCATCATCCAGGCGCAGCGCTCGACATTTTATTGCCCGCGGTGCCAGCGAGCCTAGAGTCCAAAGTCCAAAGTCCAAAGTTGTCAACGTCGTCGGTTCTGACTTTGGACTTTAGACCCTTCCTACGGTCCCGGACAGATGAACCGATCGACCCGGATCAGCTTGGGCCGCCGCGTGACGCAGTCGTAGACGGCAATCGTCTTGGCCGACACGCAGTAGTCGTCGTTGAACGCACACAGGCAGCGGCACAGGGGGGAGACGTTGACCGTGGCCTGCGCCCGAACGGCGAATTCGAGGCCGGCCCCGCCGATCCGCACGTACGACTGGCCGTTGTTGTTCGTCGCTGCGGTCGGCGGGCATGGGAGGTCGGGAATCAGCGTCGGGTGAACGATGAACGAGGGGCACAGGCCGCCGATCTGCCGCGGATTGAGGCAATCGTTCTTGCTCTCGGTGTTGTCGAACATCGATCCCGCGGCCGTCGTGCCGTTGCTGAAGTAGACGGTGACCAGGGCGCCGATCTGGCCGATTTCATCGCCGTCGATCTGGGCGTTTCCTACTGGGCGGGCATGCACCTCGGCGCCGAACCGCATCCGGTCGCAGACTTCGAAGCCGGCGTCGGAGCCACCGTCGGGATCGTTGTCGGCAAAGAACTCAATCGTCAGAATCCACGGGGGGCCGATCGTGAACTGGATTTGGTTGGCCGGGTCAGTGAAACCAAATACGTCGGCCTGGCTGTTGCTCGAGTTGTCGCGGACCTTGTTATTGGCCAGGCCGTCCACGAGGTTTTCGGATAGCGTGGGAGTGCCGTCGAAGACGGCGGTGTCCCCCGCATTGGGCCGGACGTTGATTTCCACCTTGGTGATCAAGAGCCCCGCAGGTGCCGGCGGATCGGTCTGATGAAAGGCGATGCCCCATTCATTGTTCAGCGCGGTCTGCAAGTTCCCTTCCTCCGATGCATCGACGAGAACTTCCCCGGCCGCACAACTCGGCCGCACGCCGGCATTAAACGTGACTGGAAAGTCGGGGTCGTCGCGAGTGATCGCGCCGAAGATCAGGTTGCCGTCGGGCGGCGGCCCTTGCACCACGTCGCACAGCTTGTTCTGGTTGACGCCCCCGGTGACCGGATCGTAATTGTCGGCAATCTGCACGCGGAAGCCGCGCATGCGGTTCAAGTTGGCGTATTCGATGCCGACTTCGCGGGGGATGAGCGTGTCGCCGCCATTGGCGTCCCCCCATTCCTTGACCGCAGCCAAGGCCGCCGCCTCCAATGCATTTTCCAGCTCGACCCGCGCCAGCCATTGCTGGGCGATGTTGATCACGAAACAGAACAGGATCAGCAGCACCGGCAGGGTGGCAATCAGCCAAATCGTGGCGCTGCCGCGACGGTCCGTTGGTTTCAAAGTTCGTGGCATCGTTCAGTGTTTTCTGTTTTCTGACCTCTGACCTCCACTCACCACTCACCACTCACCACTCACCACCTCACGGCGTCCCAATCTCGCAGCGGAAAATCGTCGTGCTGTGAAACGCCTGCTCGGCGCTAAACAGATTGCACCCAAACAGCGTCAATCCGCTGGGCACGACCTCGCTCAAAGGAACGGTGAGCGTCAGCCGGACGTAGCGGCCGGTGGGAATTTCGTCAGCGGGCAGCGGCACAAAGTCCTCGCAGCCGCATGGCTCCCCTTGGGTGGATTCGAGGACTTCCTGAATCAGCGGATCGGCCGTGTTGTGCTCCAGGCGGATGTGGCACCAGTCGATGCACGAGCTTTGCAGTTGTTGCTCGATCGCCTCGATGACTTTCAGCGGCACCGGATCGCCCGTGCTGAATGCCGGGAGCGTGGCCAGTTCGCTGGCTCGCTCGGCCCCGACGCGCGAGGCGAGCGCCACCTGCTGGAGGTTGGCGAACATCACGCCAAATTCGATCAGGCCGATCGTCACCAGCAGCAGCACCGGCAGCACGAGGATCATCTCCAGCGTGGCTGCACCTCGGCGGCGACTTGGCGATTGCGTCGATTCCATCAAGGGTCTCCAGGGCGGACTCGTCAAGCGCACTTTTGCGCTTGGGGGTACAGGTTCCCAAAGCAAACAAAGTGCCGTGGCCTGCCGCGCGGAGGGGCGAGCCGTTACGGTCGGCACAACCGCTACCTGCTGCTCGAGCACGACGCGCCAAGCGGATCTGGCCGCCATGAGGCGCGCCGGCCCGTTTACCGGCGGCAACATCGCGTATCGGATTGGCAGCATGATGTCGGCGCACGTGGGACGGCGGCCCTGCGACGTGACGAGTCGCTCCTGTCGCGGTGTCACGCGGAAAAATCGCGAAAATGCCGCCGCCGGCCGGCGTCGGCGGCGCTCCGCCGGTCCGTTTAGTTCGGTGGCAACGAGCGAGTGCGGCGAGAAAAGGCCGCGGCGCGGGACTTGCTTGAATCACCCGTGCCAAGACTCCTTAGCGCTTCGCCGGTAACTCGCCTTATGTCCGCCACTCTTGCAACTCGACAGCACCGCCGCCGCGGCGCACTGACGATCGAATTCTTGCTGGTCTTTCTGATCCTGGTCCTGGCGGTCTTTGCTTCGTTCCAGTTCGGAATCGCCATGGTCATCCGCCAGGCGATCAGCCATTCGGCCACCGTCGCCGCTCGCGAGGCGGGAAAACTCGCCGATGCCGACGAGTTGGTTGAGGTCGTCAACCAGATTCTTTGCGTTCACCAACTCGCAGTCGGGGACGACGTGACGGTGATTCTCGAAGACCCGCAGAATCTTGACGAGCCGATTGCCATCCGCGGTAACGTGGCCTGCGACCCGCCCGCCGAGCCGATTCTGATTCCCAATGCCATTCGCGTCACCGTCTGCGTGCGGATCGATTCGGCCCCGTTCTACAACGCCTTGACCTGCTACGGCATCGACTTCACCGGCAAGCATTTTCGATTCAGCTCGGTGGTGCTCAAAGAAGTGAATTTGTAAGGAACTTTTCCGATGAACAGCACGCGTCGTTCGCTCAAGCGCAACCGCCGCCGCGGCTTCTTGACGATCGAATGGATCATCCTGGTGACGGTCGTCGTCATCGGTACGATTGCCGCGGTGGGGCTGATCCGCAACCGGCTGATCGAGGAGTACCAGGAGCTGACGCAGTCGATCTGCGAGACGAATTTGTGCGACTGATGCAGTGCACTCGCTCCGCGAATGCACGAGTCGCGCTGCTTCTGAGATTTGGGGACGATCCCGTAGCAACTCCGCGATGGGGTCCATTTGGGCACTCGCGGAGCGAGTGCCCTACTTTCCCAGCGTCACCACCCGCTTTCCCCGCCAATCGGCGAAGGCGCGGGCCAGGCCGGCGGTCGTGGTCTCGGCGGCGATGTTGCCGTCCTTGTCGAGCGCGATGATGCCGCCGTCCCCGGGCTTGAGCTTCTCGGTCAAGACGGCGTGCAATGCCTTGTCCACCGGCTCTTTCAGGTACGCCATCCGCGCTGAGACATGGAACGCCACGGCGTGGCGGATGAATTCCTCCCCCGTGCCGGTGCAGGAGACGCCGCAAGTCGCATTGTCGGCATACGTTCCCGCACCAATGACCGGCGAGTCGCCAACGCGGCCAAATCGCTTGTTCGTCAGGCCGCCCGTGCTCGTCCCGGCGGCCAGATTGCCGTGGGAATCGAGGGCCACGCAGCCGACGGTGCCTGGGCCCGGCTTTGCGTTTCCTTTGGCTTTGGATTCCTCTTCCTTGGCCTTCTGCCAGCTTTCGTGCGCCCTTTGCGTGAAGAAGTACTTTGGATCGACGCGCTCCACCTTCATCTCGTCCGCGAACTTCTCCGCGCCGTCGGACGTGAGCAGCACGTGCCGCGTTTTGGTCATCACGAGCCGCGACAGGGAGATCGGATTTTTCACCGTCCGCACGGCGGCCACCGCCCCGCACGCATTCGTCCGGCCGTCCATGATCGACGCATCCAGCTCATGGCCTCCGGCCGCATTGAAGACCGCGCCGCGGCCGGCATTGAACAGCGGATCGTCTTCCAGCACGCGGATCACCTGCTCGACCGCGTCGAGGCTCGCGCCGCCGTCCTTGAGGATCTTGATACCGACGTCGAGCGCCTTGCCCAGCGACTCCTCCTTCTGCCGCTTCTCGTCGGCAGTCAGCTTCTCGCTGCTGGAGCCCGCGCCGCCGTGCAGGATGATGGCGTATTTGCGCGTGGCCTCCTGAGCGGCGGCGGCCAAGGGGAGCACAAGCAGCGCGAGGACGAGGCAGATGGGGCGTAACATGGGACAGTGAATGAGTGGAGGCAGGCGGCGCGGCAGAACCTCGCGTTAGTGTGTTGTCAGGCGAACCCTGGGAGCAAGAGGGCAAAGGGGCGGGCGCGAACATTGCCGCTTCGCACCTCATCGCTGCCGATCTGGCTGGCTGGCGTAGTCATAGCAGGGCAGACGGCGTGAAAGCCCGGGGCGTCGGTACCGCAAGCCTGGCGGACGTCTTTGGCCACGTTGTTCAAAGACTTGTCGGCTAAGTTCGTGCGATTTCTTCGCATTCAGCCGTTTCTCCTGACCCGTAAGGGAACTTCATCCGCCCTTCCGGGGAAATTTGGGAATGTGGAAGTGATTTCCGAAAATCTACCACCCAACGCGTCCGGTTTTCAACTCGTTCCGTGCTTAGAGAGGTAGAGCATTACAAATTCACGAGGCAACCACCGCCGCCGGTAACGAACTCTACCTAAAACACGACGAAAATTGCGACCTGCTACCTCGACAGGCCGCAACCTATGCCGCGGGTCTCCTGTGTTACCGCGAACCCCAACAGCCAGGAGGCCCGCGGTCTTTTCGTTTTGTCCCGCGTTTTCCGCCGTTTCGAGGTTTGCTTGCGGTTTGACGCAACACGCCAAGGGCTGGTCTGCCTAAACTGAAGCCTTATGGAAAGGCCAGTCCAGCTTCTCAGTTTGCCTTCACTGGCGTGCATGGCATTGGCTGCCATTGCCGCTGTCCCTTTCTCCACAGCGGCTCAGGATCCAGTGCCCACTTCGGCAGTGGTCGATTTCGCCCGCGACGTCCGGCCGATTCTGGCCGAACACTGTTACCAGTGCCACGGAGCGAAGAAACAAGAAGGGGGCCTGCGGCTCGATCGCAAGGCGACCGCATTGCGAGGCGGCGACAGCTACGCCCCGGCGATCGTGCCGGGTAAGAGCGGCGAAAGTCCCCTATGGCAATTCGTGGCGCACCAGGACGCCGATCTGCAAATGCCGCCGGAGGGACCGCGGCTGGCGGCGGCGAAGATCGCTGTTCTGAAGCGGTGGATCGATGAAGGGGCCAAGTGGCCTGATGACGGTGCTGACGTGGCGACGGCTCACTGGTCGTTTCGACCGGTGACGCGGCCGCCGCTGCCGGCCGTGGAGCGTGCGGGATGGAGCCGGACGCCAATCGACCGGTTCATTCTCGCGCGGCTGGAGAAAGAAGGTCTGTCGCCGTCCGCGGAGGCCGATCGCGTCACGCTTTGCCGGCGGCTTTACTTCGATGTCATCGGTCTGCCGCCTTCCCCGGACGAAGTCGCGGCATTCGTAGCCGATAGTTCGCCCGACGCTTACGAGCGGCTGGCGGACCGGCTGCTAGCTTCGCCCCGCTACGGCGAGCGGTGGGCCCGTCACTGGCTCGACGTCGTTCGCTTTGCGGAGAGCCACGGTTTCGAGATGAACCAGCCGCGGCCCAATGCGTGGCCTTATCGGGACTATGTCATCCAAGCGCTCAACAGCGATCTGCCCTACGAGCAGTTCGTGCGGCAGCAGATTGCCGGCGATCTCTGGGGGGTCCATGAAGCGACCGGCTTTCTCGTCGGCGGGGCGTGGGACCAGGTGAAGAGCCCCGATCCGGTGCTCACCGCACAGCAGCGGGCTGACGAGCTGCACGACATGATTCACACGACGGGGGCGACGTTCCTCGGATTGACCGTCGGCTGCGCCCGCTGTCACAGCCACAAGTTCGATCCGATCCCGCAGACCGACTACTACGCCCTCAAGGCGGTGTTTGCCGGCGTGCAGCATGGGGAGCGGCCTCTCGATGTGACCGATGCTCAGCAGCGATTGGAACAAGCAGAGAAGGTGCAGCAGGAATTGGCGGCAGTCGTTGGAGAGCTGGATCAATTCGAGCCGGCGGCTGATCTACAGGCGCCGTTTGAGACGCTTCGCGCCCCAGTCAGCCGCGGGCGGAACGTCGATCGGTTCGTGCCGGTGGAAGCGAAGTTTATGCGATTTACGATTACCGCCACGACCGACATTGAGCCGTGCATCGACGAGCTGGAAGTGTTTACGACTGGTGAAATGCCGCGGAATGTGGCGCTGGCGACACACGGCGCCAAGGCCACCAGCTCCAGCAACTACCCTCACAGCGACATCCACAAACTGGAGCATGTAAACGACGGCCAGTACGGCAACAGCCGGAGCTGGATTTCCAACGAGCGAGGCAAAGGGTGGGTGCAACTGGAATTTGCCGAGGTGCAGACGATCGACCGCGTGATCTGGAGCCGCGACAGGGCAGTGCCGCCGCGGTTTGCTGACCGCGTGGCGAAGGAATACGTCATCGAGGTTTCGCTCGACGGCCAAGATTGGCAGGCCGTCGCGTCTAGCGCCGATCGCCAGCCGCTGGTCGATGCGGCCAAGTCGGAAATCGTCCGCCGCGCGGCGGATGATGCGGGGAAAGAGCGTTTGGCCAAGCTGCTCTGCCGCGAGAAAGAGCTGGCTGCGCGAATCCGCGAGCTGACGACGGTGCCGGCGGTCTACGCCGGCAAATCCACCGAGCCGGAGAAGACGTTCCGCTTCCACCGCGGCGATCCGACCCAGCCCCGCGAACCCATTTCGCCAGGCACGCTGACCGAAGTGGCCAGGCCAGCGCCGTTGTCGGCGGAGATGACCGACCAGCAGCGTCGGCAGTCGCTGGCCGACTGGATCGTGGCC
>DATKDU010000130.1:0-28031 GCA_035512595.1 Pirellulaceae bacterium
ACCCCTTCGCTATCCACCCCCACAAAGTCATAATTCCGGCTCGTGCCGTCGCTGACGAACCGGCCGCCGGAGGACGTTTCCTTTGTCCCAATACCCCTGGCCGCTGCTGGCCGTCTACGTCGTGACCATCGGCGTCGTGCAACTTTTGGCGCTGTGGGCGGCGACGAGCACCAGGCCGTGGCTGCTGCGGGCGCTGTTGGTGTGGGGCGCGATCGTTCTTTTGCTGCCGATTCGGGTCATGGAGCCGGCGGCCATGTTGACCATGAGTGCCGCGTGGACGATGGGAATCACGGCAGCCATCGCGAGGATTTCGTCACCAGGCGAGGAATCTAGCCGCATACGACGACTGCTGCGGTTCGGCCTGGCCGACGTCATCGTGCTAATGCTCTTTCTGGGCACCTGGCTGGCGCTGGTGAACCGCTGGCTGCCGCCGGACTATCAACTGTGGTATTCCGCCTTAGTGGCAGTGGCAACGCTGCCGTTGGCGATTCTCAGCATCCTTGCCCACCGTACGGTAGTTGGCCCGCGACGGATGTGGACGGTGCTATTGACGATAGGGGCTATCTGGATATGCGCATTGCTGCTGCGGGCACAGAACGCGCCGCTGAATTTAGGCGAAGAAGGTCAGTCGCCTGTAAGGAGGTGGTTGCCACATGACGAAGCGCACGTGGCCGCGCAGCATGGCGCATTGCCCCTGCTGCTCGCGGTTTGTCTATCGGTCGCATTCATTGCCTGGCGGGCGATGCGGGGGACGCCTGTCGCCACCCGCCGACGCCGCCACCTTCTGGTAATCGTCAGCGTGCCGCTGGCCATCGCCATTCCAACCGCCTGGTTGCTCTACGATGCGTTTGCGACGGGACCGGCGCATTTTCGATTTCGAATGCTGGAAATAGGCAATCATTGCATCCTACTCGCCGTGCTGGCGGGCTTCATCGCACTGGTGACAGGGCTGGCGACCGCGAGCTGGAGTAAATCGCCGAATTGGACGCGGCATGTAGCGCGCACAGCTTCGCTCGTGTTGGCAGTGGTTATTGGTGTGCCCGCTGTGTGGATTTACTGGCAATTGCTGTGGTATACGCCGTTTCCGCAGTTGAAAGATCGTGGACTCGGCCACTACGAGCGGATATTGGAAATCACCAAGCATCACGGCGAATACGCAACCAGTCGTTTGCCGTTTCCGCCAACACTTCGCAGCGAACTCGACGAGGCCGTGAAACTCCTGCGGGACTGGAACGATGTCCCCCGCCAACTCGTGGAGCCGGGGTTGTCCAGCAGCCGAGTCGTCGCCACCGGCTTTGAGATGGCGGATATTGCCGCACTGGCGCGCGGTTTTGAGGAAGCCGCCGCGCAGCAGCCCGACGCCGACCGTGCTGCTGAATACGCCATGGCCAACATCCGCTTCGGTGCGATGGTTGACCGCACTGGCGCGGCGAACTATGGGGCGCAGGGATACTACTTCCTTGGCCAGCACCGGGACGATATGTCTCTAGAAAAGGCGCGCGAGATCACGGCGCTGCTCCAGCAGACGTTGGACGAACGGTACCCCATCGAGACGGTTGAAGCATGGAACCGGGCGCAGTGGGAACGGCGGGGGAGCTGGTATCAAAAACTCAAGCAGATCCTCGCACCCTACTCGCGTGCAGTTCGCGTCCCACCGGATTGGAATTCCAAGGTAATGCTTGACTACCGCAAGTCGTGGGAGACGATCAACCGTTTGATCCAAACCCACCTCGCCATTCGCATTTACAAGAGCGAGAACGGCCGGCTGCCGACGAGCCTTGAGGAATTGACCCCTGACATCTTGACGGAGTTGCCACTCGATCCGCATTCCGGGCGTCCACTCATCTATCGGCCGAGTGACCCCACGTATGAACTCTACAGCGTCGGCCCGGATGGCAAGGACAACGGCGGCAAGCTGATTCGATGGATGACGCAACCGGATGCCAAGGGCGTCGATCTTGGATTGCCTTAGCCGCCGATCCGCAATCCACTACCCCATCCCATCCACGCCCGCGACAAAATCCTAATTCCGGCTCGTCCCGTCGCCGACGAACCGGTCGCTGCCGGTGGGCCCGTAGAGCCTGTCGGGTCGCCGTCGGCCTGCACGGAAATGCCGGTGAGCTGCGCCTGCGTGGACCAGTGGCGCAGCAGCGCCGGCAGCGCCCGTTCGGAGACATCGGCAGAGTGCGGCGAGCAAGCCGCAATCCTTTACTTCGCCGCCGTCTCCGCTTCCCCCGTCTCCACCGAGCCGCGGACGACGCTGGTCACTTTGCCCCCTGTGGCCAGGTCGGTCTCGATCTCGATCGAGTACTCGAACTCCCCGGCTTCTTGGCCGGCGGTGAAGAGGACCGGCACCAGATGGACCGGCTTGGAATCCGCGGGGGTCTTGAAGGAGAGGGATTCATGGCCGCCGCTAATGGAGGTGATCTTGAACGGCTTCTTGGCCCGCACGACGAGCTGCTTGGTCACCGACTGCCCCGGCTTGAGGACGCCGACAAAGAGCGACGACGGGCTGATCGACAGCGGGGAGACAATCTGACCCTCCAGCGCCACCGCAACCGACGGCAGCCGCTGGTCGTTGGTCACCAGGTTCAAGGTGTCGTTGAGATAGCCGGTTGGCGCCGAATCCTTCAGCCGCACCACCATCCGGTAGCTGACCCGATCGGCCTGGCGCAGCGGGCCCGATAGCTCGACCTCCAGGTTCTGGTTGGCGCTCTGCACGTCCTTGATCTGCCAGTTGTTGCGGCGGCCGTAGTACGTGACCGTCACTTCCCGCTCGACGGCGGCTCCCAATTCGACGTTGCCGAAGCTGACGGCGCCGGGCGAAATTTCGATGTCGTTGTGGATGTTGACGGTGACGAGAAGCTGGACCTCGGCGTAATACGGCTTGTCGATGACGACCGTGATGGTGGCGTGCCGCTGCCCGGCGAACGACTGGGTGTTGAGGGTCGCCAGGATGGCCCCTTTCTCCCAGCTCTTGAGCGTGTTTTTGGTGATCGATGGCGACGTGCAGCCGCAGCTCGTGCGGACGTCGGCAATGTGGACGTCCTCTTCGTAGAGGTTGGTGACCTCGAAGGCGAACGAGCGCTGGGAGCCGTGGGCCACGTGCCCGAAGTCGTGGCGCATCGTCTTGAACATCTTCTGGGCCCATTCCTTGGCCGATGCGCCGTCGGCCGCCAACAGCAAGCCGACCAGCGCCATCACCAGGTGCCTGACCATGAAGAAACCTCCCCCTCCGACTTTACGTCTTGTCCCTTAAGTAGCCGCTAGCAGCCCGACCTGCCATTCTAAGTCTGCGGCCATTGGCGGCCTAGCAACGGGAAGGCCTGTTCCTGGCTCCCCGCGATCCGCATTCCTAACTAATTCGGCGGAAGCACGCGGCGGCTGCAAAACTTTTCGAGCTATGTGGAAGCTGGGAAAGATACCGCAAATGGGGAATGTATTTGAGTTTGCGTCAGGCGTGGGGCGTGGGGCGGAAGCAACTCGCCAAGGCGAGCGCCGGCCCACCGGGATAGACGCCGAATTCTGGTGGGCCGGCGCTGGCGGAGCCAGCTTGTCCCACCCTGCGCCCCCTGGCCCGGGGCGGATTCTTGTTTCCTTTCTCGGCAGCCTGTTGTACCATGACCGGGGTCGGCGGAAGTCCGCCGCTAGCTTGACCTTGGAGACTGCAATCATGATGTTTGCTCTGCGCTGGCCTGGTGTTTGGGCATTGATGCTCGCTGCGGGGAGTTTTCGTTTTCGTCTTAGTATTGGTTTGGGTTTGGGTTTGGGTTTGGCCGCTTTTGCCGGCTGCCAGCGGTATGAAGGGGGATCGGCCGTGGCGGTTGCCCAGGTGACGGAGCCCGCTGCTGCGGACGAGGACTCCAGTGGCGGAGCAGCGCCAGCCGCCAAGGAAGCTGCCGCCACGAAGGCCAGCGGCGACGATGCCGGCTCCAAGCCCGCCCCTGCCAAGGAAGCCAGCCCCGCCGAACCTAAGGAAGCGTCAGACCCCGAGGATGACCGCTCCAACGTCGTGGCTCCCCCGAAGGTCCGCCAGGCTGCCGAGCCCCCGGTGGCCGGACCCCTCAAGCCGGCCAATCCCTTCCAAAAGCGGTACGACATGCCCGACTTCCCCAAGGACTTGGACTGGATCAACTCCAAGCCCCTGACGATGGGCAAGCTCAAGGGGAAATTCGTCATCCTCGACTTCTGGACCTTCTGCTGCATCAACTGTTTGCACATCCTTCCCGAACTGAAAAAGCTCGAGAAGAAATATCCCAACGAACTGGTGGTGATCGGCGTCCATTCGGCCAAGTTTGAGAACGAGAAGATCACCGAGAATATCCTGTCGGCCGTCCTCCGCCACGAGATCGAGCACCCTGTCGTCAACGATGCCGATCATGTCATGTGGGACACGCTCGGCATCAGCAGTTGGCCGACGATTCTTTTGATCGATCCCGAAGGAAAAGCGGTTTGGGGTCGCAGCGGCGAGTTCAAGGCGCCCGAAGTGGATGAAGTCCTCAAAGCGGCCATTCCTTACTACCGCAGCCAGAAATTGCTCGACGAGAAGCCGTTTCCGCTGGAGCTGGCGTCGGAGTCGCAGGCCAAGACGCCACTCCGTTTCCCAGGCAAGCTCCTGGCGGATGAAACGGGTAGTCGCCTGTTCATCAGCGACAGCAATCACAACCGGATCGTCATTACCACGCTGGAGGGCAAGCTGCTGGAAATCATCGGCAGCGGCAAGATGGGCCGGGCCGACGGCGACTACCAGACGGCGACCTTCGACCATCCCCAGGGGATGGCGCTTCTGAAAGAGACGCTTTATGTCGCCGACACGGAGAACCACCTGCTGCGCAAGGTCGATCTGAAGGCCAAGAAGGTTTCGACAATTGCCGGCATTGGCGTTCAGGGTCGCCATCCGTGGCCGGGGCTCAATGAGTTCGGCCTGGATGACGACGTCCCGGCGCGCTTCGTCGGCAAGCCGGAGACGACGGCCATCAACAGCCCGTGGGACCTGTGGGTTCACGACGGCGACCTGTACATCGCCATGGCGGGGCCGCACCAGATCTGGAAGATGACGCTCGATGAGTCGGAAATCGGCCCCTACGCCGGCAATGGGCGGGAAGACATCGTTGATGGTCCGCTGCTCCCCCGCCAACCCTACGCCCAGGGGTATTCCTCGTTCGCTCAGCCGAGCGGATTAACTTCCGATGGGACGTGGCTGTACGTCGCCGACAGCGAGGGGAGCTCGATCCGGGCGGTGCCGTTTGACGCGACGCAGGAGGTGAAGACGGTGCTCGGGACGGCGGGGTTGCCCTTTGCCCGGTTGTTCACGTTTGGCGATGCCGACGGTCCGCCGGAAAAGGCCAAGCTTCAGCACTGCCTGGGAGTGGCTTACGCAGACGGGCAGATCTACGTGGTAGACACCTACAACAACAAGGTCAAGATGGTGGATGCAAAGACCGGCCACACCAAGACCCTGGCTGGCAATGGCAGCGCGGGGAGCGACGACGAGGCCGGTACGTTCGATGAACCGGCGGGCATCAGCTATGCCAAGGGGAAGCTGTACGTCGCCGATACGAACAACCACCTGATTCGGACGATCGATCTGGCGACGAAGAAGGTGGCGACGCTGAACATCGCCGGTTTGACTCCCCCCGCTGCCCCCAAGGCCGACACCAAGCCCACCTTCAAGGGGGCCATCCAGGAGAAGGTCGCCCTGGCAACGCTCAAGCCCATCGATGCACAGATCAAGCTCGAGGTTTCGCTGGAAGTTCCCGCCGGCTGGAAGATCAACCCGCTGGCTCCGATGTCGTATTGGGTCGATGCGGCCCAGGGAAATGGCCCCGTCGATCGGACGAAGCTCGGCAAGCGGAAGCTCGACAAGCCGGTGGCCCAGTTTGAGGTGGCGATTCCCGTAGCCGGCAATGGAACGGATGAATTGACCGTGTCGCTCAATTACTATTACTGTCAGGAGGGGGACGACGGCGTCTGCAAGACCGGCTCCGTGGTTTACACAGTGCCGGTGAAGATTGCGGGGGCGGGCAAGGAGAGCGTCACGCTGGTACACAAGATTGCGGAGTAATCTCGTAGGACAGGTTTTCAACTTGTCCTGCGTGTTTCGTTCAGGACAGGTTGAAAACCTGTCCTACGTTTGAGGATCTCTGTGGCCGACGTCAACAACACAGCCAAAAAGATCATCGCCAACGTCGAAAAGGCGATCGTCGGCAAGCGGCAGCAGATCCTCCTCTCGCTCGTCTCGTGGCTGTGCGATGGGCACATGCTGCTGGAAGACGTTCCCGGCGTCGCCAAGACGATGCTCGCCCGAGCTTTGGCCCGCAGCGTCGGCTGCTCGTTCAAGCGGATTCAATGCACCCCCGACCTGTTGCCCAGCGATGTCACGGGGGTCTCGATCTTCAATCAAAAGTCGGCCGAGTTTGAATTCCGCCCCGGACCGGTCTTTGCCCAGGTCTTGCTGGCGGATGAAATCAACCGCACGACCCCGCGCACGCAGGCGGCACTCCTGGAAGCGATGGCCGAAAGCCGCGTGACGGTGGATGGCGTGACCCACAAGCTGGGACCTCCGTTTCTGGTAATCGCCACGCAGAACCCAATCGATCACGAAGGGACCTTTCCGCTCCCCGAAGCACAACTCGACCGGTTTCTGATGCGCTTCAGCCTCGGCTATCCGTCGCTGGAAGAAGAGCTGGAGATGCTCGCGCTCCTGCAGCACTCCCATCCGATCGACGACCTCGAGTCGGTCGTCAGTGCCGACGAGCTGATCGCCTGCCAGGAAGCGGTTCGCGAGGTTTACGTGGACGACAAGGTGCGGCGGTACCTGATGCAGATCGTTCACGACACGCGGCAGCACGACGACGTCGCCCTCGGCGGCAGTCCCCGCGCGTCGATCGCCCTGTTTCGCACGTCGCAGGCGATGGCGGCGCTGCGCGGACGCAGCTACGTCCTGCCCGACGACGTCAAACGCGTCTCCGGCCCGGTCCTCACCCACCGAATGATCCTTCGCCCCGAGAGCCGCCTTCGGAAGGTGACTGCCGCCGCCGTGGTGGACGATATCGTGGCGGAGATTGCCGTGCCGACGATCGAGGCGCGGCAGCGCGAGACGGCGACATGATCTGGATCGCGGCAGCCGTGGTGATTCTCGTCTTGGCGCTGCTCACTGGGACGAGCCTCCTGGCGTATGCCATGTACGCGCTTTTGGCGATCATCCTGATCAGCCGCTACGTGACTCGCCGCTGGGCGGAGGAACTGTCGGCGAGCCGCGAGTGCAATCGGCTCGAGGCGAGCGTCGGCGACAGCGTGGCGGTCGTGGTCACGATCGAGAACCAGGGGAAGCTGCCGGTCGGCTGGGTGCTGCTGGAGGATTTGTTGCCGCGGGAGGCGATCATGTTCGACCCTCCGAGCCTGCAAGTGACGGGACGCCGCGTGCAGCTTTCGATGCTCGCCCCCGGCGCGAAGAAGCAGCTCCGCTACCAGCTCACGTGCAATCGCCGGGGCTATTACCAGCTCGGCCCAGTCGTGCTCGAGACGGGCGATCTGTTCGGCCTGCACCGCCGGTTTCGCGTCGCCGCCGATCCGAGCTTTTTGATGGTGCTGCCCAAGGTGATTCCACTGTCGGGCTACGAACTGTCGAGCAAGCGGCCGATCGGCGAAGTGCGGATGACCTACCGGCTGTACGAAGACCCGACGCGGATTGCCGGCGTGCGGGCCTACGAGCGCGGCGATTCGCTCAACCGCATCCACTGGCGGGCGACGGCCCGCACCGGCGCATTGCACAGCAAGGTCTACGAGCCCTCGACCGTCGCCGGCGCGACGATCCTGATGGATTTTCACCGCGATTCACATCCCAGGCGCGACGAGCCGTATCGCAGCGAGTTGGCCATTACGGCCGCCGCGTCGATTGCCAATGCCGTCTACTTGATGGGGCAGCAGATCGGCCTGGTGACCAACGGCCGCGATGCGGCGGACCGGATTCGCACCGAAGGCTGGGCCCACGACTACCGCTCGCGCGATGCCGCCCGGCAGGCCGCCGCCATGCAGGGCCAAAGCGACCGGCTGCGGCCGCTGTTTGTCGAGACGCGCCGCGGCCCGGAGCAATTCCGCTCGATCCTCGAGACCCTGGCCCGCATGGAATTGACCGACGGCCTGCCCCTGCCGGCACTCATCGAGGAAGCCGCCGCGCGAATGCCGCGGGATGCGACGGTGATTGCCATCCTGCCGCGCGGGGACGAGATCGGCGCCATCGCCCTGGCGAACTTGCGCCGGCGGGGCCTGGCGGTGACCGTCTTGCTCAACTTCCACGACGACTACGAATACGCCCGCGCCGCCGGCTTCTTTCAGGCGGAGCGGATCGAGACGCGCCACTTGCGGGACGAGGCGTCGATCGTGGAAATCTGCCGGCAATATGTTCTGCGGTGAAGCCCCGCGCGAAGCGCCGTTCGCTACAATGCCAACTGGCATTGGATCCGTATTCGCCGAGGAGATTTCAAACGATGGTCCGGAGCATTCTGATAGGCATCAGCGGCACGCGGTGCAGCCAGTCCGCCGCAGCCTATGCCCTCGAGCTGGCAAAGAAGCACAGGGCTTCGCTGCTGGGCGTGGCCGTGGTCGATGTTTCCAGCCTCTGCCCGCTCGAGTCGGTGCCGCTGAGTGCCGGGGCGTACAAGTACCAGCGAGACGAGGCCGTTCTGACCGCCGCGCGGCAGGCGCTAAGTCAGTCGCTGGTGGAATTCACGCAGCAAGCGACGGCGGCCGGCGTGACCTCGCGGACGATGCAGCTCGACGGGAACCCGGCCGAAGTGCTCGTCGCGGAGTCGCAGCGCACCGACCTGATCGTCGTGGGCAAGCGGTGCGCGCCCGACGAGGATTTCGAGCAGACCAGCGGCACGGCGCGGGCCGTCCTGTACCAGGCGGCGCGGCCGATCCTGTGCGTGCCGCAGGATCCGGCGGGGGGCAATGCCGTACTGGTCGCCTACGACGGTTCTCTGCAGTCGGCCAAGACCTTGCAGCTCTTTGTCGCCAGCGGTCTGGCCGCCGAGCGGGAAATCCACCTGCTCACCATCGCCGACGACGCCGCGCCCATCGCCCAGCGGGGGATCGAGTTCCTGCACGCCCACGACCTGCGCGTCAACGCGCACCTTGAGGCGGGAAACCATCCGGCCCGTCAGATTCTGGAAACGGCCTCCCGCCTGAATGCGGGGCTGATTGTGATGGGGGCCTACGGCCAGCCGCGGCTGCGAGAGTTCATGTTCGGCTCGGTGACGAAAGCGATTTTACGGGAATCGAGAATTCCGCTGTTCCTTTACCACTGATCACGTCCGCCGGCTGCGGCCAGCGAGTTTTTTGCGAAAGGAGTCGCTGTGGGACTCGCAACTGCTTCTCTGCAGTTTCTGGTCTGCGCCTTGGCGATCATCGTCGCCGGCACTTACTTGACCCGCTTTGCCGACGCGATTGCGGAGCTGACCAAGCTCGGCCGCCTGTTGGTGGGAAGCGTGCTCTTAGCCGGCGCGACCTCGCTGCCCGAGTTGACGGTGGACATCGCGGCGATCCGGATGGGGATGGCCGACCTGGCGGTGGGGGATTTGTTCGGCAGCAGTCTCATGAACCTGCTGATCCTGGCGATGCTCGACCTGTCCACCTATTCGCGCGGCAAGATGCTCTCCAAGCAGGCGGCGGCACACGCCTTGTCGGGATCGCTCAGCGCGGCTTTGACGGCACTCGTCGGCGTGGGTCTGTTGACCGGCAAGGCGCTGGCGGAGTACGCGATCTTCGGCGTCAGTCCGGTCATCATCGTGATAGCGATCGCCTATGCCCTGGGGGTGCGGCTCGTGTATCTCGACCAGCGAATCGCCGCCCACGGCACACACGAGCATCCGCTGCACGAGCTTCCCGTGCCGGCCGGAATGACGCTCGGCAAGGCGTTTGCCGGCTTTGCCGTTTGTGCTGGGGTGATCTTTGTGGCTGGGCCATTTCTGGCCCACGCGGCCGGCGTGATTGCCGACGAGAGCGGCCTGGGCAAGACGTTTGTGGGGACGACGCTGGTCGCCCTGAGCACGTCGCTGCCGGAGCTGGTCTCGTCGATTGCCGCGTTGCGGATGGGGGCGCTCGACCTGGCGATTGGGAATGTGTTTGGCAGCAACGCCTTCAACATGCTTCTGTTAGTGCCGCTCGATTTCCTGCACCCCGAGCCGCTGCTGGCCAGTGTCTCGGAAGGGCACGTCATCACCTGCATGGCGGTCATCCTGGCGACGCTGGTAGTGATCATGGGGCAGCTCTACCGCGTCGAGTCGCGGATTCATATCATCGAACCCGATGCCTGGCTGGTGATCCTGATCGTGTTTGGGGCGCTGGCGATCATCTACTTTTTTCCGAAGTAGTCGTCAGGCGGGTAGAATGCACCACTGCCATGCATTCAGAATCTGTCAATCCGTATGAGCCGCCGCCACTCACGCCCAGTGAGGTCACGCATCACTTCACTTGGCGCAGCGTCGGCACGACGCTGCGTGTCGGCATTCAGGAACGGCACGAAGTGACCATCCGGCTTGATTGGTTGACATCCAGAACCCTGGTATTGCTTGACGGACAGATCGTACGCGCCTTTCGGTATTTCTTCGATCCGCCGCCGATTCACTTGGATGTTGGCGAGGGGGAACCACATCGTGTGGAGATCCACCTGGTGTCGAGCTTGATCCGGCGGCCCAGCCGTATCGACGTGGACGGCGCGACCGTCGTGCCCGAGATAGCACCGCTGTTCATGTGGATGATTCGCGTCGGCGTCGTTGCCACTCCTGCCGTTGTAGCTGGTCTCTGCGTGATCGAATACGGCGACGTGTGGGGCCACGGCGACTGGTTCACACGACTGCTCACGAGGCTGGCAGTGGCGCTTGCCGGCTTGCTCGTAACGCTGGTGACTGTATTGGAAGTGGGTGGCCTGCTTAGAATGAAGTTCGGTCCTCGAGTTGGTTCCAAGCCCCTTAAACATGCCCCGCCGCGCTCCTCAAACGCTCGCTGACTACATGGTCGTCGGGATCAGCCCGGCGCTCGTGATGTTCATGGTCGGCAGCTTGCTGTGGTTTCTCACCATCGTCTTCTATCAAGGAGATTACACCTGGCGGCTGCTCTTGGTCCACGCGATGTTCATCATGGGGTGCGTGTCGGTGACGCGGCTCTCCATGGAACAAGGAGCTGCGTATGCCGCCCTGTTTGCTTTTCCGCTGGCGGCGGTGGTGGCGGTGGCCTACGTGACGTTGGTGAAGGTCAACGGTCCACTGGCCGCGATCAGCCCGCTCATTAACCTGATGCTGGAAGGGATCATCTGGTTCAGCGCCCACAAGCTGACGCGGGACTGCACGCTGATCGACGACACGCAGGATTCCTCGAAGCAGGGGCTGCTCCAGGCGATGGGCTGGGACCGCGCGGCGCGAGAAATCGAGCCGCCGCCTTCGCCGCCCGTTGTCCGCGAAGCGGACGACGATGCAGTCAGCCAGCCGGCTGCTCCCTCCGAGGCGCCGCTTTCCGGCGAGGCGAAGCTGATCGAATGGGTCAAGTCCCGCTTCCAGCCCGATAAGCGGCCCCATACGCCGGGGGTGTGGATTGTCTACTTCTCCGTCGCCGCCTTGCCCCTGTTCGGCATCGGCCAGTGGTTCATTCCTGGGGACGAAATCGAACTGCGGCGTCAAGCCTTCTGGCTGCTGGTCGTGTACGTCGCCTGCGGCCTGGGATTGTTGCTCAATACGAGCTTTCTCGGACTGCGGCGCTACCTGCGGCAGCGGAATCTGCAAATGCCGACCGAGATGGCCGCGACTTGGCTGGGGGTCGGTGCCACGATGATCGTGGCCGTGCTGCTCCTGGTCTGGCTATTGCCCCGGCCGAGTGCCGAGTATTCGGTGTCGCAGCTCGACATGTTCAAGTCCAAGCCTCTCGATCCTTCGCGGTGGGGCTGGGGCAAGGACGGAGCCAAGCAGCCGGGGGAAACGAAACAGACCCCCGCCAGCGGCGACGGCGGACAGAAGTCGGACCAGGCGCAGTCGAGCAAAAACGGCGAGTCCAAGAGCGAATCTTCGGGCCAAGGGAAGGGTTCTAAAGAGGGAGGCCAAGGGGACGGCGAAAAATCATCAGGCGGCGACAAGTCCCAGGGGGGCAAGTCATCCGGCGGCAAAGGGACGGGCAAGGACAAGAGCAGCGACGGCTCCAAGAACATGGAAACGGGGAGCGACGGCGAGAAGGAGGACAGCAAAACCGGAGACAAAAGCGACGCGAAATCTGAGGGCAAACAATCGGGCTCAAAATCGAAATCCGAGAGCAATTCGTCGGGTGACAAGTCGCAGCAGCAATCATCCCAGCAGGACAGCCAGTCCGACAGTCAATCGTCGCAGGAAGACTCACAAACGGAATCGCAGGACAGCGACTCGTCATCCTCCGATTCCGCTTCGTCCCGTCCACCCCCTTCGTCCCCATCGCGGATCACCCAGTGGCTGTCGCAGATCAGCCCCACGCTGGGGCAGATCATCCAGTGGATTTTCTACGTCCTGCTCATCCTGGCGCTGATCGCGCTGGCGGTCCTCTATCGCGCGCAGATCGTGGCCGCGTGGAAGAAGCTGCTGGCGGAGCTGCGGGCGCTGTGGGCACTGTGGTTTGGCGGCCCACAGCCCGCCGCCGCGGCGGACCCGGTTCCCGCGGCAGCTCCGCCGCGTCCCTTTTCGAGTTATGCCGATCCGTTTTCCAGCGGGATGGCCGGGCAAGCGACCTTGGCGGAGCTCGTTCGCTACACGTTCGAGGCGCTGGAAGCGTGGGGGCGGGAGCACGACGCGCCGCGCGCCGCGGGGCAGACGGCCCACGAATACGCCCGCCAGCTCGGCGCGGTCCATCAGCCGCTGGCCCGCGAGGTTCGCTTCCTGGCCGAGCTCTACGGCCAGCTCGCTTATGCCCAGACGTCGGTTCGCAGTCCCAACGTCGAGCCGCTGCGCAGCCTGTGGCAGCAGTTGCGGCTGGGGGCGGCCGGAGGCTGATGCGGCGCGAGCGATCAAGAAAAAGAAAACGGGCCGGCCAACAGCGCCGGCCCGTCTTCGAGCGGCAGGTCAAACTTCGGACCACCCCCGCGAAAGGGTGTTTTCGTCCATGCGTTACACGTCAGAGATGCTTGACTTGTGCACAGATCCGAAGCTGTTCCCGCCGTTGTCCAGGTAGGTGTCGTTACCGGCACCGCCGATGAGGAACGCTCGATCCGCGGAGCTGCCGCCGATGGCCAGGTCGTCGTCCCCCGATCCCAGGATGGCGAACAGGTCGTCCACGACGGCCACCGATTCCAGCGTGACCAGGTCGTGGCCGGTCCCCGCGTTGATTACCGCGTTGATGCCGACCTCCGCCCCGGTCACGAGGATCTCGTCGTTGCCCGCTCCGCCGATGATGACGAGCACGCCATCGACAAACACCTCGGAGACTTCCAGCAGGTCGTTTCCAGCGCCGAGGTTCGTCACCAGGTCATGGCGCAGGTCGAGCCCGGAAATCAACACGTCGTCATGGCCGGACCCGGCGTTGACGATCACGCTCTTGGCCGCAATGGCCGAGACGGTCATCAGGTCGTTGCCTGAGCCGGCATTCACCACCACGTTGCCATCCACCGTGACGTCGCCCACGGTGACTTCGTTGGCCCCGTTGCCCGCATTGACGACCAGCGCAGAAGCCTCGATGAGCGAAACTTCGATGAGATCGCTCCCCGAGCCGGCGACCACCGTCACCGCGTGGTCGGTAATCACGTCGGTCACCAGCACGTCGTTGGCCCCCGCGCCCGCGTTGACGACCAGGGCGGATGCATCGTAGATCTCCACCGTGACCAGATCGTTGCCGCCGCCGGTCAGCAAGGTCGTTGCGCCAACAGTGGCGGACGAGGTCAGAGTCACTTCGTCGTTGCCGTTGCCGCTATTGATGAAGGCGCTGTTGGCGCTCGTCCCCGATACGGTGACAAGGTCTGCGCCGTTGCCCGTGACGATGTGCATGTGGCCGCCGACCAGCGTGTCGCTGATCTCCACCGAGTCGTCGCCGGCACCCGTATTTACCTTCAGAGCATTCCCCACCTCGATGCCGGCGATTAGGACGGTGTCGTTTCCGGTGCCGGTGTCGATGATGACGTTCCCCGTCAGGGAGGCGGCCAGCGAAACGGAGTCGTCCCCGGCGCTCATGTGAATGATCGCATTTCCGGAGACCGCCTCGAGGGCTTCGATCGAAAGGATGTCATTGCCGCCGCGGAGATCGATGTTGAAGCCTTTGGTGACTCCACTGAAATCCGCCGGCAACAAGTCGCCGTTGACCGAGGTATCCAAACCTGCCACGGTGTACGTATCGGAGTCCACCTGGGTGATGGTGATGTCGTTGTCGGCCCCATCCCCCCGCAAAACCAATACGCCGCCGCTGACCGACGCGGTGACGTTGCCGGCGAGCATTGCACGGCTTTCGAGTTGCTCGCCAGTCAAGAAGCGGTGAAGACGCTTGTTGCGAACCATTGTGCTTCCTCCAAGAAAAAAAGTGACCAGTTCTGTTCCGTGTGAGGCTGGTAAAACCTCGAATTCGGCCCAATAGCAAGCGGCGCGCCGATCGATTCTGAAGGCCCAATCGCCGTCAAAGTTTGCGTCCCTTTCCCCGCTGCGGCGGTGCGGAGGTGGCCTGGGCGCTAATCTGGAACCACTTCACAACCGGCGAAATGGCCCGAAAGTCGCCCAAACGCGACGAATTGTCACTGGGGTTCGCGACAAAAAGTCCGGACGGACTTGCTAAAACCACGCCTGGATAGCCAAAGGGTCGCCGCGCTCCAGGGGATCCAGAAGCGCTGTCGGATAAAAGCAGCGCTGACACAGTTCGGCCGGCGTCAGCCACAGCGCATCGATCTGGCCGGGATCGATCGCGGTCGCTTGGCCATCGTGACGGATCAGCTCGCAATCGAAGAAAAGCTCCACCCCATGCCAATCAGGTGGCACGCCTTGATAGGATTGTGTCGCGGAATGGTGACCTGGCGATTGCCGTCGCTCATCACGATGTGCTTGCCTTGGCGGATGATGCGAAAGCCGGCCTTCTCCAGGGCGCGGACGGCATCCAGATGATTGACACCTGGGATTCTCGGCACAGCTACACCTGCACCTCGACCTCGCCAACTTCGGCATCCTGAAAACGGTCTTCGAGTGCTGCGAGGTAGTCGCGAATCGCGTCCTTGATGTTTTCCAGCGCTTCCTGCTCGGTATCCCCTTCCGACCAGCAGCCCGGCAGTGCGGGGACAGAGATACTGACGCCTTCGGGGTCGCGGTGGATGGCGATCTTGTATTTCATCGTAAAGCTTCCTTTGCAATTATAGCCGTGCAAACGCGCTTTCCGAAGTCTCACCTTACGCGAGCCTTTGCTCCTGACGATTATGGCCGCACTTTAACTCAATTCCGGACTGCAGCACTTTAAAGTCAGCAGTATTTTCGCAGTAAACCTGCGACGTACCGTCCCACTCTACCACTTGGAACCAGGGGACGGGCGTGTCTCCAAATGCGACGATCTCTAGATCCTCGCCCGGCAAAAGCGTGAAGTCCTCAGCCCATGGCTCGACGACAACGACGTGCGGTTGTTCACGCGAGTTGCTAAAGCCAATTCTGGAACTGTAAGGATACATGGCCAAAAGACGCTTGCGACTGGACGAGCGCGTGCCTCATGCCATCCCCGGCACCGGCAGATCGCTATAGCCCATCACGAACTCATCGACGGCTGACAAGCTAATCTATTCACGTTGTCCAGCGTCGTACAGCGCCTTACGGGCCTCTTTGGTACTCATCTTTTTCAGCCCGATCATTGCCCAAGTGCGCATTGACTCGTCACGCGAGTGCAGTTGCTGCGTTAGGACCCCCATGGCGCGAGGGTCGCAAGCCTCGCCGATCAATTCCAAGAGCCAGCATCGAAGACCAGAGTCGGACTCACGCTCAAATTCTGCGATCAGCTCCAGCACATGCTTCGACGCTTGTGGGCGCAGCCAGTGAAATCCATCCTCTTGGACCTGAGGGTCGCGGTCGCGCATCATTTGGAGGCACTTGGCCAGTCCCGGAAAGCGCCTCTTGGTCATCCCAATTCCTCGCGACTTTGGACCTTGGACTCAGGACTTTGGACTGAGTTTACGCCATCCCTGGCGCTGGCAAATTGCTCGATCCCATCAAGAACTCGTCCACGGCCCGCGCCGCGGCACGCCCTTCGTTGATCGCCCATACGACCAGCGACTGGCCGCGGCGGCAGTCGCCGGCGGCAAAGACCTTGGGGACGCTGGTGGCGAATTTTCCATGTTGCGCTTGGTAGTTGGTCCGCGGGTCAACGGCAATGCCGAGCATCTCGGAGACGTACTGCTCGGGGCCTTTGAAGCCCATGGCGAGCAGGACCAGGTCGGCCGGCCAGAACTTGTCGGTGCCGGCCAGCTCGCTCAGCTTCCATTTGCCGGCTTCGTCCTTGGTCCACTCGACCTGAACCGTGCGAATGCCGGCGACGGTGCCGTTGTCCTCGCCGACGAATTCCTTGCTCATCACGCAGTAGGTGCGGGGGTCTTCGCCGAACTTGGCCTTGATCTCGGCGTGGCCGTAGTCGGTGCGGTAGATCTTCGGCCACTGCGGCCACGGGTTGTCGGCGGCCCGCTCATCCGGCGGCTTGGGGAGCAGCTCAAAGTTCACGAGGCTCCGGCAGCCGTGGCGGATCGACGTGCCGATGCAATCGGTCCCCGTGTCGCCGCCGCCGATGACGATCACGTCCTTGTCCTTGGCGCTGATGTATTTCCCGTCGGCCAGCTTGCTGTCGAGCAGGCTCTTGGTGTTGGCGGTCAGGAACTGCATCGCGAAGTAGATTCCCGCCAATCCCCGGCCCGGGATGGTCAAGTCGTTCGGCCTGGTCGCGCCGGTGCAGAGCAGGACGGCATCGTGCTCGGCGTGCAGCTTTTTCGGATCGACGAAGCTGGGCGAGTCCTTAGCTCCAACGTCGGCATTGGTGACGAACTTGATTCCTTCTTCGCGCAAGAGATTGATCCGCCGCTCAACGACCCCTTTGTCGAGCTTCATGTTGGGAATGCCGTACATGAGCAGGCCGCCGATGCGGTCCGCCCGCTCGTAGACGGTGACCCAATGGCCCGCCTTGTTGAGCTGAGCGGCGGCGGCCAGGCCCGACGGCCCGCTGCCGATGACGGCGATCTTTTTCCCGGTGCGGACCGGCGGCGGCTCGGGTTTGACCCACCCTTCGGCAAAGCCGCGGTCGATGATGGCGTTTTCGATATTCTTGATGGTGACGGGCGGATCGGTGATCCCCAGGACGCAGGCCCCTTCGCAGGGGGCGGGACAGGTGCGGCCGGTGAACTCGGGAAAGTTGTTGGTCTTGTGCAGCCGGTCGAGGGCCTCGCGCCAGCGGCCGCGATAGACCAGGTCGTTCCACTCGGGGATCAGGTTGTCGATCGGGCAGCCGGTGGCGCTCTGGCAGAACGGCACGCCGCAGTCCATGCACCGCGCCCCTTGCATCTTGAGATGCTCTTCGGGCGGCTCGGTGAAGATCTCGCCGAAGTCCTCGATGCGCAAGAGCGGCTCGCGGTACGGGACCACCTTGCGGGGATACTCTTTGAATCCAGTTGGCTTACCCATCACCCTACTCCAAGTTCGATCACACTAACCCGAAGCGCAAGCGAGGGACTCGCCGATGATCATCCCTCGCTTGCGCTTCGGGTTAGTATTCCACTACCCTACGCCCCCGCCACGCCGTGGACTCCCGCTTCCATCTCCTCGTCGTGCCGGGCCCGCTCGGCCAGCACGCGCTTGTAGTCGGTCGGCATCACCTTCACGAACTGTCCCAGGATCTCCGGCCACTGCTGGAGGACCTGGTCGGCTACGGTCGAGCCGGTGTATTTCTGGTGCAGCTCGATCAGCTCGAGCAGCTCCGCCACGTCGTCCGGCGCTTCGACCCGTTCCAACTCCACGGTCCCCAGGTTGCAGCGGGTCAGAAAATCCTGCTGCGGATCGAAGACGTAGGCGATTCCGCCGCTCATCCCCGCGGCAAAATTCCGCCCGGTGGCGCCTAGAATCACCGCCCGGCCGCCGGTCATGTACTCGCAGCCGTGGTCGCCGCACCCCTCGATGACGGCATGCGCCCCGCTATTGCGGACGCAGAATCGCTCGGCCGCCCGCCCGCGGAAAAACGCCTGGCCGCTCGTGGCGCCGTACAGCACGACGTTGCCCACCAGGATGTTGTCCTCGGGCTTGAACGTCGCCTGCTTCGGCGGATAGATGATCACGCGGCCGCCGGAAAGCCCTTTGCCGACGTAGTCATTGGCGTCCCCTTCCAGCTCCAGCGTCACCCCTTCGGCCAGGAATGCCCCGAAGCTCTGGCCGGCACTCCCGGTGAGCTTGATGTGGATGGTGCCGTCAGGCAAAAGTTCCTGCCCCCACCGCTTTGCAATCTCGTGGCTGAGCATCGTGCCGACGGTACGGTTGGTATTGACAATCCGTTCCTCGATCCGCACCTTCTCGCGCTTGTCGATCGCCCGTTTGGCCTTCTTGATCAGCGTGACATCCAGCGCCCGCTCCAGGCCGTGGTCCTGCTTGATCGTGTTGTAGACCTCGACGTCGTCGTGCGGCTTGACCGCCGGCGTGAGGATCGGCGTCAAATCGACCCCTTGAGCTTTCCAGTGCTTGATGGCCTCGTTCGTCTCCAGGCAATCGACGCGGCCGATCAGCTCCGTGAACTTGCGGAAGCCGAGCTGGGCCATGATCTGCCGGGCTTCTTCGGCCACCATGAACAGATAATTGATCACGTGCTCGGGCCTGCCGGCGAATTTCTGCCGCAGAATCGGGTCCTGCGTGGCAATGCCGACGGGGCACGTGTTGAGGTGGCACTTTCGCATCATGATGCAGCCGAGCGAGACGAGCGGCGCGGTAGAGAAGCCCATCTCTTCCGCGCCGAGCATGGCGGCCATCACCACGTCGCGGCCGGTCTTGATCTGGCCGTCGGTCTGCAAGACGACCCGGCTCCGCAGATCGTTGAGGACCAACGTCTGGTGGGTCTCCGAGATGCCCAGCTCCCACGGCAATCCGGCGTGCTTGATGCTCGTCAGCGGCGATGCGCCGGTGCCGCCGGTGTCGCCGGAGATCAAGATGTGATCCGCATGGGCCTTCGCGACGCCGGCCGCAATCGTGCCGACGCCGACTTCGCTGACCAGCTTGACGCTGACGCGGGCCGACGGATTGCTGTTCTTCAGGTCGTGGATGAGCTGCTTCAGGTCCTCGATCGAATAGATGTCGTGATGCGGCGGCGGGCTGATCAGCCCCACGCCGGGCGTTGAATAGCGAATGCGGGCGATCGTCTCATCGACCTTGTGCCCCGGCAACTCGCCACCTTCGCCCGGCTTGGCCCCTTGCGCCATCTTGATCTGCAGCTCGTCGGCATTCGCCAGGTAGTTGATCGTCACGCCGAACCGGCCAGATGCCACCTGCTTGATCGCCGAGCGCTTGCTGTCGCCGTTAGGCAGCGGCTTGAACCGCTCGGGGTCTTCGCCCCCTTCGCCCGTGTTGCTTTTTCCCCCGATGCGGTTCATCGCCACGGCGAGCGTCTCGTGTGCTTCGGCCGAAATGCTCCCAAAGCTCATCGCCCCGGTGCAAAACCGCTTGACGATCTCCTGGGCCGGCTCAACTTCGGCGAGCGGCACCGGCGGCCGAAGTCCCTCTTTGAACGTGAGCAGGCCGCGTAGGGCGCACTTGCGCGTCGCATCTTCATTGCAGTGCTGGGAAAACCGCCAGTACGCGTCGCCGCTATTGTCCCGCGCGGCCATTTGCAAATCGGCAATCGACTGCGGGTCCCACATGTGCCGCTCCCCTTCGGCCCGCCAGTGGAACTCGCCCGGGTTGGGAAGGATCGGCAACCGCGAATCTTCGCGGCTGGGATAGCCGATTTCGTGACGCCGCAGAGACTCCTTGGCCAGCACGTCGAAGCTGACCCCCTTGATGCGGCTGGCAGTGCCGGCGAAGCACTCGTCGATGACGTCGCTGTTCAGGCCGACCGCCTCGAAAATCTGCGCCCCCTTGTAGGACTGGAGCGTCGAAATCCCCATCTTGCTCATCACCTTGAGCATCCCCTTGGCGACCGCCTTCTGATAGGCGTGGACGATCTTGTCGTCGCTATAGTCGGCCGGCAGCAAGCCGTCGCGCTGCGCCTGCCATAATGCCTCAAAGGCCAGATACGGATTGATCGCGTCCGCGCCGTAACCGACCAGCAGGGAGTGATGGTGTACCTCGCGGGCCTCGCCGGTCTCGACGATGATGCCGATCTGCGTCCGCCTGGCTTTGCGGATCAAGTGATGATGAACCGCCCCGCAAGCGAGCAGGGCGCTGATCGGCACGCGGCCCGCGCCGAGCGCCTCGTCGGACAGCACGACGAGCTGGTAGCCCTCGTTGATCGCCTGCTCCGCTTCGCGGCAGATGCGCGCGAGGGCCGGCTTGAGCCCTGCTTCCCCTTCGCTGCGGGCAAAGGTGATGTCGATTGTGCGGGCCTTCCAGCCGCGATGGTTGACGTGCTTGAGTGCCGCCAGTTCTTCGTTCGTCAGGATCGGGTGGGGGAGCATCAGCCGGTGGCAGTGCTGTTCGGTCGATTCGAGCAGGTTCCGCTCGGGACCGACGTAGCACTCCAGCGACATGATGACCTCTTCCCGGATCGAGTCGATCGGCGGGTTGGTCACCTGCGCGAAGAGCTGCTTGAAGTAGTCGTACAGCATTCGCGGCTGGTCGGACAAAACGGCCAGCGACGAGTCGTTCCCCATCGAGCCGACCGGATCGCGCTTCTCATACACCAGCGGCAGCAGCATGAACTGCATCGTCTCGATCGTGTAACCCAGCGCCTGCATGCGGGCCAGCAGCGTCTCCGGCTCAAAGCCGTGCGACTGCTCGACCAGCGGCAAATCCTTGAGCTCGACCCGCTGATTTTTGAGCCACTGGCTATATGGCCGTTTCGAGGCATATTCCTTCTTCAACTCGTCGTCGGGGATCAGCTTTCCCTGCTCAAAATCGACGAGGAACATGCGGCCGGGCTGGAGCCGCCCCTTCTCCTTGACGATTGCCGGATCGACCGGCAGCACGCCCACCTCGCTGGCCATGATCACCCGATCGTCGGTCGTCAGGTAATAGCGGCTGGGTCGCAGGCCGTTGCGATCAAGCACGGCCCCGATGTACCGCCCGTCGGTGAAGACGACGCTGGCCGGTCCGTCCCACGGCTCCATGAGGCAGGAGTGGTATTCGTAAAATGCCCGCTTGCTCTCCGGCATCGACTCGTGGTTCTGCCATGCCTCGGGGACCATCATCATGACCGCCTCGGGAAGCGAGCGGCCGGCGAGCAGGAGCAGTTCCAGCACGTTGTCGAACATGCCGCTATCGCTGGTCGCCAGGTCCACGACCGGCAGCAGCTTGTTGAACTCGTCGCCGAACAGGTCCGATCTCATCAGCCCTTCGCGGGCCAGCATCCAGTTGACATTGCCGCGGAGCGTGTTGATCTCGCCGTTGTGGCACATGAAGCGCATCGGCTGGGAGCGCTCCCACGACGGGAATGTATTGGTCGAAAACCGCGAGTGGACCATCGCCAGGTGGCTGGTGTACCGCGGGTCGGCCAGGTCGGGGTAATACGGCACGAGTTGAATGGCCGTGAGCTGCCCCTTGTAGATGATCACCCGCGAGCTGAAGGAGCAGACGTAGTACATGTCCTGCTGCCTGAGGTCCGACACACGAATCTCGTGATACGCCTGCTTGCGGATCAAGAACAGCTCGCGGCAGAACGCGGTCCGATCGAGATCGTCGGCCGCGGCAATGAAGAGCTGCTCGATCACCGGCTCACCGGCTTGCGCGGTCTTGCCGATGTCGGCCGCCTTGGCATCGGTCGGCACGGCCCGCCAGCCGAGGAGCTTTTGACCTTCCTTGACGACGTATTTTTCCAACACTGTTTTGCAAACTTCCCGCTCGGCAGCATCGCGGGGGAGGAATACCTGGGCGACGGCATAGCGGCCAATTTCCGGCAGTTCGGCGCCAAACAGCCGCTTCGCCTCGGCGCGCATCAGCTCGTCGGGAATGGCCGTGAGAATTCCCGCGCCATCCCCCGTGTTCTTCTCGCAGCCGCAGGCGCCGCGGTGATCCATGTTGCGCAGCGCCTCGCAAGCATCGCGGACGATGCTATGGCTCCGCACCCCCTTGATGTGGGCAATGAAGCCGACGCCGCAGCTATCCTTCTCGTAGGCCGGGTCGTACAGCCCGTGTTTTTCCGGAAGCCCGTTTTTCAGCGGGATGTTCATCGGCATCGACATGGAAAGGGCTCCCAGGCCGCCGCGAGCACACACGTTGTGGTCGCGGCGAAGATCTACGCTTTGACCCGCGAGACGCCGCTGGAAGTGGCGCCCGGTTTGTCGGTGAAGTCGGCCGTGACACTCGCCCTTAGGCCATCCTGGCCTGCGGGGTTATGGTTAGCCGCCGCTTGAGCGGCGGCGGTTTGATCGCGAGGGACGCCAAGAGGGGCGTCGTGTTCGTCGAGGGCTGCGATTTCAAACGGTGCGCTGGACGCATCATCCGCCGACAGCGTCTGCCATTGCAAGAGGAGTTGCCGGAATCGGCTCGCGGTCTGTCCCTGGTCTTTGCCGCGCCGCTGGATGATGCCGATCGGACGATTCAGCCCGGCTCCCGACAGCGGCAAGGCGACGAGCGCTCCGGACTGCACTTCCCGCTCCACGGTCGGCCGCGGCAACAATGCCACGCCCGCATTGATCTCGACCGCCCGCTTGATCGTCTCGGTGTTATCGAACTCCATCGCCACTCGGGTCTCAACGCCGCGGCTGGCCAGCGCCCGGTCGATCTCGTCGCGAATCTCCAGGTCCGGATCGAAAGCGACCAGATCGAGCCCGTGCAGGTCTTCCAGAGAGGCTTCGCTCTTGCGGGATAGCGGATGCGCGCGCGAACAGACGGCGACCATCGGCTCTTCGCGCCACGCCGTCGCCTTGATCGTCCGCGTCGAACGGGGATAGCTCACCAGCCCCAGATCGACCTGATCGCTTTCCACGAGCTCGTAGACGCGCCGCGGATGCTGGTACTGCAGCCGCACGTTGGCCTTGGGAAACCGCTTCAAGAAACTCTGCACGAACCGGTTCATGTGCGACAGGCCGATCGAATAGATCGACGCCACGCTCACCCGGCCGGAGACCTCCTCGTGCAGCGTTTTGACCTCTTCCTCCAGCGCGAAATAGCGCTGGACCAGCTTGCGGGACCCTTCGTAGTACGCTTCCCCTTCCGGCGTGAGCACGAAGGGACGCTTGGTCCGGTCGATCAGCTTGACCCCCAGGTGCTCCTCCAGATGGTTGACGATCTGGCTCGCTCCCGATTGCGAAATGCCGTTCTCGTCCGCGGCGCGCGAAAAGCTGCGGCGGGCGACGACGTCGCAAAAGACTTTGAGCGATTTGACGTTCATACGGCGCAATCCAAGACTGGCCGCGGATTGCCCGCGGCACTCGATCCCCAGGGCATCCGATCGTTGCCGGGCGAATCAATCCCCCCGCCGCGGCAAAATCAGCAAACCCAATAATCTGCCACGGCAATATCACGTGGCCAGCGGAGTAACGTAACTACCCGCCAACCTGTCGTCAATCATCACTGGTTATTTTTTACAGTCCGAACATTAGTCCGACTAACGTAGCACCCATCGGGTTCACGCGGCTAGGAGCCTGCGAAAGAACATAAGTCATTGTAAACAAATCAGTTGTGACGTTTTGTAGCAGCCGCACCAGTTCGATCGTGTCGCGCCGTCGAAAAGCGACCAGCGCAAAGAAAAAGCCGTCAGAAATGACGGCTGGAGAACAATATGAGTGCGGCTGAGAGGACTTGAACCTCCACGACCTTTCGGCCACTAGAACCTGAATCTAGCGCGTCTGCCAATTCCGCCACAGCCGCAGACTGCCGGGAAGACGCAGAAGGGGTCCTCCGGGTTCGTGAAGTTTAGGGCAGATTGGCCCTGGGAAGCAAGCGGGTAATGTAGGTCCCGCTTGCCGAGCGGGACCTGGTTGGGGGCGCAACCTGGACTCTACCAAAAGGTCCCGTCCGGCAGACGGGACCTACTTGTACCGCGGCACTGTCGGATCGATCTCCAGCGACCAGGCGTCAATGCCGCCGGTCATGTTCTGGACGTTCACAAAGCCCTGCTGCCTCAGCCACGTCGTCACGCGGGCGCTGCGGCCGCCGTGATGGCAATGAACGACGATCCGCCCGTCGCGAAACGGCTCAAGCTCCGCCAGGCGATCGGGAATCGTCTTCATCGGGATCAGCTTCGCCCCGCCGATCTGCGCCGTTGCGTGCTCCCCCGGCTCGCGGCAGTCGAGCAGCAGAAACTGTGCGTCGCCGGCATCGACTAGTTTTTTGACGCTGCGGACGTCAATTTCAAACGGCAAACCTGGCGAATCATTCATCGTAAGGCCGAACCCCGGGGAAGACGCTAGAATCCTCCGGTGCAGAGTAACGTACCGACCCCCAGCTCGCAAACCATGTCACCCGTCCTCGACTTCGCCCAGATGCGTCAGTTTGCCGTCGAAGTCGTCGGCCGGCTGCGGGCCAAGGGCTACGAAGCGCTGTGGGCCGGCGGCTGCGTTCGCGATCAGCTCCTGGGGCTGAAGCCCAAAGATTATGACGTCGCCACCAGCGCCCGTCCGGAACAGATTCGCGAGGTCTTTGGTCACAAACGGACGCTCCCCATCGGCGCGGCGTTTGGGGTAATCAGCGTGCTCGGTCCCAAAGAAGCCGGGCACATCGAAGTTGCGACCTTTCGCCGCGACGAAGAGTACCTCGACGGCCGGCATCCCAGCGGCGTGACATTCACCAATGCCGAGGAGGACGCCAAACGACGCGATTTCACGATCAACGGCATTTTCTACGACCCGCTCTTGGAAAAAGTCATCGACTATGTCGGCGGACAGCAGGACCTGGAGAACAAGCTGGTGCGGGCCATCGGCGATCCGCGGCAGCGGTTTGCCGAGGACAAGCTGCGGATGCTGCGGGCGGTGCGATTCACGGCGACGTTTGATTTCGCGCTCGATTCCGAGACACTCTCAGCCATTCAGCAGCAGGCCGACGAACTGACGGTGGTCAGCGTCGAGCGGATTGCCAGCGAGCTAAGGCGAATGCTCGTTCACCCGCATCGCAAGCGGGCCATGGAGCTGCTGCGCGGCGCGCGGCTGTTGGAGGTGGTGCTGCCGGAGGTTGCTTCACAAGCAGTTTCTGCTTCCGAAGAGGCCCCGCAGCACACTTGGGAAAACAAGCTGGCGATCCTCGACCGCTTGCGCGAGCCGACGTTCAGCGTGGCGCTGGCGGCCGTGCTCCGCGATTTGAGCCATCCCGACGAGCCGCGGCTGGAGTTGGCGCGGCAGATCTGCTGGGGACTGTCGCTGTCGAACGAAGAGTCCGACGGCGTGCAGAAGCTGCTCCGCGAGGAACCGCTGATCCGCAGCGCGGAGGCGCTTCCCTGGCCCCGCTTGCAGCGGATTCTCGTCGCGCCCCGAATTGCCGAGCTGCTCGAATATGCCGAGGCGGTGGCCGCGGTCCTGGACGGCACGACGGCGGCCGTCGATCACTGCCGGCAGCTCTTGCTGCTGCCGACGGATCAGCTCGACGCGCCGCCGCTGATCAACGGCGACGACCTGAAGCGAGCCGGCATTCCGCCGGGGCCGAAGTACAAGGTCATTCTGGAATCGGTGCGCGATGCACAGCTCGAGGGCAAAATCACCAGTTGCGAGGCGGCACTGGCCCTAGCGCGGCAGTTGGCCGAGTGATACGATACGGTCCTACCATTTTTTGGCCCCTCGATTGGACATGACATGCACGACTCCCTGTTTTGGCTGATGCTCCTCCTCCGCTACATGCACATCCTGGGTGCGATCGCGCTGATGGGCGGGACGATCTTCATGCGGTTCGCGCTGGCCCCGACCGTCGCCGGGCTGGATGAGAATACCCGCCAGAACATTCACGAGCAGGTCCGCAGCCGCTGGTCGAAGTTCGTGATGCTCGCCGCGGCCCTGCTGCTGGTGAGCGGAATCGCCAACATGGCCCTGGTGCCGATGAACTACGATTTCCCCGGAGCGGTGACGAAGGGGCAGTACGGCATGCTGACTGGCATCAAGTTTCTGCTCGCTTTGCCGATCTTCCTGTTCGCCAGCTTCCTTGCCGGGCGCAGCCCGACGGCCAAGAAATTCCAGGCTCAAGCGCCGCTGTGGATGAACATCAACTTGACGCTGGCCTTGCTGATGGTCTTGATCGGCGGCTTTCTGAGGTTCGCCGAGAGAACGCCCAAAAGTGACGCGGCGCACCAGCCGCCGGCCGTGACGGCGAGGCCGTGAACGATCACTCGCGTTGGCGAGCGGGGGGCGTAAGCCCCCTGATGGGGTCCTCCCCAAGCCAGAATCATCAGGGGGCTTACGCCCCCCGCTCGCCGGTTACGAGTTCGGCTACGGCGCTGGCCTACTTCAGCGGGAAGTCATCTTCTGCCGCTTGCTTGGCGTACAGCGGCATGTGGCGGTAATACACCTCGAGGATCATCGTCGCCAGGGACGTGGTGTAGATGCGGCCGCCGCGGTCGGCACCGTGATCGCCGGCAAAGTGCCAACTGCCGAAGTTGTGCTGCTTGTCGTTGGCTTCCTGGCTTTCCACCAGCCAGTCGCGCATCTCCTTGTTCCACTTGTCCCACAACTCCCCCTCGTAGTGCCGCATCACTTGCGTGGCGTAGTAGTTGTAGTACATGTTGGTGGACTTGCTCCCCTGCTTGGGGCGGGATGGACCCCAGGCGCTGAGGTGCTCCACGCCCCGCTTGAGGGCCGGGTGATCTTTCTTCCAGCCCAGGTACATGCGGCACAAGAGGCCGATGGCGGTCGTCCCCTGGCCACCGCCGGGATCGGCGTAGCCGTACTTGGCTCCGTTGTCGGCCTGGACCAAATCGAGAAAGTTCGTCGCTCCCTTGATCGTCCGCGGATGGACTTCCAGGTAGGCCATGTGCCCCGATTTGAGAGCCATGAGCTGCCAGCCGACGACCGACGTATCCCCTGGCTGGCGCGGCGCGTAGCGCCAGCCGCCGCCGACCGGATCCTGGGCATACATGATGTGATTGAGCGAAAGCTGCGCCGGGATGCGGAGGCCGTTGTCCTGCGTCATCGCGTAGGCTTCGCAGAGCACGATGGCCGCCAGGCCGTGCGAGTACATGCTGCCGCCCCCTTGAGCCAGGTCGCCGCACAACAGGCCGCCGCGGTTGGTCCGCTTTATTTGCGACGCCAGGAAGTACAGCCCGCGATTGACGACATCCTTGTACTTGCCTTCTTTGTGCGTCTGCCCCGCCCCCAGGAAGGGCAACAGGGCCATCGCCGTCGCACCCGTGCGGCAATCCGCCAGGCTCCCTGGCTCGCTACAGCGGCCGTTGCACGCGCCGCGGCGATGATCGAAGTTCCACCCGCCGTCGGGAAGCTGGTGCCGGGCAAACCATTCGAGCGCTCGGGCCACCGCCTTTTCGCTGGCTTCGTTGCCGCCGGAGGCCGCCGCCAACTGGGCCCGCATGGCGGTGCTGCGGCTGTCCACGCCCGAGCCGGTGAACGAGCCGACCTGCTTCATCAGGCTGCTCTTGGGGGCCGTTTCCTCGCCGAATTCGCTCAGCTCCACCGAAATCGGAGCGGCATCCATCGTCGCGTCCACGATCGGGGTCTCGGTGATCTCCGAGACGTCCGAGGTGAGGGCGGCAAAGACCTGACTGCTGTCAGTCGCCACCGTGTCGTTCACGTCGAGCTCGATCTTCTCGCTCTTGAACTCGTCCATCTCCTCGACCACCTCCGGCGGGCGGGCGCTGATGGTGGTGACGTCGTTCTGCGATCGCTCCGGCACCTGCATCAAGGCCAGAACGATGAACAGCACGAAGTGGACGACCGCGCTGACGGCCCAACTGGGAGTGGCGTTGAACAGCAGGAAGCGCCCCGTGTTCTCCGCACGCCCTTCTTCTTCGGATTCCTC
>DATKDU010000131.1:0-4771 GCA_035512595.1 Pirellulaceae bacterium
GGGACGATCCTGTTCGTCGGCCAACCGGCCGAGGAACGGGGGAGCGGTGCGAAAGCAATGCTCGAGGACGGGTTGTTTACCAAATTCCCCAAGCCCGATCTGGCAATCGCCCTCCACGACGATTCGAACCTCGCGTCGCACAAGGTCGGCGTTCGCGGCGGCTGGTCGATGGCCAACGTCGATAGCGTCGATATCACGATCATCGGCCGCGGCGGGCACGGCGCAGCGCCGAACACGACCGTCGATCCGATCGTCACTGCGGCGCAGCTCGTGCTCGCCCTGCAAACGATCGTCAGCCGCGAGATGAAGCCGATCGAGCCGGCCGTCGTCACCGTCGGCTCGATTCACGCCGGCACCAAGCACAACATCATCAGCGACCGCTGCGTCATGCAGCTCACCGTCCGCAGCTACTCCGACGAAGTCCGCGAAAAAATCCTCGCCGGCATTCGCCGCAAGGCAGAAGGGATCTGCCTGGCCGCCGGCTGCCCCGAGCCGCCGGTAATCAAGGTCTCGGAAGGGACGCCGGCCGTGTTCAACGACGAGAAACTGGCGGCGCGGATCCGGGCATTATTCATCAAGGAATTCGGGCAGGAGAACGTCGAGGAAAGCGAACCCACGATGGGGGGGGAGGATTTCAGCCAGTATGCCCGCGCCGGAGTGCCCGTGCTCATGTATCGCGTGGGCGCGGTCAACGAAAAGAGGCTGGCGCGGATGAAGGAGCTCGGCGCGGTGCCGTCGCTCCACTCGCCGAAATTCTACCCCGATGCCGAGGAGACGCTGGTCACGGCGCTGCACTCGCTGGCGGCGGCGACGCTCGATCTGCTCAATAAGTAGCAGGCACACTCCATGTGCTGTCCTGATGCCAATGCGTTTTCGACTGTCTGACCTGATCTGGCTGGCGCTTTACATCGCGCTGCTGGCGGCGGTCGTCGCCGGCCTGTTTGAAGGGCGGCGGCGCGCGCTGGCCGCCTACGGCACCGACGAGGCGCAATCGCAATGGGACACCTGGCGCGAGGACGCCAAATCGCAGGCGAAAGGCAAGGGCCCCGTGGCCCGCCGCGTTCCCAAGAGTGCCGAGCCGCCGGCACTCGTGCTAATGCGGGACTATTTCGCCGTCTGCACGGTGATCGCCGTGGCCCTGTCGAGCGTGCTGTTCGGGACGCTGGCGTTCTTCATCCGGGGGGCGCTGAGCACTTCCACGACATTTGTCGATCGTTCGCCCCCGGAGGATCGTTACGAGTGACCGCTGGACGAACTGCACCTCCAGCTCAGCGGCGGGTTTCGGCAGGACTGCGGTTAAGCGTTGGCGGCATGCCACTCGTCGGGCAGCAGAAGCGCCTGTGTCATGTTGAGATTCTCACAGTCGTCGCCGCGCTTGGATTACCCGTACGAGGCCGGCCAAATCCTTGGACAATCCCGCCGGCTCGAATACATCGCTTGCGACAATGAGCTGTAAAACGGCATCAGCGACGAGGGGGCTGACTTCGAGGATCAACCAGCCGCCGGGTTTCATCCGCTCGGCGGCCTGTGGGATCAAACGGGCGATGGTTTCGATACCGCGCTCGCCGCCGAAGAGCGCCGAGTGCGGCTCGTGCTGGCGGACCTGCGGGGCGAGCGTGCCTTGTTCCGTGGTGCCGATGTAGGGGGGATTGCTGACGATCAGGTCGAACTGCCGCTGGGCCGGCAGCATCGAGAGCAAATCCCCTTGGTGGAATTCGAGCCGGTCGGCGACTTGATGCGCTTGAGCATTCTCGCGGGCGACGGCGAGTGCGGCCGCACTCACATCGGTCGCGACGAGGCTCGCCTGCGGGGCGTGTTTGGCGACGGCGATCGCAATGCAGCCGCTGCCGGTGCCGACGTCTGCCAATTGCGGATTGCGGATTGCGGATTGCGGATTTTTTGACTCTCCTGACTCCTCTTCTGAAGCCTGAAGCCTGAAGCCTGAACCCTTCCTTGGACCCGGGCGAAGCACGTCCAGCGCCGCCATGACGACAAACTCCGTTTCCGGCCGCGGAATGAGCACGTCGGGCGTCACCTTGAACGACAGCGAAAAAAACTCCTTCTTGCCGACGAGATACGCCACCGGCATTCCTTCCGACCGCTTCTTGACCAGCTCGCGGAACTGACCACGGACTTCCTCGCTGACTTCTTCCCCGAATGCCGTGTAGAGGGCGATCCGCTCGCAACCGCGGGCGTGAGCCAGCAGGACCTCCGCATCGAGCCGCGGGGTTTCGCTGTCATGTTTTTGCAGAAAATCCGTCGTCCAGGTCAAGAGCCGGCCGACGGTCCAGGTTTCGGCTTGGCTCATGGGAGTGGTCAGGGTTCAGAAGAGGAGTCAGGAGTCAAAAAATCCGCAATCCGCAAGCCGCAATCGATCACGCCTCCAGCCCGCCCATCTTTTCCCTGAGCTGATTCCGGTCATATTCAATCAGCGCGTCGGTCACCGGGCCCAGATCGCCGCGGATGATCTGGTCGAGCTTGTAGAGGGTCAGGCCGATGCGGTGGTCGGTGAGGCGGTTGTCGGGGAAGTTGTAGGTGCGGATTTTGTCGCTGCGGTCGCCGCTGCCGACCATCGTCTTGCGCTCGGCGGCCCGCTTGGCGGCTTCCTGCGCCTGGTAATGCTCGTACAGCCGCGATTTGAGAATGCGAAGGGCCTTCGACAGATTTTTGTGCTGGCTCTTCTCGTCCTGCATGGAAACCACAATGCCGGTCTCGTAGTGGGTCAGCCGGACGGCACTTTCGGTTTTGTTGACATGTTGTCCGCCGGGGCCGCTGGCGCAGAACTTGTCGAGACGATACTCATCCGGCTTGAGGTCGATTTCCACATCTTCCGGCTCGGGGAGGACGGCGACGGTGGCAGCCGACGTGTGGACCCGCCCCTTGGCTTCGGTTTCCGGCACGCGCTGCACGCGGTGCGTCCCCCCTTCATAGCGCAGCTCGCGATAGACCCCTTCTCCGTCGAAACCGAGCGTGATCTTGGAGAAGCCGCCGCGGTCCGTGGAGCTGGCCTCCAGGACCTCCATCCGCCACCCCTTCTTCTCGGCGTAGTGCTTGTACATTTGATAGAGGTCTTGGGCGAACAGGGCCGCCTCTTCCCCGCCGGTGCCGGCCCGGATCTCCATCACGCAGCGGGTGCGATTGGCGTCCTCGCCGCCGACGGTCATGTCGAGCAGCTCAGCCCACAGCTCCTCGCGCTTGGCGCGGACCGGCCCCAGTTCCTCGGCGGCCATTTCCTTTTCGTCCGGGTCGCCCGTCTCGGACATCTTCTTCAGCTCGGCAATCTCATCGACCAGGTTCTTGAACCGCCGGTACTTGAGCGCCAACTTCGACAGCGAGCCGTGCTCGCGCGCGACGGCAGCGATCTTGCCGCCGTCGGCGAGCACCTCGGGGTCCTGCAGTTTTTTTTCCAGCTCCTCGAACCGGTGGAGCTTTTCTTCCAGCATCTCTCGCATTAGCGACCGTCCTTAAGGCACGCCATCGAGGGCGTCCAAGCACGAAATCCTAATCTCGAAATTCGAAACAAATCCCAAACTCGAACGACCGAAATCCGAAATGTGCTGTGAGCGATCTGCTCGTTGGGAGCCTTGGAATTTGCCGCATTCGAATTTGTTTCGTATTTCGAAATTCGAGCTTCGGATTTCGCGCCGCGCGCAGCGGCAGCCTCACAATATACGAATGATACCCGCCCACAGCCAAAATGAGGTAGCTAAACCTCGGGCTGAGCGATGACGACCTTCCTCTTGGTCTTGGAGGCCGGCTTCTGCACGCTGTTGTACGTGCCGGCGGCAAACTTGCTCTGGAACTTCTCGATGCGGCCGGCCGTGTCGATGTACTTCATCGTCCCGGTGTAGAACGGGTGGCAATTGGAGCAGATATCGACCTTCAGCTCCTTTTTCGTGCTCCGCGTCGTGAATTTATTGCCGCAGGAGCAGGAGACCTCGGTGTTCATGTACTGGGGGTGGATTTTCTCTTTCATGGCGTGTCCTGGCTGGCTGACGGCAAATTCTCGATTCACAAGGGAAACTTTACTTTGTACCGCGGAGTCAACCGGGCGGCAAGAGCGGGCTGCGGGCCCCTTTGGCATTGGGCCGAAGCAACAAGCCCTTATGGCATAACCAGTTGCGTCTCGCGATCGACCGCCGTTTGTTTCTTAAGAAGCGCTACGGTACGATGCTTCTAAGAAGGGTAATGGGATGAGCGTCGGACTTCAACTAACGCTGGCCGAACTGGACGAGATGGTCGCCCGCGGTGCCTTTGCGGCACTTCAACCGCGGCGGTTTGAGCTAATTCATGGCGAGCTTCGCGAAATGGCCCCGATTGGACCAGACCATGCCGACGCGACCGATTGGTTGAACGCCTGGACGTTCGACTTGCCCATCAAGTCAAAGATTCGCGTGCGGATTCAACAACCAATTCGCATCGAAGCATTGGATAGCCAGCCGGAGCCGGACGTCGTCTGGTGTAAGAACAAAAAATATCCGCACCATCCCACGCCTAAGGACATCTTCCTCGTCATCGAAGTCGCCGACGAAACGGTCAAGTTCGACAGCGGCGAGAAGGCCGAAATGTATGCTGCCGGGGGCATCAAGGACTACTGGGTCGTTAATCTGCCCGACCGCATGATCGCGGTCTTTCGCAAGCCCAAGGGAGATCACTACCAGCATCGGCGGACGTACGCGGTCGGGGAGACGGTTTCCCCGCTAGCGTTCCCGCAGGTGGAACTGAATGTCCGCGATCTCTTCACGCTGGCGACGTTCTTCGGAAAGTAGCG
>DATKDU010000132.1:0-9167 GCA_035512595.1 Pirellulaceae bacterium
ATAGACGCGGTCGGAGCCGCTATCGACGATCCACAAGTGGCTTGGGCTGGCCGGATCGAGCGTGATGCCGGTCGGCGCCGTCGCCCCGCTGGTCGAAATCGTCCAGCTCCCCACCAGCGACCCGCTCAGCGTGTACTTGAAAACCTTGTCGGTGGAGGTGTCGTTGACGACCCACAGATGGACGCCGTCGGTGACGATGTCCTTGGGGTTGCGGTTGCCGCTATTGAGGCTGAAGCTGCTGGCGGCATTCTGACTCCCTGAGAGTCGGCCGGCCGCATTGGTGTAGCGGAAGACCTTGTCGCTCTTGGCATCGACGATCCACACGTCCGTGCCGTTGGTGGCGATTCCCTGCTCGTCGGCATTGTTGGCCAGCGAGCCGGCCGTCCACGCGCCGAGCAGTCCGCCGCTGGTGTCATAGACATAGACATTGCGGTTGTTATCGACGACCCAGACTTTGTCGCCCGCCACCGTGCTGGCCGCGCCGCGCGGGGCCGAATTGCCGCTGTCGATCACATAATTCTCGACCGCCGCGCCAGTTGGTCCATACTCATACGTCCGATCGGGGCTGCCGTCGTTGACGACATAGAACTTGGTGGGCGGCGGGTCGTTGTCGGTAATCGTCGCCACGCCTTGAGTATCGGTGATGATGGCACCGCTGGACGGATTCGAGAGGTTAACGACGAACGTCTCGTTGCCTTCGTACACCGCGTCGTCGAGCGCCTGGACGAGAATTGTCCGCGTGGTTTGGCCAGGTGCAAACGTGATGGTTCCCGATGCGGCTGTAAAGTCGCTGCCGGCGAGGGCGGAGCCGCTGGCCGTCGAATAGTCGACGGTGACCGGGAGGCTGCTGGCGGAACTAAGTGTGACAGTGAATGCGGCTAGCGACGACGGTCCAAATCGCTCCACAAAATTTCCGTCGCCGTTGGTGGAGTTATAGATCAGGCCGTCTGGTCCGACGGTAAATGACCAGCCGTCGCGACCTAGCGCGTAACTCTGGAGCAGTGCGCCGGTGCCCAAGTCATACCGGTTGATACTGGTATCGCAACAGGACGATGTTGTCCGAACGGAGAGGTACAAGTCGCCTTGCGTCCCAAATCCCAGCCACATCGGACCGTGCGTAGTGGGATCGGTAGCGACAAACGCGGAAATGGGGGTACCGTCAACTCCACTGTAACGATGGATCTGGTGTGAATCTTGGGCTGCAACGTACAGATCCTGGAATCCGTCGCCATTGGCGTCGGGGCCAAAGAGGCCAAGCCGCGGAGCTGCCAGCCCATCGCTCCCAGCAGGCACAAAGACGCTCAGCGCCGAGCCGTCGTAGCGCAGCACTTCGTTGGATAGTTGGTTGGCGATGTAGAGACTGCCGTCCGGTCCCTGGGAGATGCCCAGGGGTGCCGAGAGTCCGCTAGCGGCGACATCAATAAAAGCGCCGGTGGAGGCGTCGTAGCGCAACAACTGATTGCCCAAATAGCTGGTTACGTAGAGCAGCCCATCGGGCGTAAACTCCAAATCGCCGGGACTGTTGAGGCCGCCGCTGCCCGCGGGGATGAATACGTCCAGGAACGCTCCGGTAACGCCGTCGTAGCGCAGGACCTCGCTGGTATCGACGGTCGGCAGATAGAAGTCGGCGGCTCCGTCTCCATTGCCATCAGGACCAAATGTTCCTGCCCGCGCCCACAACGGTTGGCCATCGGCCACAAATCGATCAAGGAGTTTTAGCGCGCTGCTGCCTTCGGTGGCCGTGGCATCGCTGATCGAGACGTTGACGACGCCGAGGGCATTCGCCGCGTTGAGGCGACCGCCGGTGACGGTCTTGCCGGCGAGGGAGGGCGTGGGATCGACCGTCGCCATGATTCGTTCTTTGATTTGCGCGTACGTCCAGTCGGGATGGGCGGTCTTGAGCAGGGCGGCAACTCCCGTCAACAGGGCGAACGCATTCGACGTGGCTCCGCCGTACGATGGCACGGCAAGATCGACGCTCGCCGCGCCCCAATTGGTGAGGCTGGAAAGCTGAAGTTGATCGTCGTTTTCGCTCAGCGCGCCGGCCACAATTACGTTGTCCACGTCGTACGATTGCGGATACCACGGATACAGGTCCGTATCGCGCGAGCCGTTGCCCGCGGCGGCGACAAAGAGCTGCCCTGCCTGCCGTGTGCGGTCGATCGCGTCGTAAATCTCCTGCGAAAACTCGCTGGCCGGCAGCTCGCCGTCGGGCGGATTGCCGCGGAAGCCGCCGTAGATGATCGAAGCGTCGGAGGCGGCGGTATAGTCGATCGCGGCGACGACGTTCGCGTTGAACTCCGATGTGCGGATGGCATCGTAGATCCGCATGGGCAATATTCGCACGTACCAGTTGACGCCGGCGCCCCCGTATCCGTTATTCGCTTCGCCGCCGACGATCAGGGCCTTGGGGGAGCCGTGGCTGGTCATGGGCGCCCAGGGATCGTTGTCGTTGTCGTGAAAATCCCAGCCGATGAGATCGTCGGTGAAACCGTTACCGTCTTCGTCGATTCCGTTTTCCCAGGCGGGATCGGCAAGGAGGTCGCCGCCGTCGATGTAGCCGTTGCCGTTGAGGTCGGTGACGTAGGCGGCGTTGACCGGGGCGTTGAGATCGCGAAACGTTATAATGCCGTCGCCATCGGCGTCCGTGAGGTTCGCCGCGATGCTGGCGGGAATTTCGCCTTCATTCAGCCAGATATTGAGATACAGATCGCGTTCGGTGTAATCGAAGCCGTCGTCCATCATCGCGACCACAGTGGCCATGCTGCCCGTCGTGACCGACCAGGCCTCTGGCGCATCGATATCCGCATCCGGCGTTCCGCCCGTCTGCCCCGTGTTGTGCAACGGCCATTGGCCCACGAAGTCTGGATCGTTCGGAAAAATCTCGCCCGCCAGCAGCGCCCGATCTTCCAGCCGTTCCAGCAGCAGCCGCCGGCGACGGGCACGGGAATTGACTTGGCCGCGAATCGAAGTGCGGCTGTTGCGCGACGAGGGGAGCCAGGAGGGGAGGCGGTTCATGGAATGGGTCCTGCGAGGGAATGGGGTGGTGGAGGTTTGGGGGAGATGGGGACGAAATGCCGGCGGCAAACCGCGGCATTCACTGGCGAACCCCAGGGAAGGAAGCGAACAACTCGACTCGCGACTGCCGGCTAGAAAGAAGTGCGAGAAAGGGGTGGCGATTGTCTCAGAAGATCAGAAAAAAGACGAATTCAGGTCTTTCTTGATCATTTGGCTCTCTCGCACGATGAACCTCACGCATAATACGCCCCTACGGACACTAAGCACGGTTGGCGCGAGAAAGAGACGGGGCATTGGAAAGTTTTCCCCAAATGCTCCGCGGCGCGGCCGAATGCCGACTTATGGCGATTTTTCCGCGGCACCTTCCTTGGACGGCGCCGCAAGTGGGACCGCCATCGGCAGGAGCAGCCGCCACTTGGCCGCCTCGTCCGGCTTTTCGAGCTCGGTATAGAGGTCAACCAGCCGCTGGATGGCTTCGGTCAGGCGAGTCTTGTCGAGCGGCGTTGGCGTTTTCTTTCCCCCTTTCATCCCTTCGTAGCCGGCCAGCAAGAGCGGCTCGGCTTCGGCCAGCTTCACTTTGGCGGCATTCGGGTCCGCCGTCTTCAACTCGCGTGCCTGCCCCACCAGTACGCCGCCAAGCAGTGACTTAACGCTGTAAGTCGTCGGATCGTCCGGCTGAATCTTTTCACTGGCCGCCAGGCATTCACGCAGTAGCGTCTCGGCGCGGGCAAAGTCACCCTTGCGCAGGAGTGTCAGCGAAAGCTGCGACATGGTGATCAGGGTCGAGCGATGCTCGCTGCCGAGCACGGCTCGCTGCTGCTTGAGCGTTTCGTCCAAGATCGCCAGCGACTCGTCGAGCTGCCCCGCGTCACGCAGGGCGCACCCCAGGTTGGCGAGGCTGACAAGGGTCATGGGGTCACGGGCCCCGATTTTTGCCTTTTTCAACTCGCACGTCTGGCGCAACAGAGTGACGGCGTCCGCGAACCGTTCGGATTTCAAATAGGCAAAGGCCAGGTTATTGGCGATCGCGAGCGTGATTGGATGGTCCTGTCCCAACTTGCTTTCCGCCATTTGGAGCAAGTCTTGAGTCAGGGGGATGCCTTTGTCCAATAGTCCAAGATTCAGAGTCGCCGTAGTCAGGTTCGCGCCACTGTGTAGCGTCTGGACGTGGTCCGGTCCAAGTTTCTCGCGGTGAGTTTGGAACAGAGTCTCCGCGAGCGACAACGCCTTTTCGTCGTTGCCGGACGCACTGTACGCTACGCCAAGCAAGGACATGCTATTGAGCGTGAGCGCATGGTCCGATCCCAGCTTGGCAGTCGCCGCAGCCAGCGTCTGCTCATGCAGGGGGATCGCTTTGGCGTATTGTCCGGCCCTCCAATGGAGAGATCCCAGCTCGTTCATTCTGGCGAGCGTGCCGGGGTGCTCAGGCCCCAGGATGACCTTCGTCCGTGCGACGATATCTTCCGTCAGCACGATTGCCTGACTGAAGTTCAGCGCCTTGGAGTGAGCCGATGCGAGCCGCAGCGCAGTATCCAGGGTTCGCCCATGGTCCTCGCCGTATTTGGCCTTATGGATCGCCAGCGACTGTTCCAGCAGCGGGATCCCTTTGTCCCAATCGCCCGCATCGGCGTAGACCGACGCCAGCGTGGCGATGTTTTGCAACGTGTCTGGATCTTGCAAACCAAGCTTGGCCGTTTGCAGCTTGACGGTTTCCTCCAAGATCTCCCGCGCCTCGGCGGGTCTGCCGAGACCCTGGTATGCCCTGCCCAGAGCGCCCATGCTGAAGAGCGTGTCGCGGTGCTCGATCCCCAGCTTTATTTTCTTGATCTTGACCGATTGCTCGTAATACGGCAGCGCTTCCTCTCTCCGGCCAGCGTTCCAGAGGGCGATGCCCAGGTTGCCCATGGTGTGGAGCGTGCTGGGATCGTCCTCACCCAGTTTCTCGGATTGCAGCTTGTAGGCCTCTTCGATCAGCCGAAGGCCCTTTTCAGGTTGTCCCGAGGCAGAATAATTCGACGCCAGGGAGTTGATGGCTTTGATGGTGGTCGGATGCAGCGGCCCATAAGTGGCCGTTTCTAACTCCACTGCTTCCTCGGCCAGAGGGAGCGACTTATCGAGAATTCTGAGTTCGAAGTATGCGAACACCAGGCTGTTCATCACGCTGAGCGTATAGTGATGGGTTGGTCCGAGCCTGGCCTTTTGCCGGCGATATGCGTCCTCAACAAGCGGCAGCGCTTTCTTGTGCTCGCCGGCATTCAGGTAGGCCTGCCCCAACGTGCCCATCGCCCGCAGCGCCTCGGGATGATCAGGCCCCAACCTTGTCCTACACAACTGGTGGACCTTCTCGAGAAGCGGTATGCCTTCGACAGCCTTGTCTGCATTCACTAGGGCCGTGCCGAGGTGCTCCAAACTCCTAATCGTCCGTGGATGGTCAGCGCCAAGAATCGCCTTGCGGCGATCGTAAACATGCTGCGCAAGAGACAGCGCTTTGTCGAACTGCTTAAGCTCGGTGCACATGGTCCCCAGGTTGCTCATGCTTACCAACGTTTCGTCGTGCTCGCTGCCCAGCCGCCGCTTGCGAAGCTCAAATGTTTCCTGATAGAGCTTGAATGCCTTGTCCAACTTCCCTGCCCTGTGGTACACCACGCCCAGGCTGCTCAACGAGTTTAGTGAATCGGGATCGTCTCTACCGAACTGGGCCTCTTGTACTTCCGCGGCTTCCTCCAGCAGCGCGGCTGCTTTGTCCAGCTCCCACAAATCCCGGTGACCGACGGCCAAATTGTGCATGGCCGTTAGCGTGGCGCGGTCCTTCGGGCCAAACTCACGCCGGATTTCTAGCGCCCGCTGATACTGCGCCACTGCTCGTTCCGGTTCTCCAAGCAGCAAATAGGACTTGCCGAGCACGCTACGGATGGACGCCTCGGTCAGTGGCTGAGCAGCAAGCGACTCGCCAATCTGCGGCTCGGCAGCATCGACCACGGCGCGGAGCGTGACATCCCTACCGAGCCCGCCTTCGTGACCCTCGGGAAATCCAGCGGCAAGGATATGCTTCTCAAAAAAAACGAGGATGGCCTTGGTCTGCGCGTGCGCCTGTTTGGCTTTCTCCCATTCCGCGACGGCGTCCTTGGCGTTTTCACGTGCCCGCGCCGCGTTGCTCTCAGCCAGCTTTTCACTCGCCCGCGCCTGCGCCGCGTTGCCTTCCGCCAGTTTCTCGTTGTCCCGCGCCAATGCCTCGGAGTTGAGCGCCCAGGCCGCCAGAGCGCTGCCACCGATTGCCGTCGTTAATAGCAGCGTCGCCACAAAAGCAGAGACTCCAAACGCCACTTTATGCCGTCGCGCCAGCTTGCGCAAGCGATAAGTCATCGACGGCGGGCAGGCCACGACCGTTTCGTCATCCAGATACCGCCGCACGTCCGCTGCCAACGCGCTGGCCGACTCGTACCGACGAGCGCGGTCCTTTTCGAGGGCCTTCATCACGATCCAGTCCAGCTCACCGCGGAGGAACTGGCTGAGCCGGCGCTCGTCGAGGCCCCGCTTTTGCGACAGGGTTGAAATGGCTTCGGCCTTGAGCGTGCTGATCCGCTGGCTGGGGCGCTGCGGCTCGTCCTCGCGGATGATCCGCCGCAGCTCGTCCAGGCCGACACTTTTCAGCGTCTCGCTGTCGAAGGGAGTGCTGCCGGTGAGCAGCTCGTACAGTAAAACGCCCAGCGAATAGACGTCGCTGCGGGTATCGACGTCGAGGCTCGTCATTTCGGCCTGCTCGGGGCTCATGTAGAGCGGAGTGCCGATCATCTGCGCGAAGGCGGTGTAGACCGTGTGCTGGCTGAGCTGCTGGCTGACCGCTTTGGCGACGCCGAAGTCGATCACCTTGGGGAGGGGAGTGCCGTCGTGCAGCGTGATCATCACGTTGCTGGGCTTGAGGTCGCGGTGGATGATCCCCTTTTGGTGGGCGTGCTGGACCGCCTGGCAGACGGTGACAAAGAGCGCCAGCCGCTCGCGGGGCGTGACCTTCGTTTTGTCGCAGTATTCCGTGATAGACAGACCGCGGACCAGCTCCATGACGAAGTACGGCCGGCCGGAGTCGGTAGCGCCGCCGTCGAGCACCTTAGCGATGTTCGGATGGTCCATCATCGCCAGGGCCTGCCGTTCGGCTTCGAAGCGGGCGATGACCTGGCGACTGTCCATCCCCGGCTTGATGATTTTCAAGGCTACCTTGCGGCGGACCGGTTCGGTCTGCTCGGCGACGTAGACGATGCCCATCCCGCCTTCGCCGATCTGCTCCAGCAGCTTGTAGCGGCCGATCATCGCGCCGATCGGCTCTGCGGCCGGTTGATCGATGGTGGCCGCCTGTCCTGCCGCCGGCCGGTCCATGAATTGGTCGATCTCGCCGTGCGCTTGCAGCAGCCTGAGCACCTGGCCGCGCAAGATCTGGTCACTGCCGCAGGCCGCTTCCACAAAGGCGGTCCACTGGTCTGGGCGATGGTTCTCGACCGCTTCCAGGAAGATGGTCCGAGCGGATTGGGTTTCTAGGTTCATACGGCATTCCTTCTGGCGGTCATTGCCCTCGATCGGCGGACAGGGCGGCGCAGTCCTCTATACCAATACGTGCGAGGAAGCGCGGCCAATAATCTCAGGAATCCGCCCCGCTGTCCGGTTTCTCTGTGGATTCCAGATCGTCCCGTAGCCATGCGCGGGCGTAAGTCCACCGGCGGTAAGCGGTTGCGCGCGAAATGCCGAGCAGTTCGCCCGCCTCCTCTAGCGGGAGCCCGCCGAAGTAGTGCAGCTTCACTAGGTCCGCCGCCAGGGCGTCGGCCTCGTGGAATCGGTCCAGAGCTTCGTGGACGGCAATCACCTCATCCGGGGGCGCAGCGGCGGCGATTTCCGAATCGAGCCTCGATTGCCTGGCCAGACCGCCGCCGTGCTTGCGCGACGCCTTTCGGCGAGCGCTATCGACCAGGATTCGCCGCATCGATTCGGCGGCGGCGGCAAAGAAGTGATTGCGGCTGTTCCATTGTAACCCATCGTCGCCCACCAGACGCAGATACGCCTCATGCACCAGGGCCGTCGCCTGGAGCGTTTGGCCCGGCTGCTCGTGCGCCATCTTGGCGGCTGCCAGTTTCCGCAACTCGTGGTAGACCAACGGCAATAACTGCTCGGCGGCCTGGGGATTGCCTGATTGGATCTGAGCGAGAATGCGCGTGACATCGGACATGGCCCCAATTGTGACCGAGCCGGAACCTACCCGCAATCAACCTCCGAAGCCTCGGCGCTACACGCCTAAATCGCCGCACCGATCCTTCGGAGCGTGGCAGATGGGTAGCAACTCAAGCGCGCGTCGGTCACATCGACCGACGCGGATAGGGCCAACGCGCCTTACTGACCTCCAAGCGACCGAAAGCTTCTTACCGCGCAGGCGCACTGGTTTGCTCGGTGGAACCGGCAGGACGTCGTGCTGCGACGAAGCGGCCGATTTACACCGGCTCGCCAATAGTCCACTTTACCTGGCCGAGCCCTGGCATCTCCGCGTCCGAGTAGCTGTGTGTCTTCTGCCCAAACGACCACCGGCCGCCGCTGGCTCGCTACAGCACGCTGCGAAAGACGCCAGGGCCCACGATTGTAATTCCGTTCTTCCCCGTCACTACACCATCCACAGGAACCACTACGCATGACCACATTGGTTGATGAGCCACGAGCCGACAGCTTGCTCTCCCCGGCCCAGCGGCTGCGGGGGACGATGGCGGCCGTGGCTCTGCATTTCACCTGGTTCGGCGTCAGGAAGTCGCTGAACACCGAGCAGAAGGCTCAGGCCGCCGATGCCCCGCGCGCGTGCCATACACCGCGCGGTCGAGCCAGAACTGGCCGAAGATGGTCACCAGCGCACGCCCATGCGACTCCTTCAGTCGCCGCAGTTCGCGGCCCTCCGGCAACGTAAACCGCTCGCCCACGTCGCCCATTCCTTGCAGCGCCAGAAACTGTCGCCCCTCCCCGCCACCAACCCGGTGTTGATGCGATCTCTCCGTAAAACTGAACCACCGCGGCGACCTCTTCCGAGTCGGGCTCAATAGAAGCGTCCGTGCACCAGCAGGTCGGCCGCCGATGCGGAATGGACCGGCCATCCGGCTGCAATCAGGGCGGCGGCAGCCAGGCCG
>DATKDU010000133.1:0-5980 GCA_035512595.1 Pirellulaceae bacterium
CGTCCGCCATCCGCTCGTCAAAAATCACCGGGAGCCGGGCCAGCTTCGACTCTGCCGCCGGTTGCTGGCCGTGGAGCCGCCCGCCGAGACCCATCGCCAGTACGACGAGCAAGCAAAAACCGCCGAAACGGTAAGACTGGGGAAGCATTTACGTATTCCTTGGCATTGAATTTCAGTCACTATTCTACGATCCAGGCCGCAGTTATGGCTATGTCGGACTGGAGCGGCCCAAAGGAATGCAAAGTAGCCGAACTCGTCAGAGTTCGGACGTTTTGAGACAAACTGCAAACGAAGTCTAACGACTTCGGCTACCCAGGACCTCGGCGATCCGCTGATTCAGCTCTTCCCGCGAAATGCCGCGGATCAGGAATTTTTTCTGCGGCGCCAGTTCGCCGCCGATCAACTCGACTTGCGAGCGGGCCAGTCCCAGCCCTTTGGCTACGACCTCGACCAGCGACTGGTTCGCCTTTCCCTTTTCGGCCACCTGCGTCACCGAGACCTTCAGCATCCCGTCGTGCTCCCCGCGAATGCCGTTTTGGCGAGCTCCGGGCTGAGCCTTCACCGGCAGCACGACCCCTTGGGGGTGATCGGCCAGGGCAATCGTCACGCCGTCACCCCTTCCAGCAAGGCCGAGCCGATGCGGACCATCGTCGCCCCCTCGGCAATCGCCTGCTCAAAGTCGCCGCTCATCCCCATCGACAGCTCGGCCAATTCGATTTGCGGCGGGCAGTTTTCTCTCAAATCGTCGCGCAGCTCGCGGAGGCTGGCGAACTGCCGCCGGGCGTCGTCGAGACTTCCTTCCAGGCTGGCCATCCCCATCAGGCCGCGGACGTGCAAGTTGCTCATGGCGGCAATCGTGGGCAATAGCGGCGCAAGCTCGCCAGGGGAGAAACCGTGCTTGGCCTGGTCCCCGGAGATATTGACCTCCAGCAGCACGTCGCACCGCTGCGACAAAGTCACGGAATCTTCGTTGAGTGCCGCCAGCAGCCGCAGGCTGTCACCGCTGTGGATCAGCGTTGTCAGCGGCAGCGTGCGGCGGATCTTATTTCGCTGAAGATGGCCGACCAGGTGCCAGCGGACGCTTTCGGCCGCCAATGCCTCTGCCTTCCGCCACAATTCCTGCGGCCGGCTCTCGCCAAGATCGGTCAGGCCGGCATTCACCAGCAGGTTTGCCACCTCCGGCCCGGCATATTTCGTGACGCCGATGAGCGTCACCTCATCCGCCTGGCGTCCGGCGGCAGCCGCGGCATCCGCAATCCGCTGGCGCACGCGCACCAAGTTCTCGGCAAGAGTGGACAATAAATCGGACATCGAAGCGAGATCGGAGAAGGGGAACGCTAATCTCCACTCATCTTCGCTGATCGATTCGTGAAGATTAGTGGAGATTAGCGTTCCAAATTCCTTGGTGGCGGGCAATTCTTCTTACATCCTACCAGCCGATCCGCGTTCGCGGCGGAATCACTCCCGCGATATAATGCCAATCAGTGTCCCAAGCGTGCAAGCAGACCACCCCTTTCCAGGAGCCGATCCGTGCGACATTCCCTTCTCTCCCTGTGGACGCTCGCGCTTGTTGGCGTTGCTCCGGTAATTCACGCGGCAGCTCAAGATGCGGATTCCAAGCCCGACGCGGCCAGGCCGGCGTCCATCCCCGCCGAGATCGAACAAGTTCCGCCGCCGCCGCCGAACACGTGGACGCGACTTTCGCGGCAGCACGACATCTGGCTCGATGCCAAGAAAAAGCAGGTGATCATCGACGGCGAGGTTTGCCTCCGCGAAGGGCAACTGGAACTGTTCGCGTGCCTCACCGGCACCAAAGAGCACGAGTCGGTCGTCTCGCTGAATTGCGTTGCCGAGCAGGTCCACGCGGCACTCCTGGCGATCGGGGCGGAGCAGGGGACGCCCGTCTCGTTCGATCCGAAGTATCGGGCCGCTACCGGCGACGTGATCGACGTGTTCGTCACCTGGACCGACGAGAAGGGAAAGACCCACACGGGCCGCGCTCAGGACTGGGTCAAGTACGCCAAGACCGGCAAGGCGATGGAGTTCGACTGGGTCTTTGCCGGCAGCAGCTTCTGGACCGACGAGGAGACTGGGAAGAAGCACTACCAGGCCAATGCGGGCGATTTGATCTGCGTGTCGAACTTTCCCAGCGCCCTGCTCGACCTGCCGGTGGAAAGCTCCCAGGCCAACGCCAGCCTGCTTTTCGTCGCCTTCACGGAAAACATTCCCCCTCGCGGCACCAAGGTCCGCGTCGTGCTGACGCCGCGGGTCAAGCGGGAAGTGAAGAAGCCGGCGGAGGAAGAGGCGTCCAAGTAGAACGGATTTCAATCCGTTCGGGTTGTTCACCATACATTGAACGAGGCTTGCGCCAAATCAATTCAGAATGTCCCCTTTCTTGTGCCATTTCCGGATTCATCCTTCATCCATGTTTGAAAAGGAAAACCAATGTCACGCGCACTGACGGCAATTGTTCTTTCAGCAACTCTCTGCCTTTCGGCTTGCTCGCGACGATCAGACACCGCTGACGCGAAGCCAGTGGACAAGTCGATGCCGGTTGCAGCTAAGGCCGACAAGCCCGAACGGCCCAAGATTCCGGATGCGTCGGATCAAAAGCGCCAAGAGCTAGTTGCGGAGCTAGATGCAGGCATTATGGAGTTGGAAGCGCATATCAGCAAGTTGATCTCGCTAGAGGCCCAACTCCCCTTAATCGACCCGAGCAATCCGAATAGTCTGAATAAGTTTAGGGAAGACGAAAGCACCACGGAGCAACTGAAAGCCGTCGAGAAGCATCACGAAAGAGAACAAAAGATGAAGGTCGCAAGGGAAGAAACCGTCAAGCAGTTGGTGGAATGCAGGGAGATTCGCACCTTGGCAACTCTGACGCCGGATCGGCACCAGGGCTTGGTTGAGCGGATCATTGACCGCTACCGTGAGAAGCGATTGCCGATGTATGATCGCGAGTACGTCGCGGAGAAGGTCGGAAATCGTGCGGACCAGCCCGCCGTTCAACTCGCCCGTGACGTTAGCAACAAAGTCGTCTATGGCTGGTACGAGCGCTATGATCCGGCATGGATGGTTAACGATGCAAACGCCTTCACCAAGCAACGCATCGACGAGATAATTGACGAATTGGCGTCGCAGATACGTTAACTGCTGGCCGTGGCATTCGCCTTGGCCCTCTGGGCTCCCGCAGCCCCCCCCTATCGAAATCGCTAGATGATCGGCCGATCATTCGTAATAAGGTTGAATTTCAAATTCCGGCTGTTTCTCACGCTTGTACAGTCGCCACTCATGGAAACTCTGGCCGAATTCGTGGACTAGCTCAAAGACCCATTCAAACGGCGATTCCTCTTTGGTAGTGAGGTCGGACTCATCGTAGACTTGGATAAAGCAACCGTACTTCTCCAAGGGTTCTTCTGTTCCGCCGCGAAAGACGGCAACAGCATCCCGAATCATCTCGCCACTATTGGGAGGATCGTTTTCCCAAGTGAATCTGAAGTGAGATAGTCCGATATGCTCCGCGATGTGCTGGGGTGCGGCGAGTTTGATCGTTTGTTTCATGGCGAATCCCTACAGCAGTTTCGCTACGTTAGAGTCTTGCCAGCGGCTGTTCGTCCGAGCCCAACTCCGCGAACCACTCGTCGGTGTCCGACTCCAAGTCGCCGGCCGCGGACAAGCGCCTCATGGACGACGCTGAGACCATCGCCTGAGCGAAATTCGGCGGCGCAAGCGTTTCGAGTCTGGGGCCGAATTCTGGCAGCGTCTCAGGGCGCGTCCGGTCGGCAGTGGTCAACGACGCGCCATGGTCTTCGTTGCGCGAGGACCAAACATTGCTGGCGAAAAACGGCGGGTGATCCAGCGAAACCAGCGGCAGCGAAGCGACGGCAACTCCCAGCCCGCTGTCTGCAACTTTGGCGCCCCTGCCGGCTGGGCCGCTGCCCCCCGTGCTCGACAACGTGCCGCCCGACTGAATCCACGCCGCATAGGGGAAGACGTTAATCCCGCCCCCGAGCGAGCCGAACTTCGGGGCGTTAGATCCTTGCGTGAAGGTGTTCACTCCAATCAACTGGTAGGAACTGGCGAGTGCCGGATCGGCGCCTTCGACCAGCACGAAGCTCGGCCCGCCGGAGTCGCCGCCTCCCAGCGTCGTCTCGCGGTCGTTGCCCAGCGTTCCCCCGCCGAACGTGCCGTTGCCAGTCGGCCCATCGAAATCGAACCGGAACACTTCATTTGCCGCGGGCTTTCCGGCATCATCCTGGCCGTAGAAGGCGTCGACCATGTTCTCGCCGGTCCGCTTGACGGTCCAGCTCGCGCCGAGCGTGTAGCCGCTCACCCCGTCTCCGGACTGGCCATAGCCGACCATGTAGAGATGCGTCTGGCCGGCGGACATGTCCGTTGAAGCCAGGGCGTAGATCGGCACGGTCGGGGGGAGCGGCTGCCCGAGCGTGATCACCGCCAGGTCGTCATTCACACTCGGCCGATTGAAGCCCGTGAAATCGGGGTGGGGCTTCCAAGAGCTGGCCTTGATGCTCACGTCGATCTGATCCGTCGGCCCATCGGTATCGAGATTCAACTGGAAGTAGATGCTCGTGATGCCGTCCTTCTTGTCGCTGCGGCCGTCATTGTTGATATCGACGCAGTGGCCGGCGGTCAGGACGTGCGTCGTGTCAATCGCCGTGGCCGTGCAGATATAGGCTCCCCGCCGGGTGTTGATCCGCAGGCTGCCGACGCCGGCAAAGGGCGAATCACCCACATTGGGATCGACCCGATTGGCGGGCGAATCCGCCGGGGTGCCGTTGGGATCGCCGGCCACGATGACGGCGTGAAAATCATCTCCGCCGGCAATCGCGGAGAGAACACATCTTGCTTCCAGTTGCTCGCAGCAGAGGCGGCGCTGAGACAGTGTTTGGCGGTGGCGCGTCATAGAGTACCGTCGGAAGGCGATGGGGAGAGGAGGAACAGACCCTAGTTGCCCGCTGCATTGTGACCGATGGCTCGCCGCGAGGCAATATCTTTGTAAGATCGGCTTGGAATATATGAAAAAATGAACGGAATGAATTCCGTTCTACGGTTAGCCGCTGTCGTCCTTGGGGTTGGGTATCGTCGTCGGCAACGCGGGGGCCGGGACTGCCGACCTGGCCAGCACGTCCGCCGCATAGGCACGGTGGATCTCTTCGATCCGCTTGTCGGCCTTGACCAGCTCGACCCCCGGCATGAGGAACGGCCGCGCCGCCGCATAGTGGAAGGCGGCCCGCAACTCCAGGCAGCGGCGCTGCGGCTGCTTGTAGTCGTGCGCCAGCTCGTAGTACTGGTCCGCAAGCTGGATGATTTCCGAGCCCGACTTCCCTTTCTCCAAGTCCATCCGCGCCAAAATCCGCAGCTTGAGGTCACTGCCGCGGGCCATCATCGGCAGCCCGATTTCCCACTCGTTCTTGATCAGGCAGAAGAATTTGCCGGCCACGTCGTTGGCCTGGGTGTTCTCGGCATTCGTCGCCAGAGCGGAGAGGGCGGCCGGGACGAGCTTGTAAGCTTTCTCCGCTTCTAAAATCATGCCCCGATAAACCGACATCTTGCCGACTCGGCCGCTGTCGCTCCCCTTGCGAATCAGGCCGATGAAGATCCGGTGGGCTTCCAGCGAGGTGGTGAAATCATCCTGCTCGAACGCGGAGATAAACACTTTTTCGGCTTCGGCTGCCAATTGCCCCGCCCCTTGGCCCGAGCCGCCGAGCACCCCGGCCAGTTCGTCGATCGTCGTCAGCCGCAGGGCCAGCGGCGGCAGTTCCAGCCTGGTCTCCAGCAGCTCCACCGCTTTGAGCGCCGTCGTGGCGTCCCCCGTCTGAACGGCGATCTTCCGCACCATTTGCAACAGCTCGTGGTACGCGGCCGGATCGTTCTCCAGCCGCGGCGCTTCGGCCAGCATCTTGATCGTCAGCTTGCGGAGGTCCCCTTTGGAACGGCTCGCCTTGTACTCCGGGTAAAA
>DATKDU010000134.1:0-8439 GCA_035512595.1 Pirellulaceae bacterium
TGTGGTTCGGCCATCGAACGATCGTCCTTGATCGTGTGTTCTTTCCCCAGGCGCGCAGGCTCGCGCGCCTTTACCCGCTGCGAATCGGGAAAATGACGCGGACTTGTACCCGACGACCGCGCCGCGTGTCAATGCGTCCCGCTACTGGGCAGACACGACACCGTGTGGGCTGCCTCTAAGTCAGCCGTTTTCCATCTGGCCTGGCCTGAGACTGGGCATCTTCCCAGCGGCTGCGGCGCTGGGTTTACTTCCGCTGCAACTTGCTGTCGCCTTCGGGTTTCCCAGAATTCTCCGGGGTTGTCCAATCACACTCGCATTGATAGTGGTGCGTTTGCCATCCATCCGGCACAGGATCGAACATGGACTGCGCCGATGCGGGCAGTTCAACCAGCGTGACATTGCCGCCATCCATGCACCGGGGGCACCTGGGAATAGAAATCGTGGACATGACGAGAACTCCGCGCTGCTGAGGAATTCAGGGCGGGGGCCAAGAGAAGGCGAGCGCCTGGAACGCCGAAAAGAGAGACGCATTATCCTCCCGCCCGTGCGAAAAAGCAACGAGTGGGAAGATGGTTCGCTGTCTTCCGGCGGTCGTTGGCTTGCTGGTGCAGTCGCTATTGGAGCCCCAGGGCCGCAGGGAAGCAGGCAACCATCGACCCCGAATACTGCCAATGAATCCAGAAGTCCAGCAGGATTCTATAGAACCCTCTTGCATTCACCCCCAGTGATCGGATACAAAGGAGTTCGATGGCTGGTCCCCTTCGAGGTAGTGAATCGGTCCATCTCTCGTGCCTGAATGCAGTTCCGGAACAGTGTACAGGCATGAGATCCCGCCAAGTTTGCGGCTGGGGCAGGCCAGCCGTCCCGCCTTACTCCGTCCCATGGAAACGCCGGTGGCCAACCTTGACCAGGGCGAATCGCTCTTGCGCTGGGATCGCGGCACGCGCCGGCAGGCCATCGTCCAGTCGCTCCTCTCGGAGGTTTTTCAGGGGCACATCCGCGCCGGGACGCACCTGGTCACGCAGGACCTCGCCGTCCGTTTCGCCGTCAGCCACACGCCCATTCGCGAGGCCCTCATTGCCCTGGCGGGCATCGGCATTGTCGATCTGCTCCCCAACCGGGGGGCCATCGTGCGGAAGGTGTCGGCCCAGGACGTGCGCGAGGTCTGCCAGGTGCGGCGGGCGCTGGAGTGCGAAGCGACCCGCTCGGCCTGCGGGCGGATCGACCTGGCCGAGTTGCACGAACTGGAAGACGAGCTGAAGCGGCTGATGAACATCGGGCCGACTTCGCGGCTGGCGTTTGTGGAGCAAGCCCGGGCCGTCGATAGCCGCCTGCACGATGCGATTGCCGACTCGTGCGGCAATGCGTTTCTGGCCAAAGAGTTGAGCCGGCTGAAGATGCTGTTTCGCGCCTTTCGCGACGTGGCCTGGGAGAAGGACGAGGCTCGCAGCGATTCGCACCGACTGGCGGAAGAGGCCCGCGAGCACCTGGCGATCGTGGAAGGGCTCCTGGCGGGCAGATCCAAAGATGCGGCCAAAGCCATGGCGAGACACATTATTTCCGGCGCTCGCTATTGGAGCCGGGCACTGCCGGCCGGCCACGATGGAAATGGCGACGCGGCCAGCGTAAAGTCAACGCGGCGAAAGTCGGATGCCAAAGCGTCGGCAGCCCAAGCGACGCCGGCGACGAATGACACCAACCATATGAACCCAGTGACGACGGGAGAGATGGAATGATTCGACGATATGCTTTGACCTTCGTTCTGGCGTCGGCCGCTACGGCCAGCGCTGCCGATCCGGCCATCGAGTACAACCGCGACATCCGCCCGATCCTGGCGGAGGCCTGCTTCAAGTGCCACGGCCCGGACAGCGCCTCGCGGCAAGCCGATCTGCGGCTCGATCAGCGCGACGCGGCCATGGGCATGACCGCCATCGTCCCCGGCCAGCCCGATGAGAGCGAGCTCGTCCGCCGCATCCTTTCCGAGGACGCGGACGAAGCGATGCCCCCCAAGGAGCAACAGCGGCAATTGACTGCCGCCGAGAAGGAACTGCTGAAGAAATGGATCGCCGCCGGCGCCGAGTACCAGGTCCACTGGTCATTCATTGCGCCGGCGCGGCCGATGCCGCCGGCGGTGAAGAATGCCGCCTGGGTCAAGAACCCGATCGATAATTTTGTCTTGGCAAAACTTGAGTCGCTGGGTCTTTCGCCCGCTCCGGAAGCCGACCGCCGCACGCTGGCGCGCCGCGTGTCGCTCGACTTGACCGGATTGCCGCCGTCGCCGGAAGTGGTTGAGGAATTCGTCAATGACACGTCGGACGACGCGTATGGAAAACTGGTCGATCGGCTGCTCAAGTCCACCAAGTGGGGGGAGCATCGGGGCCGCTACTGGCTCGACGCCGCCCGCTATGCCGACACGCACGGCATTCACTTCGACAATTTTCGCGAGATGTGGTCGTACCGGGATTGGGTGATCGACGCGCTCAACGACAACAAGCCGTTCGACCAGTTTACGATCGAGCAGCTCGCCGGCGACCTGCTCCCCGAGCGGACGCTCGAAACGCAGATCGCCTCGGGCTTCAACCGCTGCAACATCACGACCAATGAGGGGGGCACGATTCCCGAAGAGTATCTCGTGCTCTACGCCCGCGACCGGACGGAGACGACGTCGCAGGTGTGGATGGGGCTGACCACCGGCTGCGCCGTCTGCCACGATCACAAGTTCGATCCGGTCAGCCAGCAGGAGTTTTACTCCCTGGCGGCATTCTTCAACAACACGACGCAAAGCGCGATGGACGGCAACATCAAGGACACGCCGCCGATCGCCATGGTGCCGCGGGACGAGGACCGGCCGCGGTGGGAGCAACTGCGGCAGGAGCTGACGGGCGTCCGCACGCAGATCGACGGGCGAAAGAACGCCGCCAAAGTGGACTTCGAGAAGTGGCTGGCCAGCGTGCAGCCGGCCGATCTGTCGCAGTTCATCCCGAGCGATGCACTCGCGCTGCACGCGCCGCTCGATGAAGGGGAGGGGAGCATCGTCAAGGTCAGCGTCGCTGGGAGCCAGCGCGAGCTGCCCCTCGGCGAGGGATATACGTGGGGTCAGGCGCGCAACGAGAAGAAGGCCCTGTCGCTTCAGCCGGGGCCGGTCTCCGTCGAGCTGGCGGACGTCGGCGATTTCGAGGCCGATCAAGGTTTCTCGACCAGCCTGTGGGTCTCGCTCGGCCGCCGCGGACAGACCGGCGCGCTGGTGGCCCGCATGGACAATACGATGGAGCACCGCGGCTGGGACATGTGGATGGAAGGGGACAAGGTCGGGATGCACGTCATCCACAAGTGGCCCGGCGACGCGCTCAAGGTCGTTTGCCAGACGCCGCTGGAGCCGCGGAAGTGGACGCACGTCAGCGTCACCTACGACGGCTCGAAGAAAGCCGCCGGCCTGAAGGTCTATTACAACGGCCAGCCGCAGCCAGTGTCGGTGCAGAGCGACACGCTGCAAAACACGACCAAGACGCAGGTGCCGCTGAAGATCGGCCAGCGCCACACGAGCGAGCGGCTGAGTGCCGTCACGCTCCAGGATCTGCGGATTTACCAGAAGACCCTTTCGCCGCAGGAGTGCGAGCAACTGGCCAAGAACGATCAACTCGAGGCCTACTTCGCCAAGCCGGCAGACAAGCGGACCGACGAAGAGAAGAGCAACGTACTGAACTGGTATCTGGCGACGCTCGACGAGCCGAGCAAGCAACTTGATGCGCAGCTCAAGACGCTCCAGCAGGAGGAGGTGCAGCTCAAGAGCCGCGGCACGATCGCCCACGTCATGCAGGAGAAGCCTGACCCGGCGATGGCGTTTGTCTTGTTCCGCGGCGAGTACGACAAACGTCGCGATCAGGTTGCGCCGAGCACCCCCAAGATCCTGCCGCCGCTGGCTGACGACGCCCCCAAGAACCGGCTCGGCCTCGCGCAGTGGCTGCTGAAGCCGGAGCATCCGCTTACAGCCCGCGTTACCGTCAACCGCTTCTGGCAGGAGATTTTTGGCACCGGCATCGTCCGCACCAGCGGCGACTTCGGCATTACCGGCGAGGTGCCGAGCAACCAGGAATTGCTCGACTGGCTGGCGGTGGACTTCCGCGAGTCGGGGTGGGACGTCAAAGCGTTCTTCCGGCAGGTCGTTTTGAGCGCTACTTATCGCCAGGCGCCGATTATCACTCCGGAAAAGCTGGCGAAGGATCCGGACAATCGGATGTTCTCGCGGGGGCCGCGGTTCCGCATGGATGCCGAGATGGTCCGCGACTACGCCCTGGCGGCCAGCGGCCTGTTGTCGCAGAAGATCGGCGGGCCGAGCGTCAAGCCGTATCAACCCGACGGCGTGTGGGAAGCGGTTGCCATGATCGGCAGCAATACCCGCGACTACAAGGCCGACAGCGGCGAGAGCCTGTATCGCCGCAGCATGTACACGTTCTGGAAGCGGGCTGCCCCGCCGGCCTCGATGGAGATCTTCAACGCCCCGGCCCGCGAGATGTGTACCGTCCGCCGCGAGCGGACGAACACGCCGCTCCAGGCGCTGGTCACGCTCAACGATCCGCAGTTCGTCGAAGCGGCGCGGCGGCTGGCGGAAAGCACGCTCAAGGGGGGCGGCGAATCCGACGACAGCCGGATCGACTACATGTCCCGGCGGCTGCTTAGTCGTCCCTTCAGCGCGCAGGAGCTTGTGGTCGTGAAGCAGTCGCTGGCCGACCTGGTTGCTCACTATGCGGCAAACGAACCCGACGCCAAGCAGCTCATTGCGGTCGGCGAATCCAAGCCCGACGCCGCGCTCGATGCCAAGACCCTCGCGGCCTGGACGATGCTGGCCAACGAGCTGATGAATTTGGATGAGGTGCTGAATAAATAAAGTGGTGCACTCGCTCCGCGAGTGCCCGATCCTGCAACAAAAGTATGCCCTACTCAACGCACGAAACCCTGAAACGTCTCACGATAATTGCCAGACCACCAGCCATCGCCTCGGTGATTGCTCCCGCACTCCTCGGCGTCGAGATTGATAACGACGAAGAGGAAGTTCGTTGGCACTGGACGCACTTCGTGGATGGTCGCAGCATGGTGACCGGATACTCGATCGTCTCGCGATCGAAAAACTAAAGTGGTGCACTCGCTCCGCGAGTGCCGTCTTAAGCCCGACTGATGCAAGAAAAATCGCTTCCAATCCGACTCTTCGACCCGCACGACGAATACTTCGTCGTCGAGCGGCGCGATCTGCCTCACTGGACTCAGTCGGGGGCTATTGTTTTCATCACTTGGCGAACGTGGGATTCGCTGCCGGAACCGGTGCTCAAGCGGTGGGTCCAGGATCGCGAACGGTGGCTGCGAACCCATCATATTGAGCCGGAAAATGATGATTGGCGCCAGCGCGTTCGCGATTTGCCAATCGCCGCGCAAGTCGAGGACTTTGATCATCTCGTCCGTAGCGAAGATCAGTTTCTCCACTACCGGCAATACATCGCCGACAATCCTCGCCGGGCTGATCTGCGCGCGGGAGAGTTTGTGCATTACACAAATCCAGCGGCCACTCGCGGAGCGAGCGATTCACGCTGAAACCACGGAGCCACTCGCGGAGCGAGTGGACCACATTGGGAGCCTGCTATGTCCATCCTAAGCGACTTCACGAGTAACCTCACCCGCCGCCACTTCTTCGCCAAGGGCTCGCACCTTCTCGGCGGAGCGGCACTCGCGACACTCGCAGCGCAAAGCGGCCTGAACGTCGCCTCTGCCGCCGACATCGACGCTGGCAGGAAGATCGACCCGAAGACGCTCCAGCACTTCCCAGGCAAGGCCAAGCACGTCATCTACCTGCACATGGTCGGCGGCCCGTCGCAGATGGACCTGTACGACTACAAGCCGGTGATGAACGAGTGGTACGACAAGGACCTTCCCGACACGGTCCGCATGGGCCAGCGCCTGACGACCATGACCAGCGGTCAGGCCCGCTTCCCCATCGCGCCGTCGAAATACAAATTCGCCCAGCACGGCCAGTGCGGGATGCACGTCAGCGAGATGCTCCCCTACACGTCCAAAATGGTGGACGAGATGTGCTTCATCCGCTCGATGCACACGGAGGCCATCAATCACGAGCCGGCGATCAGCTACATTCAGACCGGCAATCAGATCACTGGCCGCCCGTGCCTCGGAGCGTGGATGTCGTACGGCCTGGGTTCGCTGAATAACGACCTGCCGACGTTCGTGGTCCTCGTCGCCAAGCCGAGCAACACGGAGCAGGTGCAAGCGATTTCCGCCCGCATCTGGTCCAGCGGCTACCTGTCGGGGGAACATGCGGGCGTGTCGTTCCGCTCCGGCGGCGATCCGATCCTGTATATCAACAACCCCCCCGGTGTTCCCGCGGCCATTCGCCGCAAGACGCTTGATGGTCTTAAGCAGCTCAACGAGCTGAACTATGCCGCCGTCGGCGATCCCGAGACGCACACGCGCATCCAGCAATATGAGTTGGCATTCCGCATGCAGTCCAGCGTACCGGAGCTGACCGACCTGACGAAGGAAACGCAGACCACGCTCGACCTCTATGGCCCAGATGTGGCTAAGCCGGGCTCGTTCGCCCACACGGCACTCATGGCCCGCCGCATGGTCGAGCGGGGCGTCCGCTTCGTCCAGGTCTACCACAACAACTGGGATCATCACGGCAATTTGGCCGGGCGCATGCCGGATCAATGCCGCGACGTCGATCAGCCGTGCTGGGCATTGATCCAGGACCTTAAGGCCCGCGGGCTGTTGGACGAGACGTTGGTGATTTGGGGAGGCGAGTTCGGCCGCACGATTTACTCCCAAGGGGGGCTGTCGAAGGAAAACTACGGCCGCGACCATCATCCACGCTGCTTCACGATGTGGATGGCCGGCGGCGGCGCGAAGGGGGGCGCGATCTACGGCGAAACGGACGACTTCTCCTACAACATCACCAAGGACCCGGTCCACATCCGCGACTTCCACGCCACCGTGCTGAAGCTCCTGGGCTTCGACGGCGAGCGGTTCACCTTCAAGTACCAGGGGCTCGATCAGCGGCTGGTTGGCGTCGAGCCGTCGAAGGTGATTGAGGAGCTGCTGGCGTAGCAGCAATCGTCAGCGGCGTGGCACCGCTCAAACCTGTACGGTCGCGGGGGATTCAATTAGAATTGACATGGCTGAGGATAAACTATGTCCGATCTTCAATTGCGACTGCCAGACTCGACGCGCGAGTTCATCGACCAACTTGTACGTGCGGGCGTTTACAGCTCCCCAAGTGAAATGATTACGGTGCTCGTGGAAGATGCCCGGGGCCGCGTTGCCAGCCGGGAGTTGTGTGCGCTACTGGACCTAGGAGAGAATTCCGGGCCCCCCGTCGAATTCACTGAGGAGTGGTGGCAAGCGGAAAAGTCAGCATTGCTGGCGCGCTTGCCGAGTGCGACGAGGCCCTGATCATGCGGCTGGAGATCCACCCCCGCGCTCGACTGGATGTTGCGGAGATTTTCGCCTTGCACCGCGAAATCGAACAGCCGCGATTCGTTTTCTCGATGTTGTCGAAGAGACCTACAGGCGCATCAAAGCGGACCCCAAATTGGGAATGCGGTTGTTTCGCCCGGACCGCGAGGACCAGGATTGGCGATTCCGCCGCATCTGGGGGTTTGAGAATTATCTAGTCTACTATGTCATTGGCTACGACAAGACGCAGGTCATTCGCGTTCTGCACGGATCACGCGATATCGAAACTGCACTTCAAGCCGGTCAGCCATGACGGATGCCATTGGCACAAATCTAATGGTGAAATCTGGTGTTAAGCCAAAGTGCCTCCTGCGGTTCAGCCTCCAGCGGCATCGCCTTACAGCGACTGCCGGCGGCGGCTAAAATGGCTCGCGTCGAGCCGAAAGTGCCGCTGCCAAGTTGCAAATTGCCGCCGGACTGGACCGCCCCATGCGCATCGGCGCTGTTTCCTATCTGAACACGAAACCCTTGGTTTACGGCCTGGGGGAGATAGCGCCGCAGCATCAGTTGGTGTTTGATCTTCCCAGCCGCCTGGCGGATCAGCTTGCGGCGGGCTCGCTCGACGTGGCCCTCATTCCGTCGATCGAGTTCTTCCAGAATCCGGATTACACGATCGTCTCCGACGCTTGCATCGGTTGCCGCGGGCCCGTACTGAGCGTGAAGCTGCTCAGCCGCGTGCCGATGAGGCAGATTCGCACGCTGGCGCTGGATGAAGGCTCGCGGACGAGCGTCGCGCTGGTGCGGATCCTGCTGAAGGAACGCTTCGGCATCGAGCCGGAGCAAATGCCGCTGCCGATCGACGCGCGATATGAAGAGTCGCCGGCCGACGCGGTGCTGGTCATCGGCGACCGGGCGATTCACCCGGCCCGCGGCAATTGGGTGGCGCAGTGGGACCTCGGCGACGAGTGGAACCGCTGGTCGGAA
>DATKDU010000135.1:0-4310 GCA_035512595.1 Pirellulaceae bacterium
GAGCTGGAGCACACCGCGGCCGACGGTGGAGCTGGCCTCGGTAAAGTCGGGGCGGTCGGTGACCAGCGGCTCGTCGAGGTTGGGGCCTCCGGAAAAACTATTGCCGTAGCTCCACTGAAAGAGCGTGCCGGGCGAGCAGCATTGCGCCCCGTCGGCAAAGTCGGCCGGATCGATGACCGGCTCGAAATCCTGGGCGAATGCGGGGGCGGTGAGTAACTCAGCCGTGAGGGCGAGAATCAAAAGGGAGCTCAGCCGGGCCATGATCGCATCCTTGCGAACCGGTGCGTGGTAAACGGGGTATCCTTGTAATGATCGGATCTTGTAAACATTGTGATGAGTCGAAATCTTGGTTTTGGTTCACCGTACTTTAGCCGGCCGGCATACGGAGACAGGAAGATGGGGACAGGAAGATTTGGGTACGATGCGGTTTAAGCAGTAATTCGGTTCCTATTTTCCTGTCCACCATCTTTCTGTCGGTCCCCATCGGCCCGCTCAATATGTCCGAACTACCGCCAGCGTCCGCTAGCCCCCCATCGCGACGCGACTGGATCATTCGCCTGTTGGCGATCGCCGCCTTTGCGGTGCTCGTCATCGCCCTGGCGAGGAGCTTCGGCAATCAGCAAATCCTCCTCAAGCTGGCCGCGGGCGAAGAGCAACTGCGCGCCGTCTACCGAGACCATCCACTGGCCACCCTGGCCGCGGCACTCGTGCTGTACGTGCTCGTCACGGGGCTGTCGATCCCCGGGGCGCTGCCGCTGTCGCTCACGTACGGCTGGCTGTTTGGCTTCGTGCCGGGGGTGATCGTGGTGAGCTTCGCATCCACCGGCGGGGCGACGCTGGCGTTTCTTCTCAGCCGCAACCTCGTCGGCAATTGGGTGCAGGCGCGGTACGGCGAGAAGCTGGCCTGGTTCAACGCGGCCATCGAGCGGGAAGGGGCCTTTTTTCTGGTCACGCTGCGGCTGGTGCCCTACGTCCCTTTCTGGCTGGTGAACCTGCTGGCGGGGCTGACGAAGATCCGCGTGACGACGTTCTGGTGGGCCAGCCAACTGGGAATGCTGCCGGGGACGCTGGTGTTCATCTGGGCGGGTTCAAGCGCGCCGAAGCTCAAGGAGATTGCCCAGCGGGGGATGTGGAGCTTCGTGGACTGGCGGATCTTCGTGGCGCTGGCGCTCTTGGCGGTGTTTCCCTTCGTCGCGCGGCTCATCGTGCGGCCAGCGGCCCGAAGCTAGCATCGGATGCAAGACAATTTTTCTTTGCCGCCAAAACTCCACGTACCAGCCGCCTGCGGCGCTCATGCCTCGCTCAGCCCCGCCACCTCCCACCCCTTGCGATACGTCCGCCGCACCAGCTCGTTCGCTTCGGCGACATTGGTGAACTTGAGCCCCGGGCCGTCCCACTCGAGGGTCTGCTCGGGATACCGCGAGGCCACGCCGCCGAGGAGGACCACTTCGGTCAACGGGCCGGCGTAGTCGAAGCCGGCGCTCGTTTTTCCATTGCCGCGGATGGCCTCGACGAACTGGTGCCAGTGGTTGGCCGGTGAAAGCTCCGGCCGCTGGTACTCTTTGAACTGGTCTTCCGGCAGCAGGATCGGCGCGGCAACGTGCGGCAACAGCAGCAGTCCCTTGGCGCCGATGAAGAGCGAGCCCTGGCCGGGCAGCGCCTGCTTGCCGAGTTGCTCGGTGACCGACTTCGGCGGCTTCTGGTCGCCGTCGTACCAGGTGACGCTGACCGATTGGCCCTCGGTGAACTTGGTGGCGGGAAAGGTGTAATGCACGATCGCATCATTGGCCCAGTTGTAGTCGTTGGGCTTTGGTCCTTCGCTGCGGACGGAGGTCGGCGATGTTACGCCGAGCGCCTCGAAGACCGGGTCGTAGATGTGGCACCCCATGTCGCCGAACGTGCCGGTGCCGAAGTCGAGCCGCTTTCGCCAATTGCCGGGATGATAGTAGCCGCCGCCGATGAACGGACGCTCGGCACAAACGCCGAGCCACTGGTCCCAGTTGAGGCTCGCCGGCACGGGGTCGCTCTTGTGGGGCCGTGGCGACGGGTCGCCCCACTTCTTGTTGCTCCACGAATGAACTTCCTTGATCGGGCCGATGGCCCCATCCTGAACCAGCCGGACCGCCATCCGGTATTCGATGCTCGAATGGACCTGGATTCCCATCTGCGTGACGACCTTCTTCTCGCGGGCGATCTCCGCCAGCCGCCGCGACTCGTACACATCGTGCGTCAGCGGCTTTTGGCAGTAAGTCGCCAGCCCGAGCTGCATCGCGCTGGCCGCGATCGGCGCGTGCATGTGATCGGGCGTCGAGACGTTGACGCTATCGAGGTTTTTCGCCTCCTTGTCGAGCAACTCGCGCCAGTCCTGGTAGACGCGGATTTCCGGAAGTTCCTTCTTCAGGGCCTCGCCGCGGCCGGCATCCACGTCGGCCACGCAGGTCAGTTTCGCATTCGGATGGCTGGCGATCGCCCGCAGATCCGCGCCGGCCATGCCGCCGGCGCCGAAGCTGGCGTGCCGCACGGTCTCGCTCGGCGGGGCGGCCCGCAGATCGCGAATGAAATACGGAGCGGCAATGGCCGCGACAGTCGCGGCCTTCAGGAACGAGCGGCGGGTCGGGCGCTGGCGGCTGGTCATGGCGGGATCCTTGTGGTGAGAGTCGAAGGCTCTGTTATCGCTTCGCGGCCAGTCAATTTCAATGCGCCGAATTGAACCGGCCAGTGTCGCGGGGTTACGATGGTCGCATTCCACCAGGAGGTTTGCCCCATGACCCGCGTCCGCGCTGCACAACATTCAAACGTTTTGACGATTTCTCGCCGCACGTGCCTGGCTCAATTCGCCGGCGGATCGCTGGGCATGGCTGCCGCGGCCTATGGCTGGCACGCGCTGCGAGCCCAGGAGCAGCCGGCCGTCGCCAAGCTGCCGCCGCTCAATCGCTTTCCGCGGATCGTGCAGGAGTTTTTCGTCGATCGGGTGCGGGAAATCGAGCGCCAGTCGCTCGCAGCTAAGGCGGCACTCAAGACGAAGGCCGATGCGGAAAAATACGTGCAGGATGTCCAATCAAGAATTCGCCAGTGCTTCGGCCCGGAGCCGGAGCGGACGCCGCTGAATGCCAAGGTCACCGGCGTCGTTGAGCGGGACGCGTATAAGATCGAGAACGTGATCTTCGAAAGCCGGCCGGAGTTTTACGTCACTGCCAATTTGTACGTCCCCAGGAATCGGCAATTCCCGCTGCCGGGCGTCGTCGGCACGTGCGGCCACTCGGTCAACGGCAAAGCGGCCGAAGCCTACCAGAGCTTCGCCCAGGGGCTCGCGCGGATGGGGTACGTCGTCCTGATCTTCGACCCGATGGGGCAGGGGGAGCGGCTGCAGCACGTCGATGAGCAGCTCAAGCCCAAATACGGCACCAGCGTCAGCGAACATTTGCTCGTCGGCAATCAGCAATACCTCGTCGGCGAGTTTTTCGGCGCGTGGCGGGCCTGGGACGGCATTCGAGCCCTCGACTACCTGCTCACCCGCGAAGAGGTCGATCCCCAGCACGTCGGCGTCACCGGCAACTCCGGCGGCGGCACGATGACGACGTGGCTCTGCGGCGTGGAGCGCCGCTGGACGATGGCGGCGCCGAGCTGCTTCGTGACCACGATCCGCCGCAACCTGGAGAACGAACTGCCGCAGGATACCGAGCAGTGCCCGCCGCTGGCGCTGGCGCTGGGCCTCGATCACGACGACTTCCTGGCGGCGATGGCGCCCAAGCCGGTGATCGTCCTGGCCAAGGAGCGGGACTATTTCGACGTCCGCGGCGCACAGGAGGCGTATTCACGGCTCAAGCGGCTCTACGCGCTGCTCGGCGCGGAAGACAAGATCGGCTTCTTCGCCGGCCCGACCGAGCACGGCTACTCGCAGGAAAATCGCGAGGCGATGTACGGCTGGTTCAACAAGGCCACCGGCATTTCGGATGCCCAGAGCGAGCCGACCCTGACGATCGAGAAGGACGAGACGCTCCAGTGTACGCCGCACGGGCAGGTGGCGGAGCTTAAATCGCGAAGCGTGTTCTTCTTCACCAGCCAGCAGTCGGAGGCGCTGGCCAAGTCGCGAAAGGCATTGAGCGGCGACGAACTGAAAGAGGCCGTCAGCGAGGCGCTGCGGCTGCCGAAGCTTCCCGATGAGCCGCCCGACTTCCGAATCCTGCGGCCGGCGCGAAACCGCAACTATCCCAAGCGGCTGGCGACGGCGTATGCCGTCGAGACTGAGCCCGGCATCTTTGCCGTCGTCACGCGGCTGTACGACCAGTCGAACCTATCGCGGCCGCCGC
>DATKDU010000136.1:0-7424 GCA_035512595.1 Pirellulaceae bacterium
GCCAAAAACCACGAGCCAATCACCCCTGGCGTAGATGGGTCGTTCCCTCCCTCCCGGCCGCCGCGGTGGGGTTGGACTGCTCCGCTCCGGTCGCTGCGCTCCCTGCGCTACGCAGTCCAACCCCACGGCGAATTACGTAACCCCCTAGGGGACATTTCTACCTGCGCCAAACAGGGGACATTTTTAATGGTTTACAACAGACGAACCGTAAGCATCCGTGGCGAGGTGCCGCCGCCGCGGTTAGGCTGAAGCGAATGCCGATCCGTTTTCCCTGCCCGCACTGCCGCCAGAAGCTGAGCATCAGCTCGAAGAAGAGCGGAGCGCAAGCGACCTGTCCGCGCTGCGGGAAAGAGCTGACGGTGCCGATCGTGCAGCACGTGGCGGCAGCCGATGCGTCCACCAGCGAGCCCGCGCCGCCGCCGGTCGCTCCCCAGACCGACCCCGAGGATGATCCGTACGCCCAGTTTGCCGTCTACGATGAGACCGAGCTCGTCTACGACACGGCGGCTCCGGCGACGACGGCGCCCCAGACTCCTCCGCTGGCCCGCCGCATCGCTCTTCCGCGCTACGTCCTCCTCACGCAGGGGATTCTGCTCGGCGTCGTGGCCTTGCTGGCATTCGCGCTGGGCCTGGCCACCGGCGGATCGTTCCTCGGGCGGCAGGCGCAACTGGCCGGCGCGCCGTGCGAGGTCAGCGGAACGATTTTCTATGCGTCGGGTGGCAGGACTGTCCCCGACGCGGGGGCGGTCGTCCTCTTTCTGCCGCAGACGAAGGACCCGGGACGAGCGATCGCCGCCGAGGGGCTGCGTCCCGAGGAGCCGCTTCCCGACGCGCCGCTGGCCGCAACGGAGGAACTGCGGAACCTGGGCGGGGCGTACACGCGGACCGACGACAACGGACGCTACCAGGTGCAGCTTGCCGAGCCGGGGACGTACTTCGTCCTGGTGCTATCGCGTCATGCCCGCCGCGGAGCGGGGCAGGATATCCAGACGCAGGACCTGGTGCGGCTCCGCCGCTTTGTCGAGAATGCCGGCGATCTCTTGGCCGACAGCCGCTATCAGTTCACGACCGAATCGGTCCGCGGCAGCCGGCAGCTCAACGCCGTGTTTGACTGAACCGCCCAGCCGCGCAGCCGAACGTCGTAGCCGAACTCGCCAGCACCTTAGCCGCCCCCTAGCAGGGCCTTTTGCAGGAACAGCACCTCCACCCACCGCTGATAATCCGCGTTCTCTTTCTTCCCAAAACCGTGCCCCTCGTTGTCGGCATACACGGTCCACACGGGGCGCCCCTTGGCGCGGACCTTCTCGGCAATCTGCTCGGCTTCGGAGAATGGAACGCGTGGATCGTTCTTGCCGTGGGCCACGAGCAGCCAGGACTGAATCTTGTCTGCGTTGTTGGCCGGGCTGATCCGCTCGAAGAATTCTTTCATTTTCGGATCGCGCTCGTCGCCGTATTCGGCGCGGCGAAGGTCCTGGCGATAAGCGGACGTATTGGCCAGGAACGTGTTGAAATTGGCAATGCCGACGTTGTCGATGCCGGCCTTGATCCGGTCTCCGAAGTGCACGAGCGAAGCCAGGACCATGTACCCGCCGTAGGAGCCGCCGCTGACGGCGACACGGGAGGGGTCGAGATCGGGCTGCGTCGCGATCCAGTCGAGCAGCGCCCCGATGTCCTTGACGCTGTCTTCCCGCTTGTCCGCGTTGTCGAGCTTGAGGTACGTCTTGCCGTAGCCGCTTGAGCCGCGGACGTTGGGGAAGATGACGGCAATGCCCATTTCATTGAGATAGAACTGCGTCGTGCCGGAGAAGTACGGCTGCGACTGGCTCTCCGGTCCGCCGTGGATGTTGATCACCACCGGCACTTTCTTCTCGGGCGAGGCGTCCTTCGGCTTGTAATACCAGGCGGGGATCTTCCGACCGTCGAACGAGGCGAACTCGATCCGTTCCGGCTTGATGAACGTCGCCGGGTTGAGGCCCCCCACTTCGCTGACCGTCCAGCGGGTGATTTCGCCGTTGGAGATTTCCAGCGAATACGCGTCCGCCGGCGCGTCAGGGCGGGCCAGCGTGAAGCCCAGGTGATTGCCGTCGGGGGAGAATTCGAGCGAGCCCACGATCCCCAGCGGCAATGCCAGCTCGCGGCGCGTAAAGGCGTCGTTCCCCTTCGGTTCCAGCAGGAACAGCCGGCTCACCCCGTCGGCATTCACGGTGAACGCCGCCCTTCCGTAGGACAGGTTTTCAACCTGTCCCGTTTTGGACAGGTTGGAAACCTGTCCTACGAAGACATCCAGCTCATCGACATCCCAATCGATGTCGGTGGTCAGCCACTCGTAAACGCCGCCAGCCAGGTGGAGCCGCGCCAGCCGCTTGAACTCCCCCAGGGCGTCGCTGGCGATGAGGAGCGACCCGCCGTCGGCCGTAAAGGCCATCGGTCCGTACGATGCCGTGTCCTGCGCGGGGCGGAGGATTTCCTTCTTGTCCGCCGATTTGATGGAGAGCAGGTGCGGATACGACTCGTTGGCGGAGACGAACCGGTTGAGAAGCAGCGTGGAATAGTCCGGCGACCAGTCGGCCGCATACCAGAACTCACGATCGACCTCCATCAGCATCGTCATCGAATCAGCCTTGCGCGGATCGGCCAGATACAAGTCGGTGTCGCGGCCGTTGCGGCGGTTGGAGCTGACGACCATCTGCGAGCCGTCTTCTTTGACGGCGTTGATGCCGTTGCGCGACTTGCCGTCGGTCAGGAGCGTCGTCTGAAAATTCTTGCGGTCGAGAAAGTAGATCTGGTTGTCTTCGCTCCCCCCTTTGCTCATCGACAGCAGAATGCCGCCGTCCATGTCGCCGGGAATGAACCCGCCGCCGACCGGCTCCTCGAAGAACGTGATCTGCTCGCGGCGGCCCTCGGGGGTATACACCCGATGAAGCTGCACCGAGTTGCCAAACCGGGTCCTGATCAAGATTCCCTTCCCAGCCGGGTCCCAGCCGGCAAACCCCGCCCCCCGCGTGTTCTGGTACTGCGCCAGCCGCTGCACCAGCTCCTCCGGCACCACCGGCACTTCCTGCGTCTGGATGGCGGGCGGTTTGCGGGGGTCAGCTAGGTCTGCCGCAGATGCGATATATGCAACTAGCGAGCTTGCTGGAATTGTTAAGACAGCCAACAGAAACATCGAACGCATTTAACGAAGCTCCCTTAAGAGCAGCGGTGTTTGGTCCCACCTAACTGCGGTTTCACATGCTCTAGTCAATTCCACGGTATCCCGCTCGATCAATCCAACGATTTGCATTCCGATCGGGAGACCTTCGGCAGAAACTGCAATGGGAATGGTGGCAGACGGATGGCGCGAATAGGACCACGGGGAGTTGAAGACTGGGTCGCCTGTCGACTCCGTTGTTGGAGCAACGGTTGGCGTCGCCGGAATCAGGATTGCGTCAAGTTGCATGTCGGTCCGCGGACTAAACAATCGGTTGCACGCACTCTTGAAGCGCTCACGATGAAACAATGCGTCGGCATAGTCGATGGCGGGCAATGCGAGTCCCTCTTCAATTAACCGTGCCACGTGGGGTGAATAGTCCTTGCGGGACTCCGTGAATTCCTGTCGATGGATCGCAGCCGCCTCTGCGGCCATCACGCGCCGGTGCATGACATGCACTTGGGCGAAGCCATCTGGCACTCCGACGGCCTCGACCTGGCATCCACTCGCTCGGACCCTTTTCACAGCGCTCTCAAAGTGCTTCCACACTTCGGGCGACGAATGTTCCTTGAAGAATGGCTCGCAAACTCCAAAGTGATAGGGCGGTCCTTCATCGCGGATATTGAACCATGAATCCCACGAACTCAATGTTCCTTGCGCCATCGTAGACACGTCGGCCACGCTGCGCGCTATTGGGCCGACATGGTCCAAATGGAGGGTTAATGGCATGACGCCCCCACCGACGTGAAAAAATGACCCCGGCTTAAGCCCACACACCCCGCAATACGCCGCGGGCCGGATAATGCTGCCGCCGGTTTGAGTGCCAAGTGCCGCCATGCACATTTCCATGGCCACGGCCGCGGCAGAGCCGCTGGAGGAGCCGCCGGGAGTGTGATCGAGGTTCCACGGATTGCGCGTCGGCGGCGGGTCGAAGCAGGCGAACTCGGTGGTGACCGTCTTGCCGAGAATGATCGCGCCGGCTTTGCGCAGGTTGGCGACGACGGTCGCGTCTTTCTCAGTCGGCGCGACATTCTCGCGGAGTTTCGAGCCGCACTTCGTCTGCCAGAGAGCCACGTCGATGATGTCCTTGATACCGATGGGAATGCCGTGGAGTGGGCCAAGATCCTCGCCGCGGGCCAGCATTTCGGTCTGCCGCCGGGCCTCCTTCCGCGCCCCGTCTTCATCGACCAGCACCCAGGCGTGAATTCGGTCCTCGAACTGGGCGATCCGCCCCAGGCAGTGCTCGACCAGGTCCAGCGGCGTCAGTTCCTTCTGCCACATCAGCCGTCCGGCCTCTTCGATCGTGGGGAGTTTGGGTAGCATGAGAGACAACCTAACAGCCCGTAGGACAGGTTTTCAACCTGTCCAGAATAATCGGGACAGGTTGAAAACCTATCCTACGATCATGGCCCACACCATCGACCCCAAAAACACCCGTCACCGCCCCGAGCTGGTCGATCCGTCGGCTTTTCTAGCCCCCGGCGCGGTCGTCCTCGGCGACGTGACGATCGGCAAGGAGGCCAGCATCTGGTACGGCGCGGTCATCCGCGGCGACTGCGAGGCGATCAGAATTGGCGAGCAAACCAACGTCCAGGACGGCTGCATCCTCCACGCCGACCCAGGCTTTCCCTGCACGCTGGGTAACCGCGTCACGCTCGGGCACGCGGCCATTGTCCACGGCGCGACGGTCGAGGACGACGTGCTGATCGGCATGAAAGCGGTCGTCATGAATGGCGCTAAAATCGGCCGCGGCAGCATCGTGGCCGTCGGCGCGATCGTCACCGAGGGGACCGAGATTCCGCCCGGAAGCGTCGCCATGGGGCAGCCGGCAAAAGTCAAGCGCCCCGCCGAAGAGCGCGACCTGGCTTATATCCAAATGGCGGCCGAACATTACGTCGCATCGGGACGCGCGTTCAAATCGTCCTTAGCCGGCGGTTAACAACCGCCGGGTTTACGTTTGCGAGGCGGTCGCGGCCCCGGAGGCAAGTTTGCCTCCGGCTAGGGACCGTTGCGGTTCCATCCTCGGCGGGCCGCCCAGCGACGCGATGATCCGAATCGCCTCGATGAGCATCAGCGCCGCCAGCACGATCAGCACGACCCCGGCCCAAGCGACCGCCTTCGTGCTCAAATGCCACGCTCCGGCCGAATAGAATTCCGGCAGCGTCATCCTCACCAGCGCCCAAGTGCTCATTACGTACATGAACGCCGTCGGAATGCCAGTGACGATCCACACCCACCAGGCCCGCCGCGTCCGCCACAGCCAGACGGTCACGCCCAAAAGCGTCAATGCTGCCAGAAGCTGGTTGCTCGCGCCGAACAGGTTCCAGAAAATCATGTAGACCGGTTCCGGCCGCACCGCCAGGCCCGCCGCGTCCAGTGCCACGTTCGGCGACGCGAGCAGGAAGTAAATTGGCACTCCGGCGGTGAGTGCCGTGCCCAGATACCGCCCCAGCCGGTTGTGCAGCCCGGTCAGCTCCTGAATGATGAACCGCCCCAGCCGCGTGCAGACGTCGAGCGTGTCGTAGACGAACGTGGCAAACGCCATCAGCGCGAACGACATGCCGATCCCTTTGGGGATCATGGCCACGCCCAGGAACTGCGAGATCCCCTGGGCGTAAACCTGATTTGGCGAACCTTTCAACTCGCTCGACCCGGCGGCAAACATCATCACGCACGACAGCGACACGATGGCGACCATGGCTTCCATGAGCATGGTGCCGTAGCCGACCACCTTGGCGTCGGTTTCCTTGCGGAGCTGCTTGGACGTCGTCCCCGAGGCGATCAGCGAGTGAAAGCCCGAACACGCGCCGCAGGCGATCATGATGAACAGCAGCGGAAACAGCGGCTGCATCTGGCTCGCGCCGCCGACCAGCTTGGGCACTTCCCACCCGATGAATGCCGGGTACTGCGCCACGGCCCCGCCGAGAATCAGCCCCAGCGCGCCGGCGGCGAGTGCCGCATAGAGGAAATAGCCGCCGATCTGTCCGCGGGGCTGCAAAATCAACCACACCGGGGCCACGCCGGCGCCCAGGCAATACAGCAGCAGCACGACGTCCCATCCCTTGCGGGCATACGAAACCGTGGCGATCGCGGCGGCGTCGTGGGCCTGCACCCCTTCGTAGACGCTCTGCGGCACTCCCGCCTGGGGTTGATAGGCAATTTCCGCCACATCGAACTGCGCGTAGGGGCCAAGGATGATGGCGCCGATCACCAGGACCGAGAACACGATCGTCGCCCGCCCCATCGGCATCTTCAGGTACTTCACGCACAGTCCCATGCCGATCGTCAGCGCCAGATACAGGGCCGATGCGGTGGCGATTGCCCCGCCTCCCACGCCGCCGTTTTCCGCCGTCGCCGGCCCCAGGAACGTCGATGCCGTCACGTCGGTAAACGCCACGATGATGTATATCAGCGCGATCCAGATGAACGACAGAAAGAGCAGGTACGACCAGCGGCTCATGTTGTCGCGAACGACCTCGGCAATCGAGCGGGCCTTGTGGCGGATTGAAGCGACGAGCGACGAAAAATCATGCACGCCGCCGATGAAGATCGAGCCGACGAGGATCCAGATCAGTGCCGGCAGCCAGCCGAACATCAGCCCCGCCAGGATCGGCCCGACGATCGGCCCGGCGGCGGCAATCGCGGAGAAATGCTGCGGCACGAGCGACGAGGGGGCCAGCGCGTCGTAATCGACGCCGTCGTGCATCTCCTGGGCGGGCGTCTTGCGGTTCGCGTTGAGTTCAAACAGCCGGGCCAGGACGCGGCCGTAAACCACGTAAGCGATCATCAGAATGATCGCCGACGGGATGATGATGTAAAGGAGCGGAAGGTTGTGGAGGAAGTCCATAAACGTAGGACAGGTTTTCAACCTGTCCTTGAACGAATTGCGTGGAAGCAGGATCCAGAGTGTAGAATACGTCTCGCTGCAATTTCGTGCAACGCAGAACCGAGGTAGGACAGGTTTTCAACCTGTCCAGAAAAAACGCTTCGAAGCCTGGACAGGTTGAAAACCTGTCCTACGTTTATGATCACCGCCCGCCGCTACGATACGCTCCGCCCCGTCTGCATCGAGCTGGAGGGGGCGAAAATCGCCCGCATTGCCTCGGCGGCCGATTCCCCCGATCTGCCGCTGGTCGCGCCGGGGCTCGTCGATTTGCAGATCAACGGCTACGCCGGGATCGAGTTCAACGACCCGCAGCTCACGCTCGACAAGGTGCAGCAGGTCGCCGTCGCT
>DATKDU010000137.1:0-54364 GCA_035512595.1 Pirellulaceae bacterium
GCTTCGTCGAAACCCTGTTGACCGTCGTTGAAACCTGCCGCCAGCAATCCCGCAACGCTTTCACCCTCATCACCACTGCCGTCGAAGCTCATCTTCGCCGTCACTCCGCGCCGTCACTCACCGAGGCGTGAACGGCTACAATTAGCGGGTGTGCCTCGTCCGACAAAGTTTCCGGAAGATTATCCTTCAATCGGCGACGAGCTAAACGTTACTATTGCGTTTATCAATCGGGAGGGGCGCAAGATCCGGCTCGCCAAAGTGACGTGACGACCATGAGCGACACCAAAAACCCCGTTCCCCCCGCCACGCTGGCTACGCTGGTGACTACGCTGGCCACTCAGGCGCTGCACTCGATGGGAGTCATCGAAATCCCCGGCGCTCCCAAGAGCGAGGCGAACCTGGAAATCGCCAAGCATCTGATCGATACCGTGGCGGTCCTGGAGGAGAAGACGAAAGGGAACGTCACCCCCGAGGAAGCGAAGCTTCTCGAAGACGCGCTGCACCAGCTCCGCCTGGCGTTCGTGCAGGTGCAAAAACACTAACCCGAAGCGCAAGCGAGGGGGCAAAGCCGCGAGTGTTCGCCATTCGCCCTCGCTGGCGCTTCGGGTTAGTACAGCCCTACTTCCGCGCAATCACCCGGTGAAAGTGGAGCTGCACCTCCCGGCTCACGACCCGGCGGACTCCTTCGACGAGGCACCGCGGCTCGTTGTCTTCCTGGCCGATGCGGATGATCTCGTCGAGCTTCATCCCCGGCGGCACCGTGTAGGTGGACTGGTAGATGATCTGGTTTCCCGCGTCCAGCTCCGGCACGATGAAGTGGCACGTCGCTCCGTACGTCAGCATCCGCCCGGCATACGCATCGTGATACGGACGCAGGCCGGGAAAGCTCGGTAGTAAGCCGTGGTGCAGGTTGATGATCCGCCCGCCGGCATATTTCCAGCAGCTCGCCGCCGGCAGCACCCGCATGTACCGCGCCAGGACGACGTAATCGATGTCGTGCGCGTCGAGCGCGGCGATCAGCCGCTCGTCGTCCGCCGCGCCGTCGTCATTGCCGACCATCTCCCACGGCACGGCGAACTGCTCGGCAATGCCGCGGCAGGTCGGCCGGTTGCCGATCATCACGGCCGGATCGGCCTTGATCTGGCCGTCGCGGATCGCCCGCAAAAGGGCCAGTGGCGGCTCCTGCCGATGGGTGACGCAAACGGCCAGCCGCGGCCGCTCGGCCCGCTCTTCCGGCGACCAGACGCGGACCGACAGGCGCGTCTCCTTGCCGATCGCCAGCAGCGACTGCCGCGTCTCGGCCAGCTTCTCCGCCGGCAGGTTGATGCGGCAGAGCATGGCGAAGAGGGCCTCTTCGTCATGGTCGTACATCTGGATCTCGGCGATGCTGGCCCCCTGCCCGGTCACGAAGTGGATGATCGGGTCCGCCAGGCGGACGTTGTCGGGACCGACGGCAGTGATGACGAGCTGCATGACAGGGGAGAGGGTTCAGGGTTCAGGAAGAATGCAAAGTGATCAATGCAAAATGCAAAGTGCAAAGTGCAAAAGTCAGCAGACACACTCTTCATTTTGACTTTTGCATTTTGCACTGGTTATTTTGCATTGCTTCAAGGATACAGCGCCGGCCAGTTCGCGCCAGGATCGTCGCCGGCGGCAAAGCCGGCACAATCGGCGCGTCTATCGCAGGAACCGACCCCCGCTGATGTCGATCAGCGCCCCGTTCACGAACCGGCCGGCGTCGCTGACGAGCATCAGCACCACGCCGGCGACTTCTTCGGCAGTGCCGTTGCGCTTCAGCGGCGTTTCGGCCCGGTACTGCTCCATACGCTCGGAAGTGGTGAACTGCTCGTGATGCCGCGTCTCGATCACGCCCGGCATGATGGCATTGGTGCGGACTTCCGGCGCCAGCTCGCGGGCCAGCGTCCGGGTGAAGACCAACAGGCCCCCTTTAGCCGCAGCATACGCCCCGGCTCCGTTGGCCCCGCCCGTTTGCACCGACAGCGACAGGTTGTTGACGATCGCGCCCTTGCCGCTGGCCCGCAGGTGCCCAATGGCCCGCTGCGTCACCAGAAAGGCGCTCGTCAGGTTCACGGAGAGCGCCTCGTTCCACAATTCCAGCGGACAATCCTCGATCCGATTGCGGGCCACAACCGAGCCGGCATTGTTGACCAGGATGTCGAGCCGGCCGAGTTTCTCCACCGCCTGATCGACCAGCCGCCGCGCTTCGTCGGCCTTGGTCAGATCGGCGGCAATCACCAGTCCATCACCACCGCCGCGGCGAATTTCCGTCAGCAGCTCCTCGGCTTCGTCGCGGCTGTGGCGGCAATGGATGACCATCTTCGCCCCTTGCTCTGCCAACTTGAGCGCAATCGCCCGGCCAATGCCGACGCCCGCGCCGGTGACGAGCGCGACGCGGCCGGTCAAATCAAAGTCGTTGTGCATGTCCTCATTGTAGAACGGATTTCAATTCGTTTCTGGGGGCGCTGGGGCGTCCCCCTAAGCCCCCCCTTGCCTTAAAATCCCCGATAGTCAAGCTTTGGTGCTGAAGAGGATGCCGTCGTGGTTTCGTTGCCCCTGAATCGCGAGTTCTACGATCGCGACCCGGTTGCAGTCGCCCAAGAACTGCTCGGCAAGCGGCTCGTGCGGCAGTCGGACCGCGGGCTGTGCAGCGGGCGGATCGTCGAAACGGAAGCCTATCTGGCCGAGCGCGACCGCGCCTGCCACGCCAGTCGCGGCCGGAACAAGAAGAACGCGACGATGTTCGGCCCGCCGGGTCATGCGTACGTCTACGTCATTCACGCGCGCCACTGTTTGAACTTCGTCACCGAATGCGAAGGACGCCCCAGCGCCATCCTGATCCGCGCCATCGAACCGCTGGAAGGAATCCCGTCGATGCAAGAGCGCCGCGGCACCGAGCGGCTGCTCGACCTGGCTCGCGGACCGGCCCGGTTGTGCGAAGCGCTCGACATCGACCGGCGGCAGGACGGCCACGACCTGACGCTCGGCAGCGAGCTGTGGATTGCCGAAGACCATGAGCTCAACGGCACGCCAGTGAAGATCATCAGGTCGCCGCGGATCGGCGTGACGAGCGCTCACGGTCGGCTGCTGCGGTTTTACGTGGCGGGCAATCCGTACGTCAGCCGCAAACGTCTGACCGCGCGGCGCTAACCGGTCCGCTGCCCCGGCGGCATTCCCGGCGGCGGGGCCGGCCCAGAGCGCCCGACCAGGCTGACGATCGCGCCGATGATCAGCAGCAAGACGCCGAATCCCGCGACTGCCGGTCCGCCGCAGCACATGCCCACGCCACTGGCCGCGGTTTCCGCGCTGGCGGATACGTTGTCCACGACATCCACCTGGGCCGCCTGGATCTCGATGTCGCGCCCCTGGTTCTTGCCGATCTTGGCGGTCACGGAAAGTTTCCCGGAAGCTGGTGCAGGAAAAGTGCCGAGCATGATCCGCGGCGTTTCACTGCCGCCATCTTCATCGACGGCCCGGTTGTGCGTCATGACGAAGCCGCTGCTGGTCAGCGTCCGTTTTTCGCTGTGGATGCTCTTGCCCGCGTCGTCGAATACCTCGACCTCAAACGGAATGCTGTAGTCAAGCTGGTAGGTGGTATCCGGCCCGGTCTTATTCTCTTTGACGTCGGTGCCAGTCAGGTCCGCTTGAACTGCGATCTGGCACTTCTTCTCGGTGCTGACTTCGATCGGCTCGCTAGTCACCGATTGATCGACCGTCAGCGGTATCGTCTTAACCACCCGCGATTCCATCATGCCTTGAAAGGCGGACTGCACCATGAAGACGCTTCCCACCACCATGCCGATGCCGGCAATGACGAGAATCAACCCCAGAACCAGAATCAAGACGCCGGCGGTTTTCATTTTTAGCTTTCGGGAAGGTTAACCATAATTCAGCCGTGATTGTGCCACCCGGCTGATCGGGACGTCAAACAGAATCGGCCGGTCGTTCGCTTTCCAGGCGGCACCGATCGCCTCGCACAGCTCGTCCGGCTCGCTGATCCGCCGGGCCGGCCGCGGTTTCCGCGCTGGCGGATACGTTGTCCACGACATCCACCTGGGCCGCCTGGATCTCGATGTCGGCCCCCTGGTTCTTGCCGATCTTGGCGGTCACGGAAAGTTTCCCGGAAGCTGGTGCAGGAAAAGTGCCGAGCATGATCCGCGGCGTTTCACTACCGCCATCTTCATCGACGGTGTAGTGTTTCGACCCAAGTGAGACAGGTGGGAAGTTAGTTAAAATGCCGCAACTCCTTGAGCTTTCGACAGTTGCCACTGGCGGGGCTGCATCGACCACAAGGGCTTATAAGGGTTTCGCCGGGTGACGGGTGCCACAGCACGCTTGTGGCGGCCGCCTCGCCGGCAGCCTTGATAGCGCGTTTGCGCACCCCCCCAAAGCCTGACTTACGGCGTCCGCGGCGGCCCGTCGCTGCATGCGACGATTCTGTTGACAAGTGCCCTAGTCCGAACGCGATTCCCACACCTGCGCCACGAAGTTTGCCCGGCGAACGGGCGGCGCGCTCCTTGCGGGTCACCGGCTTTCCGTTGATCTGACCGTCAAGGTTCACGGCGAAGCTCCCGCGTCGCAGTCACACTCGATGATCGGGAGCAATACGTTGAGGTCTCGGACAAGTCCCTTTCGCGATCTGACGTGCTCTGCGATGCCTTCGGTGACAGCGTTGCGGAGACCATCGTCGTTGGCGCAGTTGATACCTGGGCCGACGGTCACGTCGATCGTTACTGGTGTCGCGTCCGCTTCCATTGCTATCCTCGAAACAACGTAGCAGTGTCCAAGGTACCCGCCGAGATAGGGCAGCTATCGACACGAGCTCTTTCCCGCCCACAAGTGAATAGGTTGCACGAAGTATATTCGCTTCCGAGCAGGTACGCCAACGACCAGCCATCCCTGCGCCGCTTGCCAGCTCAAATCCTCGGCACTTCCACCGACCGAATAATCTCCGTCAAGAGATCATCGATCTTCTGTCCTTCGACTTCCGCCTCGGCGGTGAGCTGGACGCGGTGGCGGAGGGCGGGGAGGGCGATTTGGACGACGTCGTCGGGGACGGCGTAGTCGCGGCCGGAGAAGGCGGCCAGCGTGCGGGCCGCTTGCATCAGGGCGATGCCGGCGCGGGGAGAAGCGCCCATGTGGAACTGGGGCCAGGCCCGCGTCAGGCGGACGATTTTGTTGATGTAATCGACCAGCCGGTCATCGATCCGAAGCTGGCCGTTCTCGTGGATCGTCTTGAGGATCTCCTCGCGATTGGTGATGCCCTCCAGATCGTGATCGAGCCGCTTGTCGATCTCGACCTGCTGGCTGTGGAGCTTGAGGATCAGCGCCTCCTCCTGCTCCCGCGGATAATCGGCGACCAGCTTGAACATGAACCGGTCGAGCTGCGCCTCGGGGAGGTTGTACGTCCCTTCCGACTCGATCGGGTTCTGCGTCGCCAACACCAGAAACGGCCGCTCGATCGGATGCCCAACGCCATCGACCGTGACGCGATACTCCTGCATGATTTCCAGGAGTGCCGCGTGGGTTTTGGCCGGGGCGCGGTTGATCTCGTCCGCCAAGAGAAGCTGCGTGAAGATCGGACCGGGGCGGAAGCGGAACTCCTGCGTCTTCATGTCGAAGATCGGCGCGCCGGTAACGTCCGACGGCATCAAGTCGGCCGTGAACTGAATCCGGCCAAACTCCAGGCCCAGCACCTTGCCGAGGGTGCGGACGAAGAGCGTCTTGCCGAGCCCCGGCACGCTTTCGATCAGCACGTGGCCGCTGGAGAAGAGCGCCACCAGCGAGCCGAGGACCAGCTCGTCCTGGCCGACGTAGACCTTCGAGATCTCGCGGGTGATCCGGTCGAAGAGCTGCCGCGTCGGCGTATCGCGGCCGGTGTGGGTGCGGGCCGCGGCCAGCGACGGGGTTGGTGCCGCCGGCATTTGCACCGGTTGTGGTGCTGGCGCGTGCTGAAGCGGCTGCGGCTGCTGCCACGACTGCTGCGGGAGCTGGTGCGTCGGTGGCGTTGGCTGCCAGGCGGGCTGCTGCGGCGCCGAGGGTGCATAACCGGGCTGCGGATAGCCGGCGGGCGCCTGCGGCCCCGCGGGCATTGGGCCGTTGGATGGAACCTGCACGATCGCTCCGCACTGGGGGCAGCTCGCCCGCTTGCCGGCCGCGGAGGCCGCGACCTTTAGCAGGCGGCCGCAGCTCGTGCAGGTGAATTCGACGGCGCCGGCAGGCGTATGGGAATCAGGAACGGTGCTCATGAATTGGTAGGTGGTGAGTGGTGAGTGGTGAGTTGGTATGTGGCCGGCTCACATTCACCACTCACGACTCACCATTCTGATTGCCCGCCGCCCCGCGGGAAAGCCCGGAGGGGACGGCAGGGTTCAAAGTTCCGAGTTCAAGGTTCAAGGTTTCCAGGTTCGGACCTTGAATTTTGAACCTTGAACTTTGAACTCTCCGCGAGCTTCCCCAGCAGCTCCTGAAAGTCGGGACGCGAGCGGAGTGCCGCCAGATCGGGTTCGGTGCGCAGGGTCTGAACATTACGAAATCCGTGCTCGATGGCGCTGCGCAGGAAATCGATGGCCGCTTGAGCATACGCGCCCTCCGCCTCTTTCCGCGCATCGGCGGTCAGCTTCCGGTCGCTGGCGGCCAGTGCTGCTGCGACGGCAGTCAACTTGGCCGCGTCGAACAAATCCTGCTGGCTGTCGGGCCGAAGTGCCGCGTGCGATTGTCCCAACTCCGCTAACTCGGCGTGATCGCCGCCGCGGATCGCGATCCGCGCCAGCTCCACATACGCCTGATAGACCATTGGCCGCAGTTGCTCGTCGAACCGGGACAGCTTCCACGCCTGGCGAATTTTCACGATGGCTGTTTTCGCCGCGGCCATCGCCGCGGAAGGATTCTTTTCCTTCAGCAGCAGCGCGGAGAGATTCGTCCAGGTCTTCGCCGCGTCGGTCCAGTACAGCGCCCGCTGGGGATAATCGAGCGTCAGCCGCTCCTGAATCTCCGCACAAGCGCGATAACTCTCCTCAGCAATCGCCACGTCGCCGGCATTTTCTTTGACGAGCCCCAAGTGAAAGCGGGCCAGCGCCAGGCCGCGCCGGAAGTCCGGATCGGCCGGAAAATCGGACAAGAGCCGCGAAAAACCGTCGATCGATTTGGCCAGCGATTCCTCCGCGGTTGTGAGTTCCCCCGCCAGCGCCTGCGCCTGAGCCAACTCGGCATATCCGTCGGCCAACTCCTTGCGGTATTCGGAATTGCCCGAATTCCCGCTGACCAGGTTCTCCAACTTCGTCACGCCGCTATGGACCAGGTCGCGGGCGGCCCGCAGCTCTTGATCGGCCGACTGCCGCCGGGCAACGTCGAGCATTCCGGCCGCCAGCACCTGCCGTGCAGCGGCCGCCTGCAAGAGGCCGAGCTCAATCTCCATCACCCCCAACTCCAGCGCCAGCGCATCGGACTGCGGCTCCTCAGCAGCCAGCACTTGCTGAAGCTGCACCGCCGCGTGCAGATCGTCCAGCGCGCCCGACAAACCATGGTGCGAGCGAATGTACCCGCGGTTGTAGTGATGCCGGGCCAGCTCGCGGCGGTCGGTCTTCGTGGCGCTCGTGGCATCCACCAGCTTGCGCTGGATGCCGATCGCCTTGCCGAGTGCCGACAGAGCGGCGAGCGTTTCGGGCGTTTGCACGTACATCGCGCCCAGATTGCCGTACGCGGTTCCCAGCTCGGATTGCAGCTCGCGCGCGTTGACCGTCGCATCCTCCGCCAACAGCGACTCGTATTGGGCGATGCTCGCCGTGTAGGCCGCCTTCGCACCGGCGTAATCGTCGAGCGACTCCAGCAGCGTCGCCAGCTTGGCCTGAAACCGGGCCCGCAGCAGCGGATTGTCGCCGTCGGCATCCTCGTCGAGGTGCAAAAAGTCGCGGTAGTTCGTGATTCCCGATTCCAAGAGCGGCCGATGCCGCCGGTTGCGATAGACGTCCTGACCAATCTGATCGATGATCTCCGCCAGCCGCCTGCGATCGGCGCGTGCCTGCTGGCGGGCGATCTCGACGTCCTTTCGCGCCCGGGCCTCGTCGTCCCGCGCCGTTTCCGCCTCGCGGCGCTTCGTCTCGGCGGTCTGGCGGGCATCTTTCTCTGCCTCGGCGAGATTGGCGATTTCCCAGTTTTGAAAACCGACGATCAAAAACGCGACCGTGGAGACGGCGGTGATCAACGTCAGGGCCAATCCGCCGGCCGTGACCCAGGCCCGGTTCTTGCGCGCCCAGCGGGCGGCTCGTTCGTGCGGACGCTCGGGATAGGCGGTCACCGGCTCTCCCGCCAGCCAGCGCTCGATCTCGTCCGCCAGCTCGCGGGCGGACATGTAACGATCCTCCGGCCGCGGCTCCATCGCCTTCAGGCACACCGCCTCCAGCGGCCGCGGCACATCGGGGCGGATCGCACCCGGCCGCGGATAGTCCGCCTCCTGCGCCTGCCGCAGCAAATCCCCTGCGACATACGGCGGCGCTCCGACCAGCAAATGGTACAGCGTCGCCCCCAGACTGAAGACATCGCTGGCCGGCCCGAGCTCGGTCAGCCGCCCCGCCGCCTGCTCGGGGCTCATGTAGCCGGGCGTGCCAATTGCCGAGCCCAGTCGCGTCGGCTCGCCGTCTCCGGCCGGGACGAGTGGGAGATCCTTACCAGCCGCATCGTCGTCGGCTGGATCGGCCGGCGATTTGGCGAGCGGCTTGGCCAGTCCCCAATCGACCACCAGCGTCTCGCCGTAGCGGCCGAGCATGATGTTTCCCGGCTTGAGATCGCGGTGCAAGACGCCCCGGCTGTGGGCGTAGTCGATCGCTTCGCACACGTCGATCAGCCGCGTCAGCAGCCGCCGCAGTTCGAGGTTCCGCGCCGGCGAAGTCAGCGGATTCTTCGCTGCCGCCGATTCGTGAAACGCCTCAATCGCCTCCTGCAGGCTCGACCCGCGGATGAACCGCATCGCGTAGAACGGCCGCCCGTCGGCATACGCCCCCAGGCCGTATACGGGGACAATGCCGGGGTGCTCGAGGCCGCCGGTGATCTCCGCCTCGCGAGTGAAGCGGGCGCGGCTGCCGGCGTGGTTGGCCCAGCGGGGTTTGATCTCCTTGAGGGCCACGTCCCGGCCAACTTCCTCATCGCGGGCGAGAAAGACCTGCCCCAAGCCCCCTTCGGCATGAGGGCGGAGGATGCGATAGCGGACCGGAGAGTCAATTGCAGATATTGCGGATTGAAGATTGCGGATTGCGGATTCAGTTTTCAATCCGCAATCCGCAATCTGCAATCCGACATGGAGCACCTCCAGGCTCTGGCGCGGGTCGCCCCCGTGATGGCGGATGAGAGCCTCCACCAGCGGCACCAACAGCACTCGATGCTCCGCCGCAAGTGCGCCGCGCTCAACCAGGTGCTCTTCAAGCGGCACTTCCCGATCTTGCAGCCAGGCCTCGACGGCCGCCAGCAGCGCATCGCGGCTGATGAGGCCCGTTTGCAGCGCCAAGATGCCCAGCAGCAGGTTGCGGTCGGCGGCGGCATTCATCGAGCCAGGCATCCAGCCCACCTCACGACAGATTTGGGAGATACCGGGAAAATTCCGCCCGGCCGATAGGAGAGTATCGGTCGCAGCCAGCGAACTTCAACGTCCGCCGCCGTGGCGCTAGCGCGTATTTGCGCCCTCCAGTCGGCGACTTACGCTAACGGCTGGATATCATTCGTTGCCATAACTCCTTACTACAAAGGACGTTGAAGCATTTGCCCTGCGCTATTAGTCGCCGCAACTAATGTCTACCAATCCGCTGCATGATAGCGTGTTTGTGGTGGCTCGCTTCGCGGCAGCGCCGCTGACTAATAAGCGATTTGGCGATTCGGACGGCCCACTAAATCCGACCTAACCGATTGTCCACAAACAGGTTAGGAAAACCAGCGGTTTTTTCTTTAATAAGGCGCGCTGCGGCTCGCATTCGGTCCTCATTTCGGGAGGGGCAAAACGGTTCGCGTGTGGAGAGCGGTCCATCGCCTGCGCTTCAGGCGTGTGGACTTGCCCCCGATTGCTACTACCCAATTGTCAAACATCATCCGGTCGGCACTTGCCGCCAGCAGGCCCCTGCGGCGGGGGCCTACTGACTAGATGCGCACATATGGACAATTATTCCAAGTAAACAGAAATTTCCTGTCGCCTGTCCCCTGTCCCCTCCGCCTACTTCCGATGCGACGTTCCCGAGCCGCGGCGGGCTTGCTGCTGGTACTGGACCAGCCGGCTCTGGGCGTAGGCGAGGTTCTTGGTGCGAGCCATGAGCTGACCCAGCGACGTGACGTGGCGGCCGAAGTCGGCCGGGTTCTCCCCCGGAAGCTCTTTGGGCCGGCCGAAGATTGGCCAGTAAGCCAGGCAGAGGACAATGCCGAAAACCGTCAGGTGGATGACCATGGCGTTGAGCGGCCAGATGCGGAGCATCGCCAGTCCCCCCGTTTGCGGCGGGTCTTTTTCCAGGATTTCCGGCCCGGCCGGGCCGCTCTCCAGAAAGATCGCCTCGCTGCCGCCGCACTCATCGATCAGCCTGGCCGCCAGCTTGCGATGCTGCGGATTGATGAGCGGATAGTTGAGTAGGAACGAGCCGTTGGCCACGACGATCACCTGCCCGTCGTCCCAGGCAAAGTCGCGCAAACGGAAGGCGAGCGGGTCGCCGCGAGCCACGAGCAGCGGCTCCACGTCGTCCGGCGGCAGCGGATCACCCTCGCCGGTCGCGTCGGCTTCCACGGGCAAATCGAGCCGGCCGTGAAGCGAGATGTCGGCCTTGGCGGCATCGATCCCCTCCGCCCAGGGCCCGGAAAGCTCTTTGACGGTGGTGGTGAGTGGTGAGTGGTGAGTGGTGAGTGGTGGTTTCTGTCCCCTGTCCCCTGTCTCCTGTCCCCTGTCCCCTGTCCCCTGTTCCCTGTCTCCTGTCCCCTGTCCCTTGACCGTGAACCAGCGGGCATATTCCTTGCTCGGCATCGATCCACGGCTCAGCTCGTGGGATTTTTGGGCCCGGTCCGCCAGCTCGGCCATCTTCTTGGCGTCTTCGCCGGACGCTGAGGGCGCGACCGATTTCCAGTACGCCGCCGCGGCGTCGTAATCGCGGCCGATGTAAATCAGGGTCCGCCCATCCCCGTCGGAAAGCCAGCGTTCCAGATATTCGCGGTGTTTCTTCGTCGGCGGATGAAAGCTGTCGGGGGCCCAGACGATCACGTCGGCACTTTTCCGCAGCTTGGGGGAGAGGCGGTCGGCGGTCCGCACGCGAAAGCCCCGCAGGGCGAACATGTGGGCCAGCACCGACGTGCCGTTGACGCTGTCGGCCCCGCGACCCGACCGCCGGCCATACCGGGCATTCAGCGACTGGCCCCAGGCTGTGCTGTGCTGCCAGTAATAAATCAGCCCGAAAAACAGCACGACCCCCGCCACGCCGGCGACGATGAGCGCCCGCCGGACCAGCCGGTCCTGGAGCTGCTGGCGGAGACTGTCGGCAAAGGAGGAAGAATTGCTCATGCGGCCTGTCGCTCCAAGCGGGCCAGCTCGGCCTGGAAACTGCCGACCTGGTTGTGACACTCCTCGAACCGCTCGCGGTCGATCTCGTGCTTGCCGAAGAAGACGTCCTCGAAGGCGATCATCGCCGGCTCGAGGATGCCGGCCAGACTGGGACGGGAGCGGGTCTCGCGCAGGTACTGGCGATTGGTTTTCCCCTTGGTCAGGCGGATGACGTGATGCTTGTCGAGCTGCACGAGCAGATGGCTGTAGAGGTAGATGATCGCTTCGGAGTAGTTGCCGGCTTCGGCCAGCCGCTGCGCCTCGGCCAGAAAGTCTCCGCTGGCCCGCTTGAGGGCGAAGGGGAGCTGCTCGACTCGATCGACGTCGCGCGACGCGGTGACGACGCTGGCGCCGGCCGATTGCTGTGTCTCATTGCGGAGGAAGGCCCACACGATGAGTGCCGCGGCCGCGGCCAGGACGAAGGCGAGCAGGATCAGCCCCAGCGCCTGGAGCCCGGAGCCGAAGAGGCTGACGCCAAAGCCGGAGGAGTCGGAGCTGTCGGACCTGTCGGAGCTGGTCTTCGTCTCGGTGTCGGCCCCCATCCGCAGCGGGCGGGCCTCGTCTTTGCTCGCGTCATACCACGGATAGTCGCGTTTGCCGAACGCTTCCCGCCCCAACTCGACGGGATTTTCTGGGTCCTGAGCGCCGGCTGGCGCGATCAGGCCGGCGAGCAGAAACAGCGCCAGCGCCGCGGGAATTGGCCACGGCCAAAATCCGCAATCCGCAATCCGCAATCCGCAATGGCTTACCACGTTTTTCCCGCCAGCCTCAGCCCCTCCGCCCGCATCAAAAGTTCCACTTCCCACCCTTCATGTTTGATTCGCAAATCGAGATAGTCCAGATACTCGACGACCGAAAAATAGCCGGCAATCGACCACAGGATCGCCGGGTAGACGAGCTGCGCGTGATACCACGTGATGTCGAACCGCTGGAACATGTCCACGATCGTCAGGTCCCCCGAGTTGAACAGGAACATCAGCAGCACGAGTGTCGAGATGCACAGCGCTGCCCACAGGAGCATTCCCACCAGCGACGCCAGGATGAAACGCACGACGAGGTCGCCCGAATATTGCCCCTGGAGGTTCGCGCTGCGGCGGCCGAGGGTCATTTCGCTCGGATTGGCCGAGCGCGTCGGCAGCCGCTCCAGCAAAATGATCTCGTTGACATAAGGCCTTAGCGCGCGAAAGAGCGACGCGTACCCCACCAGTGCGGGAAGCAGGAAGCCTTCGATCAGCCCATTGAATTGGAGACGATACCACACGTTGACGATCAAGAGCAGAATCCAGGCCGGCAAAATGCCGCGCAAGAAGAGCTGGCACCAGACCCACTGCGGCGCTCGCTGAAGCGTCTCGATGAGCACCTGGCGGATCGTCCGCCGTTCCAGGAACACGGCCGGGCCCAGATAACCGATCGATACGATGCCGGCCAGCGGTGCTTCGAGGTAGACCAGCAGCGTCATGTTCCACAAGAACCGCAGCGGCGCCTCGCCATCCTCGTAGGAGACGTAGGTGCTGTCGGCCATCCAGCCGATGAGGGCGTAGTTGATCAGCGCCAGCGGGATCACGGCCAGCAGGGTCGTCGCCAGCCAGGGCTGGAAATACTCGCGCAGCACGTGCAGCGCCAGGTCGAGGATCTCCCCCAGCGTGCGCTCGCGAACGGTGATGCGGGTGCTATCGAGCTGCATGGCAAAATCTGGCTCACTCGCCGGTCAAGCACGAAATCCGAAACACGAAATACGAAACAAATCCAAAATCAGAAATCGGAATATTTAAAACGGCGCCGATGAGGTTGTTTTGGAACATTGGTTTTTTGATCATTCGTGCTTGTTTCGCATTTCGCATTTCGGATTTCGTGCTTGCAGTTACGCTCGTGCTTCGGCAAGGACGCGTCCTCCCCGCGGAAATCCCAGCACTCCAAAGTACAGCACCAAGATCACGGTCGAAACGATCGCCACCGCCGCCTTGAGCCAGTACTGTGCGCCCGAGGGCGACAAGAATCCTTCGATCAGCGCCGCGATCATGAACATGATCACGGCTGACATCATCACCGGCATCATCTTCCTCCCCCACCGCATCAGCGACGCGGTCCGCGACCATGCCCCGGGCATGATCCAGGCCATTCCCAGCCGCAATCCCGATCCGGCCGAGAGCACAATGGCCGTCAGTTCAAACGGCCCGTGCGCCGTCACGAAGTGAAAAAAATTCTGCCCCTGCTGGGCGTAGACGTCGGGGCGGGCCATGTACCCAAAGGCGGCCCCGAGAAAAATCGCGTTGAACGCCGAGATGAGCAGTCCCGGCACGACCAGCAGCCCGAAGGCAAAGCATTGCAGGCCAATGCCCGCGTTGTGCCAGATGTAGAAGCCGGCCATGGCGGTATTTTCCTCGCCGCCGCGATCCGAGCCGTCGATCGGGTCCTTGTACATCTCCTCCAGCGCCTGGATCTGCTCGTGGCCGATGACGGTCTCGGCATATTCGGGCCAGGTTGGCTTGTCGTAGGCCAGCCAGGCCGAGAGAAAGAACGTCCCCCAAAAGAAGAGGAACATCGCCTGCACGCAGCGGTCGCCGAAGACTTGCTGCGGCACGTCGTACAGCAGCATCCGGCTCCAGGCGGCAATGTCGAACCGGCGGCTCTGGTACAGTTGGTTGTGCGCCCGTCCCACCAGCCGGTGGAGGTACTGCACCGTGTTCTGCGGCAGTTGATAGGCGTCCGACAGCGCCAAGTCGGCACAGGCCGCCCGGTAGAGCGCCGCGAAGCGGGCCGTCTCCGGCGGCGGGAGCGCGACCATCCCCCCCGACATCTGGAGCCGGTCGCAGAGGCGCTCCAGCTCCTGCCAGTTCTGCCGGCGTCGTTCGAGGAGTTCGATAACTTTCATCGCGGCTGGTACCCTCCCGGCCCTGGTCCGTAGACGGGCTGCTGCCCATACGGCGGTTGTCCATACCCCGGCGGTGGGCCAACGGCCTGCGTCGCGGCGGCGAATTGCCGCTCGTCCGCGCCGCGGTCGGCAATGAACTTGCGATAGTACAGCGAGCAGAGGAGCAGGTCGTAGCTGGTATCCAGCGGCAGTCCAAACCGCGCCAAGAGCGGCTCGGCCAGGTGCTTGGCCACTTCCCGCCGCCGCACGGGATGAAAGAACCGCCGCCGCTCGACGTACGTCGCCAGTGCCTTCGCCAGCGAGCGGCTGATGACAAAGTTCGGCGGCAGGTGGGCCGCCAGTTGAATCGCCCGCGGATCGTCGAGCTTGGCGATCCCCGTCAGCCAGTGCCGCTCTTCGACAATGACGATCGTCCCCGCGACCAGGTCCCCCAGCCGCTGAAACCGGCTGTTCATCGCCATGACCAGCAGCCCCGCCATCACCAGAAACGTGTCGGCATAGCGGAGCAAGTTCCGCACGATTGCTTGCAAAGCGTTGATGGGCAGCCCATCGTAGTTCACCGTCCGCAGGCCAAGCAGCCACTTGCCGAGTGTCTGGCCATTGAAAATCGCCTCCAGGACGCCACAGTAGAACCAGCCAATGGCAAACCATGACACCAACTGGATGAACATGGCTGTGCCCGGGCTGACGAACAGCAGTGGAATCAGAAAAATGGAAATTGCAAAGCAGAGGACGAAAATGACGACCAGGTCGATCAGATAGGCCGGCAGCCGGCGGAACGGCCCGGCGACTCGATATTCAAACGCGATATTCTCCGGCGTGATGACGCGAATGATCGAGTCGAGCTGTTCGGCGCGCTGGGCCATGCCATGTAGGACAGGTTTTCAACCTGTCCAGAATGATTGCGGGACAGGCTTTCAACCTGTCCTAAGAGCAGGCCCCATTATTTTCCGCCGACACCGCCGCGACAAGCCGCACGCCCCTTGTTGACTTGAAAAGTCCAAAGTCCAATGGCGGGGAAAAAGTTCAGGGTTCAGTTTTCAGGGTTCAGCGAAGGCAAATGCCGCCATCGTGAAACACAACTGTTTTTGAACGTGAACCCTGAACCCTGAACCCTGAACCCTGAACCCTGAACCCTCGACTCCAGTGGCTCATGAAACTCAAAACCAAGACTGCACTCATTACCGGCGGCGGCACTGGTATCGGCTGGGGGATCGCCCAGGCCCTGGCGGCGGAAGGTTGCCGCGTGGCGATTGCCGGCCGCCGGGCCAGCGTCCTCAAGGAAGCCGCCACGAGCTACATCGGCCAGCCGCCGATTGTCTACCACGAAGTGGACGTCGCCAGCCGCGATAGCGTCGCCAAACTGTTCGCCTGGCAGCAGAAGGAGCTGGGGCCGCTCGACATCCTGGTGAATGCCGCGGGGGTCAACGTGAAGACCCGCTCGATGGCCAGCACCACGCCGGAGCAGTGGGACCAGGTCATGGCAATCAACGCCACCGGCGTCTTCAACTGCATGTACGCCGCCCTGCCGCCGATGCGGGCCCGGAAGGACGGCCTGATCATCAACATCAGCTCCACGTCCGGCAAACGCGCCTCGCCCCTCGGCGGCATCGCTTACGACGCTTCCAAATTCGCCTGCACGGCCCTCGGCATTGCCGCCGGGAACGAAGAGGCCGCCAACGGCATTCGGATCACCAACATCTATCCGGGGGAAGTGAACACGCCGATCCTCGAGCACCGGCCGACGCCGGTCAGCGACGATCGCAAAGCCACGATGCTGCAAATCGAGGACCTTGGCCCAATCGTCGTGGCCATCGCCCAGCTTCCCCCGCGGGCGCACGTGCCGGAGCTCGTGATCAAGCCGCTGGTGCAGGAGTGGATGTGACGGAGAGGATTTTGAACTGGCTCGGTCATCGCCTTGAGATACAATGAACTGAAGCAAGCCAGTTTTGGCTTGCTTTGTTCCGGAGGATTGAGAACATGATCCACCAACGCATCGTCATGGATCCGAAAATCATGTTCGGAAAACCGGTGATCAAGGGAACTCGAATCACCGTGGAGTTGATTCTCCGCAAATTGGGGGAAGGCATGACGGACGCCGAAATCCTGGCGCACCATCCGCACCTCACGGTCGAGGATATCCGCGCGGCAGCGGCATTCGCCGCGGATCATTTGGCCAACGAAGAAATCGTCGTCGCCTCAGGTGAGTCGCCGTGAAGCTACTGGCGGACGAGTGTTGTGACATGCCGCTCGTCAGCGGACTGCGGAGCGATGGTCACGATGTTGTCTACGTCAAAGAGCTGGCGCCCGGTAGCGATGATCAGGCAGTGTTGCAACTGGCGGTTGCCGATCAACGGATTCTTCTCACCGAGGACAAGGATTTTGGTGAGTTGGTCGTGCGTTTGAAGCTGCCCGCATACGGAATCGTCCTGCTGCGCGTCAATCCGGCTGACACGGTTGCCAAGCTGGCACGATTGCGAGATCTTTTTACTCACCATTCGCACCAACTGCCCGGCTCGTTCGTCGTGCTCGACGAGACGAAAATTCGCTTTCGATCGTTGTAGCCGTGCGCGCCAGCATGCGGAGCTGCTACCCCGCGAACTCCCTGGCAAAATCGAACAGAATCTCCGACGCGAGCTGAAGCTGCTCCACCTGAAGCCACTCGTCGGCGGTATGCGCCTGGTCGATGCTGCCGGGGCCGAAGACGACGGTCGGGCAGCCGGTGCGGGCGTAGTGCGGAGCGTTGGTGCCGAACGGGACGCCGATGAGCTCGCCGGCGTCGGACGCCTTCTCGCGAATCACCGTACCGAGCTGGTCGCCAAACGCCTGGTTGTTGTCGTCCGCCAGGCCGTAGGTCAGCAGAAACGGCTTGTCGTGCATCACCGGCGTCCCCACAGGCACGACGGTGCTCAGGTAGTCGATCGCATGGCTGTAGGCGGCTTCGGGGTCTTCGCCGGGGAGAACGCGGCGGTCGATCTCGATCGTGCAGCGGTCGGGGACCGTGTTGACGCTGATGCCCCCGCTGATCAGACCGACGCTCAGCGTCGGATGGCCGCAGAGCGGATGATCGGACAGATGCGAGACGACCTCCTTGGCGTACGACTCCAGCACCTGGAGGACGCGGGCCATGTGATAGACGGCATTGTCCCCCAGGTGGGGCTGGGAGCTGTGCGTGGCAATGCCGCCGGTGTGGCACCGCCAGCGGACGGCCCCTTTGTGGGCGACGACGACGTTGAGCTTCGTCGGCTCGGCGACGATGCAGCCATCGGGGACGCGGGGGAGGAGTTTGGAATGCCGAGCACTCGCTTCGAGAGTGGCCGTTGCCGCGTCGAGTTCCTTGTCCACTCGCGGAGCGAGTGGACTACTATAGGACCGCGCCCAGTCGGTCGCACCGGTGAAGCCGTGCTCCTCGTTCACGGTGCAGGCGAGGATGACGGTTGGCCGGCCGCGCGGTTTTTCCTTTGCCAGCCGCGCCAGGGCTGAGATCATCGCCGCCATTCCGCCTTTGATGTCGCACGAGCCGCGTCCAAAAATCTTGCCATCCTTCACCTGCGGATCGAACGGATCGATGGTCATCCCATCGACAGGCACGGTGTCCTGGTGCGCTTCGAGCATCAGGATTTTGCCCCCCTTGTCCGGGGTCTTGAAGCCATCGACGCGGGCGATCAGGTTGTCGCGCTGCGGGGCGACGGTGTGCCGCTCGGTGGGAATCTTCAGCCGCTTGAACAGCTTTTCGAGATAGTCGGTGACGCGATGCTCATAGTAGATTTCTCCGCTGACCGGGCGGCCCATGGGATTGACGCTGGGGATCCGCACGAGGTCAGAGAGGGTTTCGACAACGTCGAGGGTCATCAGGGGGCCTTCCAGGGGCGACGCGTAAGTATCAGGCCGCGGATTTTACCACGCCGCGTAGCGCCGCGAAATTGCCCGCATCAGGCCTCATACGGCATCAAAATCTCCTGCGCCTTCAGACCGGCGATTGACGCAAATCCGCCGGCGGCGATTTGTTCGCCGAGCGTGGTGACCGCCCGGTAGTAGCGGTCGCTGGGGCTGGCGCCAGAAAGCTCGCGGGTCAGGTCCTGGCAGAGAATGTCGGCAGCGGACTTGACGACCTCGTCGGATTGCCCGGCGGCATACAGGCTCGTGCAGAGGATCGTGACCAGCTTCTGCACGCGGGCCGACAGGTCGCTCATCCGCAGTTGCCGGTCGGCCAGCTTGAGCTGGTGCTTGCGCATCGCGCCGTCGATTTCCAGCGACATCTTGGGGAGCATCCGGCACGCATATTCGGCGTGTCCGCGCAAATTGGCGGGCATTGCCGGCAGCTCGGGCGCACCGGCGAATGACAACTTTTTCGACAAGAGCCACGCGGCATACGGCGGCAATTCGCGGCGGAGGGCCCACATGTGAGCCGGGTTCATGGGCGAGAGCTTTTTAATGCCCGCCGCGGCGAGCGCCTTGCCGACCGGTTCGAAGAACTGCACGCCGTGTTGTTTGACGAGCGACTTGAAGAGGGCCATGCCGAGCATTTCCCCTTCGCCCTCGTAAATGCAAGGCGCGAGGAACTCGTGAATATTTTCGCCGAGCAGGTGACCCTGGAGGAACGAGCGACCGCCGTGCGTCTTCATGAGCAGCTCAATGGCCGCTTCCTTCTGCGATTCGCTGCCAAAAATCTTGGCGACGATGCACTCCATCTCGCCGCGATAGCCGGCATCCAGCAGCGACGAGCACCAGGCGACGAGTGCGTCGCAACCGACGATGAGTCCCGCCAGGCGGCCGATGCGCCGCCGCACCAGCTCGCGGCGCTCGATCGCTTCGCCGTAGGTCTTGCGGAACTTGGCCCACGGCAGCAGGTTGGCCAGCATCAGCCGCATCGAGCCGGCCGCCGTCGCACACAGGGCCACCCGACCAAGGTTCAGCCCGTGATAAGCGATGGTCAGCCCATTGCCGCGGGGGACTTCGAGCAAGTTCTCCTTCGGCACCGGGAAATCGCGGAAGATGATGCCCCGGTTGTAGGTGTGCTTGAGGGCAAACAGGCCGTATTTGACGAGCTGAAACTGCTCGTTTTCCACCGGCGGCAGATCGGCGATCAGCACGGCCGGCTTGTCGTCGATCAGGCAGACGAGGCCAATCGTGCGGCCCGGAACGACGTTGGTGATGAACAGCTTTTCGCCGGTGACCAGATACTTGTCGCCAACGAGCCGCGCCCGCGTGCGAAGTGCGGTCAGGTCGGAACCGGCTCCAGGCTCCGTCAGCGCAAATGCCGACAGCCGCTCGCCGCTGGCCAGCTTGGGGAGATAGCGCTGCTTCTGCTCGTCGCTGCCAAAGGTTCGCAGCGGATCGACCGCGCCGATGCAGCCGTGGACGCTCGCCAGGCCGGCGGTCGTCGGATCGATCATGGCCATTTGCGTGAGGAATGCGGCGAAGCTGCGAAACGGCGCGCCCGAGCCGCCGTATTCCTTGCCGACGAGCAGCCCCCAGTAGCCGGCTGCCGCCAGATCCCCGAGCACTTTCTCGTCGATCTTTCCTTCGGCATTGAGGAGCGTCCCTCCATCACGATGCCGGCGGGCGACGGCGACCGAATCGTCCATTACCTTCTGCACGTCTGGCGGCGTCGCCAGCGGCGCGGACTGGAACAATTCCACCGGCACCGACTTTTCCCACACCGCCCGATGAACCGGGCTGCTGGCGGTCTGGTACTTGGCGGCAAAAAGCTGCTCGACCTGATCGTCGGCCTTGTCGAGGGCCCCGGTGCGGCGGGCTTCCTCTTCGCTTTTGCCGCCCAGTCGCATGGCGGTCTCGGCAAACGAGGCTTCGGTCGCAGAGGACGCGGGCGGTTTGGGTGCTGTCGTGCTCATGCCTGTAGTGTAGCCCTCACAATCTGTCTGGGTATGCACGCGACGCCCCGGAAGGCTGTCCTGCCAGGGTCAAGAAAAGAAGGTCGCCGCGCGGGCCTGGCGCGGCGACCTTACGGATGGGGAGGGAACGTTGACCCATGATGATCTGCGCGATTCCTGGCAGACCAATCAGAGACAGCGGAAAACGAGCCACAGGCTCGAGAACGTCAGAAGAGCTTGAAGAGACCGAGGATGAGATTGCCAGAAGAGCGCAGTCTTTCTCACTGACCCAACTATAGCACACAAATCGCATGGTTTTTGTGATGAGAATTCGAGATGTCGTAAACAGTTTGCCCGTTTGCGGTTGTGTTGAGCCGACCATAATGCCGGTGTGTTCAATTGACTGCCGCCGCCGCGGCGCTACGATGATAGCGTTTCATCCTTGGAGCAAAGCAAATGCGTCGTGGACTCATTCTGTCGTGTTTTCTGGTACTGGCTCTTTCAACCCGAGGCTGGGGCGAGGATTGGCCCGGGTGGCTGGGGGCCAAACGGGACAGTGTCTGGCGCGAGACCGGCATTCTCGACAGATTCCCTGCCGAGGGACCGGAGGTCTTGTGGCGGACGCCGATTGCCGGCGGCTACGCGGGTCCGGCCGTGGCCAATGGGCGGGTCTACGTGCATGACTTCGACGGGAAAGGAGACGTCAGCGCCACTCCGGGGGGGCGCAGCGATCGGAACGGCAAAGAGCGCGTGCTGTGCCTCGATGCCAAGTCCGGCAAGGAACTGTGGAAGCACGAGCACGATGTGAATTACAAGATCTCGTACGCCTACGGCCCGCGCTGCACGCCGACCGTCGCCGGCGGCAAAGTTTACACGCTCGGCGCGGAAGGGCTGCTCTGCTGCCTCGACGCGGATAAAGGGACCGAGCTGTGGTCGAAGGATTTGAAGGCGGAGTACAAAACGACGACGCCGATATGGGGCTTCGCGGGGCATCCGCTAGTGGATGGCCAGAAGCTGATTTGCCTCGTCGGCGGCGAAGGGAGCGTCGCTGTCGCCTTCGACAAAGACACCGGCAACGAACTGTGGAAAGCTCTCTCCGCCAAGGACCAAGGCTATTGTGCCCCGAGCATCATCGAAGCCGGCGGCACCCGCCAACTGCTCATCTGGCACCCGCTAGCGCTGAACAGTCTCGATCCGGAAACGGGCAAGCTCCACTGGTCGGTCGATCTCAAACCCGACTACGAGATGTCGATTCAGATTCCCCGCCAACTGGGCGACTATCTGTTCGCCGGCGGCATTGGGATGCAGTGCGTCTGCCTGAAACTGGACCGAGAGAAACCGACGGCGGAAGAAGTGTGGCGCGGCGACATCAGCAGCGGCGTTTTCCCCGTCAATTCGACGCCGTTTCTGGAGGACGGCACGATCTATGGCTGCTGCACCAAGGGGGAGTTGCGGGGCGTGACCCTTGCCACCGGCGAGCGGCTGTGGGAAACCTTCGAGCCGACGACCAACAAGCGGCCGCAGCAGTCAAACTCGGGCACGGCCTTTCTCGTCAAGAATGGCGAGCGGTTCTTTCTGTTCAGCGAAACGGGGGACCTGATCATCGCCAAACTTTCCCCCGCCGGATACGAAGAGATCAGCCGCGCGCACCTGCTGGAACCGACGCAGGACTGCTTCGGCCGGCCGGTGATCTGGAGCCACCCGGCCTTTGCCGACAAGTGCGCCTTTCTGCGCAACGACAAAGAGATCATCTGCGTGAATCTGGCGGCCGATTAACGGCTGCTCAACTGGCCATGCCGATCACAAAGGCCAGGACCGTGATCACGAGCAGTTGCAGGGTTGGCCAGTCGAATTCAAATCGGAAAGCAGCCATGGTGACCTCGAGGAGTTAGGCGGAGCGAGAAGTCCTGGCAACCGTAGCTCCCGGATTCGAAGACGCAAATGCGGTGGTCATAGAATCGTTGCCCGCCGCACAATCGGCGGCTCGGCCGCTGCTAGCACCGCGGCTGCTCTTGCACGCTTCGCGCCAGACCGGTATTACCTCCGCCGCTTGTCATCCCTTCTCCTCACGGCGATTGGCCTCTTGCGCGCGGTGATGTCCCCTCTCGATCCTTGTCGCGGCCTGCTCGCGGCGTTTGCCGCGCTGCTCCTGGCCGGCTGCGCAAACGGTCCCAGCCCACCCGCGGCACTGGCCGCCCGGCAGCCGCTCGATCAGGCGTGGGATCAACTGGCGGCCGACACGGAGCTTGCTTCGCACGACGTGCCGGCGCTCGACGGCAGCCTTCCCCAGCCAGTGCCGCGGTTTCAGCAGGCGATTGCGTCGCGGCTGCCCGGCCGCGGCCAGGCACCCGCCCGAAATCCGACCCAGCCGCGCGAGCCCCTGTTGCCCCCCCAGCAGTATCCCGTCGCGGATGCGATTTCGCAGTTCATCGAGCAACTCAAGGTGCCGTTCGCCGGTCCACAGCCCGAGCAAACAGAGAGTGGCCCGGTCAAGCCGCCGCCGAGCCTGCCGCAGCTTGTGTCGCTGACGACCAGGAAGCCTTCCAACGACCGCGACTGGATTGCTGAGCACAAGGTCCTCGCCCATGCCGAGATTCACGGGGACCTGGTCACGATCCACAACGTGCGGAATGCCGAGTTCTTCACTTATCGCGACTGCATCGTGAAGCACTACGACAAGACGTACGACCTGTCGAAGATCCGCTCGGTCGATTTCGTTGTCGTGCCGTTTTCGGAGATCAAGGCGGTCGCCCACACGCTCCTCACCTTCGGCTTCGAGGGAGGGGACTACGTCGGCATTTCGGTCGAGGTGCGGCTGGAAAACGGCGAAGGATACGATCCGGCGATGGGGGCTTTCGGCCAGTTCGAGCTGATCTATGTGATTGCCGACGAGCGGGATTTAATCCCCGTTCGCGTCGAGCATCGCGACGTCGATGTGTACGTTTACCGTTCGACGGCACCCCCCGAGATGGCTCGCAAGCTGTTCGTCGATATGCTCAAGCGGGCCAACCAGCTCTACGAACATCCCGAGTTCTACGACACGCTCGGCAACAACTGCACGACGAACATCGTGCGGCACATCAACGCCATCGCTCCGGACAAGGTGCCGTACGACTACCGCGTGCTGCTTCCCGGCTATGCGGACAAGCTGGCCTACGACCTGGGGCTGATCGACAACCGGCTCCCCTTCGCGGAAGTCAAGCGGCGGGCCCGCGTCAACGAAGCCGTGCTCAAGTACCGGCAGCACCCGCAATTCTCGGCAAAGATCCGGGGGGAAGCGGTCACCCGTTGATTACAATTCATGTGGCACCAACCGCAGGAACTCCTTCATCTCTGCCTGTCCGCCGACGACCAGCGGCGTCCGCTGGTGAATGGCCGTCGGCATCACGTCCAGGACGCGCCCCTTACCGGTCGTGGCAATGCCGCCGGCTTGCTCGATGAGATACGCGATGGGGTTGGCTTCGTAGAGGAGTCGCAGCTTGCCTTCGGGATTGTCGTCGGTCGGTGGGTAGAGGAACACGCCTCCCTTGAGGAGCGTGCGATGGATGTCGCTGACCATCGAGCCGATATAGCGGCTGGCATATCGATTACCCAATTTGCCGCTCCGCAGCCGGTCGAGATACTCGCCGTAACCCGCCGGAAAGCTGCCCGCGTAGGCTTCATTGACGGAATAGTGCTTCCCCTGCGGCGGCATTTTGATGTTCTCGTGGCTAAGGACATACGCCCCGACCGACGGATCGAGCGTGAAGCCGTGGACGCCGTTGCCGACGCTATAGACGAGCATCGTCGAGGAGCCGTAGATCACATAGCCGGCGGCGATCTGCTTGTTGCCCCGCTGGAGAACCCACTCGATGGGGTCGTCGCAGTCGGCCCCTTCCGGCCGCTTGAGAATGGAAAACGTCGTGCCGACGCTCACATTGACGTCGATGTTCGACGAGCCATCGAGCGGATCGAAGACGACGGCATATTTGGCCTCCCGCGAGCAATGGGCGCTCATTCGCGGGTGCTCGTTCTCCTCCGACGCCAGCACGCCGATGCTGGCCCGGGCCGAGAGGCAGTGCATCATCGCCTCGTTGGCATAGACGTCGAGCTTCTGCTGGGCCTCGCCTTGAATGTTGATTTCGCCGGCGTACCCCAGAATGTCCGTTAGCCCGGCCCGCCGTACCCGCGCCTGGATCATCTTCGTCGCCAGCGTGATCCCCGACAGGAGCCAGGAGAATTCGCCCGATGCACCGGGAAATCGCTTTTGTTCCTGGAGGATGTGCTGCTGGATGGTGAGGATCATGGAGACGGGGCCAGGGTGTGAGAGTGTGCGGGTGGGAGGGCGCGCGGGTGTGAGAGTGTGCGGGTGTGAGAGTGGTTGAGTTCTTGGACCGCGACACCCTCATACCCTCATACCCTCACACCCGCTTTTTGCCCTTGCCCTTTCCCTTTCCCTTGCTCCTCGGCGGATCCGTGCCGTCGTTCTTGGTGGGCATCGGCGCTTTGATTTCCGTCCGCCAGGCGACGAGCCGGGCTTGGAGCTCGCGGGCTTTGTCCGGCATCTGCTGGGCGAGGTTTTTCGTTTCGCCAATGTCGCCCTTGAGGTTGTACAGCTCCAGTCGGCCGTCTTCCAGGAATTCCATCAGCTTCCAGTCGCCGCTGTGGATCAGGCTGACCGGCGTCGTGCGCCACTGTCCCGGGCCTGAGCCGAGGTAGCCGGGAAAGTGCTGGAAGATGGCGTCGCGCGCGAGCTTCGCGGCGGGATCGCGAAACAGCGGAACGAGGCTTTTCCCGTCGAGCACCTGTGCCGGCTTGGGAGCGGCGGCCAGCTCGAGAAACGTCGGGTACAGGTCCACGTGGATCGTCGGCACGTCGCACGTCGCGCCGGCCTTCGTCACGCCGGGCCAGCGGACGATGAACGGCTCGCGAGTTCCACCTTCATAGAGGCTCCCCTTGCCGCTGCGGAGCGGCGCATTGTCGGTGATGTCGGCCCCGCCCCGCTTGATCCCTTCGCGGACATAGCCTCCCACGCCGCCGTTATCGCTGGTAAAGATCAGCACGGTCTTCTCCGCCAGCTTCAGCTCGTCGAGCGTTTGCATGACGCGGCCGACGCTGTCATCCACGCTGGCGATCATGGCGGCATACGTGGGATTGCTGTGTCCGCCGACTGCCGGCTTATTCTTGAATTTCTCGATCAGCTCTGCCTTGGCCTGATAGGGCGAGTGGACCCCGAAGTGCGGCAGATAGAGGAAAAACGACTCGTCCTTGTGCCGGCGGATGAAATCGACCGCCCGGTCGGTGAGAAAGTCGGCCAGGTACTGCCCCTCCGGGTATTCGGTCGGCGGGCTCGTGGTGAAATTGAAATGCGCCCCCATCGAAACAATCGCTTCGTCGAAGCCGCGGCGAGCCGGGTGATATTCCCCCTGCTGCCCGATGTGCCATTTGCCGAACATGCCCGTCGCATAGCCGGCCGCCTTGAGCTGCTGGGCGATCGTCGCCCGGTCGAGCGGCAGATTGGTCACGTTATCGACCGGGCGCAGCGGCCGCTGGCTCCAATCAAACCGGTCAATGCCGCCGACCGTGTAAACGCCGGTCCGCGCCGGGTACTGGCCGCTCATCAAGGCGGCCCGCGTCGGCGTACAGTTCTGGCAGTGATGATGGGACAGGAGCCGCATCCCCTGTGCTGCGAGCCGGTCGATATGCGGCGTCTCATAATACTTGCTGCCGTAGCAGGCGACGTCGGTGTACCCGAGATCGTCGGCCATGATGAAGACGATGTTGGGGCGCTCGGCAGCGAGTGCCGGCAGTGCGAAGCAGGTGAGAACGAGGGCGTAGATCGATTTCATGGCTGCGACCTTTGCGGTTTCTGCCACGGCGTGCTGCCGCCGCGCTGGATGTGGGCGCGGAGTGCCGCGGCAAGTTCGTTGAAGATCCTTTTGTTGCTGGCGGCCAGGTTGCGTTTCTCCTGCGGATCGTCCTTGAGGTTATACAGCTCCAGCGGGCTATACGGGTCGTTCTGCAACAGCTTCCAGTCGCCGCGGATCAGCGCCTCGTAGCTTTTGCCGCCGTAGGCGATTCCCCCTTCCCGGCGGACGAAATACAGGTCGCGCGGCCGATCGATCGTGCCGCCGTCGAGCAGTGGGACGAGGCTGACCGCATCGAGATCGGCCGCCGGCTTTGCTCCGGCCAGTTCCAGAAACGTCGGAAACAGGTCGAAGTTCAGCCCGGCGTAGGCGCTGCGCGATCCGGCTTGGATCCGGTCCGGCCAGCGGATGACAAACGGCACCCGCAGGCCGCCGTCGTAGTGGCTCTGCTTGCCGTCGCGCCACGGGTCGTTGTTCTGGGCGTGCGGCAGCGAGCCGCCGTTGTCGGCCGTGAAGACGACGAGCGTATTCTTGTCGAGCCCCGTTTCCGCCAGCGCGGCCAGCACGCGGCCGATGCCGTCGTCCAGATGTTCGACGAGGGCCACGTTCTTGGCTCGCTTCTCTTCGAGCTGCGGCGATCGCTGTTTGACCTTGGCCAGCCACGCATCGGGGGGCTCGATGGGAAAGTGAGGCGCGTTGTACGCCAGGTAGAGAAAGAACGGCTCGTCCTTTTTCTCCGCGCGATCGCGCAGGTAGTCGATGGCCCAATCGGAGAACAGATCAGTGGCGTGCCCCTGCGGCTCGATAACCTCCGCGTTGCGGCGCATGTAGTTCTGCCCATGCCGCAAGTGGGTCGTATAGCTGTCCATCATGTCGCCGAGAAAGCCGTGGAAGAAATCGAATCCCCGCTCGTTGGGCGTGTTGGGGGATTCCAGGCCCAGGTGCCACTTGCCGACGACTGTCGTGTGATAGCCGGCCCGCTTCAGCTCATCCGCCAGCGTCGGGGTCTGCGGATCGAACCAGCCCCAGGAGTTCTCCGCGTGCGTGCGAATGACCCCCGGCACGCCGACCCGATCGGGATATTTGCCAGTTAAAAGTGCCGCCCGTGACGGCGAGCAGACGGTGCAATTGGCCCGCATGGTCGTGAACAGCATGCCCTCAGCGGCCAGGCGGTCAATGTTGGGCGTGCGGACGTCCGACGGGTGATAGGTCGAAACGTCGCCGTAGCCGTGGTCGTCTGCCAGGATCAGCAAGAAGTTCGGCCGCTCGGCGGCAGTGCCGCTGCCGATCAGTGCAAACCACGCCAGCAGTGTGAGTAACAGTCTCATGTCGCAGGGCACTTATTCTGGGATCGGATCGCTGCGCTTAACGGTCTGTCCTTCCCACACGGCCTCGTCGGCGGCCTTGTCGTAGGTCAGCACCCGGTGGGCGCTGTTCGGCGCGGGAGGCTCATCGACCTTGGGCAGCCACTTCTTGTGCTCGGCAATGACCGCGGCATACTCGGCCTTGCCGGCGAGGTTCGTCCACTCGTGGGGATCGGCCCGCATGTCGTACAGCTCTTCACTGCCGTCGGCATAGCAAATGTACCGCCAACGCTCGCTGCGAATGCCGTGGTTTCCCTGGTTGTGGCTGGTGATGGCCGGCCTGTCGCGCATCGCGGCCGCATCGCGAAGCTGCGGCACGAGGCTGAGTCCTTCCAGGTCGTCGCGCGGGGGCAGACCGGCTAGTTCAACGAGCGTCGGATAGATGTCCAGCAGTTCCGCGGGCCGCGTGCAGCGCTGGCCGGCCTTCACGCCGGGGCCGGCGAAGATCAGCGGCACGCGCGTGCCGTCGTCCCAGAGCGTGTTCTTGCCGGTGATTCCTTTTTCCCCCAGATGCCAGCCGTGATCCCCCCAGACGACGACGATCGTGTTGTCCGCCAGTCCGGCCTCCTCGAGTGCGTCCATCATGCGGCCGATCTGCGCGTCTACGAAGCTGGTGCTAGCCAGGTAACTGCGGACGAGATTTCGCCACTGGTCGTTCTCTTTCACCCACTTCAGCCGCGGCTCGGGGAGACTCCAGTGGAGGTACCACGAGAAGCGCGGCGTATCGCTCCGGTCGTCTTCGCGGATCGCCGGCAGGACGCTGTCGTCATCGGGATAGAGGTCGAACCACTTCTGCGTGGCATAGCAAGGAACGTGCGGCAGGAAGAAGCCGGCGGCCAGTAAGAACGGTTGGTCTTTCGGTGCCGACTTGATCTGCTCGACGGCCCATGATGCCACTTGATGATCTCCCTTGGACGTATCGTCGTTGTCCGGCGGCCAGACCCCCCAGTCCATGAGCGGATGATTGCCCATCGGCGTCGGCGGGATGAGCTTCTTTGGCGGCCTTGCGCCAATGCCGCCGAACTGACCATTGACCTGAAAGTCGGGCTCGGCAGTCGTTTTGGCTTTCGCTTTTGCGCCGCCGGGGACGCTCCTCGTGCCGAAATGAAAGATTTTGCCAGTCGCCATCGTCCGGTAGCCGCTGGCGGCAAAATGCTGCGGTAGCGTCACGCGGTCTTTCCACATGGGGAGCGAGCGGAACGACGGGGCCAGGCCGTAGATTCCCGTTGTTGTCGGTCGCAGGCCGAGCATCAGGCTGGTCCGCGACGGGTTGCAAAGAGGCGAATTACAGTGCGCGTTGGTGAACGTCGTCCCCCGCGCGGCCAGCCGATCGAGATGGGGCGTCTTGGCCAGCGGATGGCCGCCCAGGTGGCCGATCCAGTCGTTCTGGTCGTCGATGGCAATGAAGACGATGTTGGGCCGCTCGGCGGCACAAAGCTGCGCGGCGAGCAGGACGGCGACGCAAAGAATGCCGACATTGGCCAGTGGTGATTTGATCATGACAGTCCGATCTAAAGCTGGATGTTCTGCTGCCCGGCTGCGTCTCTCTCCTTCGGCTCCAGCCCCGTGAGCGTCTTCGCATCCGGCTTGTCGCGGCCGATCTTGACCGTGTGTTTTCCGTCGGAGTATACCCGCGGCTGGAAGCGCCCCCCTTGCGCGCGAATCGTATAGAGGATTTCACCGCTGCTCTCCTCGACCACCTGCACGACCGGATTGGCACTCCCCTCAAAGTTCAGCTCCGGCAAATAGCCTACCACCTTACGCCCGTCGTTGGCGTCGCTGGCGACGGTGATCGGCCAGCCGGGAAACTGCGCCTGGTCTCCTTGCTGCGAGTCGCTGAAGCGCGGCCAGCATTCGAACGTGATGGTTTGCTTCTTCTTGTTGAAGCGGGCGATGCCGTAACCGTCGGCCCGCTTCCTTTCGTTGGCGATTTCCGCGGGATTGGCGTAAGCCAACATGGAAATCCGGTTGCCGAGTCCGTCCTTGAAATCGCCGGTCCACGGCAGCGGGCTCCCTGCGACTGGATTAGCCCCCGGCCGCTCATCGAGCGGGTGCCACCAGCGGCCGTAGATCGTATTGACCAGCGCCGGGCTCGTGAAGCCGTACGGCCCATCGCCAAAGTCGTCGATGCCGTGCTTGACCACCACGGCCAGGTGCTGATCGCCGCACAGATGGACGGCCCAGGCGCGGCGAATGATCTCCAGTGCCCGCTTCCGCGGCGTCTGCGGCCAGCCGTTGCAGTCCAAATCGGCCAGCAGCCGGTTATCGGGCGTGCCGTGCAGATGCACCGCGCCGCAGAACGCAGTCTGCGACAAGACGCATTTCATCTCCGCCCCGGTCCAATCCTGCGTCCACTCTCGCAAGAACCTTTCCTGGCGCGGGCCGAGCAATTCCAGCCCCGGCAGATCGATGCTCTTGGGATCATAGCTCGGGTCGTTGATGTGGTCCGGCCGCGGCCCCATCTGCGGGATTTTTCCCGCCGGGCCGGTTTTGAACTTGCGGTCTTCCAGGATCGCGAAGTCCACGCCGCCGAGCGTCAGTCGCGTGAAGTAGACAGTAATGCCGCGGTCCACCGGCGCGGGATCGACCGGGTCGGGAAGGTGCCACGACTGCTGTCGCTGCACCTGGTTCACGTACTGGACCGGGTAGCGATAGCCGCCGTCCGCATCACCTGGAATCGTAGACCGTTTGCCGTTTTCCCCCCACAGATTGCCGTGGCCGACGTCGTGATCGTCGGGGATGCAGATGGCCGGCCGGTCCCGGAGGACGTCGCGGAACTGGAGACCGAATTCGATCCAGCCCGCCGTGTGCTCCGTATGACGATAGGTTTGGTCCCCCGCGAAGAAGAGCAAATCGGGATCCTGCCGCTGGAGATTGTCGATGATCTCCGGCCGCAGCCCGGTCGTGCGGCTGGAGTTGCACGACAGGTTGGCGACGACGATCTCCTCTTTCTCGACCGGATCGCGGCGGATCAGCCCCTCGAATTGGGCCGACTCTCCATGCCGCACGCGATACGGCACATCATTGCTGCTGTCCCACTTCTCGATGCGGAAGTGCGCGTCCCAGCCGGGATAGTAGACGTCCGCTTTGGCGACCGCGGTCCACTTGCCGTCCCGCTTGAATTCCAGCCGCGCGATCCGCTCCTCCCCCGGCTTGAGCGGATAGAGCTGGGCGGTGATCTTCAGCACGCCGCCGTGATGCGTGTAGACCGCGAAGGCCACAACTTGATCGCGCGCCACATCCATCGGCGGGGCTTGCGCCCGGTCCCCTCCCTTGGCCTTGGCTTTGCCTTTCCCTTTCGCTTTCCCCTCGGCATTGGCGGCGGCTGGCCGCGTCCACCACTGGCCGGTGGTCAGCGAGTCCAGGTTAGGAAACTCGGCGCCAAAAGGCTGAGCTGCCTCCTGAGGAAAGAGTGCTTCGGGAGAAAACGCTACCGCGGCGGCACCTGCGGCAGTGATCTGAACGGCCGTTCGACGAGTGATCTTTTTCATAGATGGCTGACAAGGTGCGCACGGATCAAGGAAAATACCCCGAGCGAAAGTAAGGCGGGACGTTCGCCCCCCGCAATCTTACTACGGCCGCTTTGCTTTCCCCTTCCCTTTCCCCTTAGCCGGCAGGTCGCTGACGGGCCCCGACATCGGCGGCGTCTCGAAGAACCGGCCGTCGTCGATCAGCCGCGGATCGCCGGTCCGCTTGAGTTCGTCAAGGAGTTGCTTTTCAAGTGCCGCCCGCTGCCTGGCATAGGCCGGGTCGGCGGCGACGTTCTTGGTCTGGTGCGGATCGGACTTGAGTTCGTACAGCTCCTCGCGCGGCCGCTTGCCGTAGACCCACTGAAAGTGCTCCTGCCACTGCGGGTCCTTCCGCACGCCGACCAGCCACGCCTTAGTCGGGCCGGCATCTTCGTCGGGGAGCGTGCAGCGGGTCTCTTCGGTAATCTCCTCGGTCGTGGGCGGATTGTCCCCGTCGAGCCGGTACGGATCGCCGAGCGGCCAGCGATCGGGGCGGAAGTTGATGATGTACAGGAAGTCATGCGTCCGGATCGCCCGCTGCGGATAGGGCATGAAGTCGGCCCGGGCGTTTTCCACGTGCCGCTCGCGGCCGATGAAGACCGCCGTACGGGCCGGATCGACCTGCCCCGACTTCTCGGACTTGAGGATTGGCACGAGGCTGCGGCCGGTCATTCGCTCGGGCACCGGGACGCCGGCCAATTCGATAAAAGTCGGCGCCAAGTCAGGAAGCGAAGTCAAGTCATCGACGACGCGGCCCCCTTTCGCCCCTCCCCAGCGGATCGCCAGCGAGACGCTCGAGCCGAAGTCGTACAGGTTGCACTTGCCGTACGGAAAGCCGGGCGCGCCGTGATCGCCGCTGACGACCACCAGCGTGTTCTCCAACTCGCCGATCTCTTCCAGCCGCGCCAGCAGCACGCCGAGTGCCGCGTCGAACGCCTGCGCCTCACCGAAGTAGTCGGCCAGGTCCTCGCGGACCACGGGAACGTCCGGCAGAAACGGCGGCAGTTTCCCTGTCAGCGAATCGGGGTCGATCCCCCACAGCGCCTTGCCGGAGCCCTTAATCCACTTGCGGTGGACGTTGGTCGGACCGAACCAGTAACAAAACGGCTGGTCCTTGGAGCGCTCGGCAAGAAAGGCGTCGAAATTGCCGCGGACTTCGCCCAACAGGGCCTGCTTGGCGGCCTGAAGCTCGCTCCCGGCGGCGACCATGCGGGTGACATTTTGCGAGAACTGGTTGAATCGCCCGCCCGCCCGCTCGTAGGCGTGCTGCGGAGCGGCAAAGGGCGCATCGACGGGAGTGCCGGGGCTCCAGACTTTGTAGGTCTCGCCGATGTGGTAGCCGCAGTCGCGCAGCAGGAGCGGGAACGATGGCTGGGAGCCGTCCCACACGGCTCCGCGGAGGATCGCCCCGCGGCCGGTGCGCCAAAAATGCTGGCCGGAAAGGAGCGCACTGCGGCACGGCGTGCAGCTCGGCGCGGAGACGAACGCCCGGCGGAACAGGATCCCCTCGCGGGCGACCCGGTCGAAATTCGGCGTCGCTATTGCGTCGTTGATCGTCCCGGGGCCGTCGAGCTTTGCATACGCGCTGGCATACCGCCCCCAGTCGTCGGCAAAGGCGAACAGGATATTGGGACGCCTGGCGTCGTCGGCAGACGCGGCTGCGGCCGGCAGCAGCAAGAAAACGGCGGCTAGCCTGAGGAACCGGAGGGAAAGGATGGGTGTGCTCATAGGGCGAATCCTGTGCTTGTCCCGAAGAGGGCCGCATTATGAAGCGGCGCAGGCGAACATTCAAGCAATCGTTCCGTTGCCGCGGCCCTTGCCGTTTTGCCGGAGCCGCCGATGATGGATACCAACGAATCCATCGCCGCGAGGCAGCACGACGCACAGGAACCGATCATGATCCCTGCCAGCAGCAGCCGGCGGTACGCGGAATATCGTCAGCAACTCCGGCAGAAGCGCAGCGACCGCCAGGCCGTTGATGCGAGTGCCGATGGGGAACCGGCAGCTCGCAAGACTCGCTCTTTTGGCCGGCTGCTCCTCGATTTTCTGAAGCTCCTCCGCGGGCAGTCGGTCAGCCTGACCATCGCCATGGCCACGCTGACGGTCGCCACCGTGCTGCGACTGTTGCCGCCGCTGGCGACGAAGCTGATCATCGACAACGTGCTCACGGCCGGACAACTCCCGTCGTGGTGGAGCGACATCGGGCGACTTCCCAGCGACCGATACCGCATGCTGTACCTGGTCGCCGGCCTGGTCATCGGCGTGTCGCTGCTGGCCACGGTGGTTCACTTGTGGGGGAGGTGGCTGGCCACCAAAACGGTCAATCGCCTGCAAGTCGCCATCCGCCGGCGCGTGTTCGCGCACGCGGTCCGTCTGCCGCTGCATCGCGTCTATCAGCTCAAGAGCGGCGGCGCGACGAGCCTGTTGCGCGAGGATGCCGGGGCCGTGTCGGAGCTCGTCTTCAGCCTGCTCTACAATCCGTGGCGGGCGATTATTCAGCTCATCGGCAGCCTGATCGTGCTGACGCTCGTCGATTGGCGGATGATGCTCGGCGGGCTGCTCTTATTGCCGGCGGTGTACGTCACGCATCGCACCTGGATCAATCGCATCCGCCCGCTGTACCGCGACATCCGCTCGCGGCGGCAGGACATCGACGGCCAGACCACCGAAGCCTTCGGCGGGATGCGGATCGTCCGCACCTACGGCCGCGAGCGAAGCGAGACGGGCCGCTTCGTCACCGGCAATCACCTGATGGTCCGCCAGCAGCTCTTCGTGTGGTGGTGGACGCGGGTCATCGAGCTGATTTGGGAGGTGCTCATCCCGCTGGCGTCGGTGGCTCTGCTGCTGTACGGCGGAACGCGCGTCCTGTCGGGCGAGCTGACGATCGGCGACGTGACGATGTTCCTGATCTACCTGATGATGCTGCTGGGGCCGCTGGAAGTCCTGGCCAACAGCGCCACCAGCCTGCAAAACGGACTGGCCGGCCTGGACCGCGTGCTCGATCTGCTGGCCGAACCGCTGGAAACGGAGCACACGCCGCCGACGGCCGCGCTCGATCCGCACCGGGTGCAGGGGCGGCTGACCTTCTCGGGCGTCAGCTTCCAATATCCCGGCTCGCAGCAGTCGGTCCTGCGGGACATCCACCTGGAGATCGAGCCGGGGACCATGGTGGCGCTGGTCGGTCGCAGCGGCGCAGGCAAGACCACGCTCACGAATCTCGTGGCCCGCTTCTACGATCCGACGGAAGGGAGCGTCCGCCTCGATGGCCAGGATCTGCGCGAACTGCCGATCGAGGCGTATCGCCGCCTGCTGGGAATCGTCGAGCAGGACGTCTTTTTGTTTGACGGCACGATTGCCGAGAACATCGGCTATGCGGCGCGCCACGCCACGCCCGAGCAAATCCAGGCCGCGGCAATCGCCGCCAATGCCGACGGCTTCATCCGCCAGCTCGAAGCGGGGTACGACACGCTGATTGGCGAGCGAGGCGTGCGCCTCAGCGGCGGGCAGCGGCAGCGGCTGGCGATTGCCCGGGCGCTCCTGGCCGATCCGCGGATCCTGATTCTGGACGAAGCCACCAGCAACCTCGACAGCGAGAGCGAGCGCCTGATTCAGCAGAGCCTCACGCTGCTGATGCAGGGTCGGACCACGCTGGTGATCGCCCATCGCCTGAGCACGATCGTCCGCGCCGACCAGATTGTCGTCCTGGAAGAAGGGCGGATTGCAGCGCAGGGGACCCACCAGGAGCTGCTGGCCACAAGCGCCCGCTACCGGCAGATGGTCGAGCTGCAAATGAGCGTCCCCGAGGCCGTCCTCCCGGCCGGGTGATAGCGCGAATAACGCACCCGCAGGGGGCGACTTACGGCAATTGCCACTTGCGTTCCGTTGACGTAACCTGTTGTACATCAACCACTTATAGCGGTGCCCGCTCAGGATCCCCTGGCCGTAACTCATCTCAGTCAGGCTGTCGATTATAGCGCGTTTGCGCGCGATTTATAGCGCGTTTGCGCGCGATATTTAGAACCGCTTTCCCGCCCCTGGTTCAGACTTCCAGCGACTGCCGTGCAACACCTTATTCGCGATCGTTTCGGGTCACTTAGGGCGACTCTCAGGGCAGCAGCCGATTTGTAAACGTCTGCACACAATCCACTTGCGGCCGGGGGGCGTCGAAGGCACTCGCCGTAAGTCACTTAAGACATAATGTCTGAATGCAATACCCCAACTGGGGGGTGCGACGCCGTGCGACACGATCAATGCGCGACCAAATACGACCAAGATGTCAAAGATCACTCACCGCGCAGCGGCGACCCGGCGAAATGGCAGGCTGCCAGGTCGGAGGAAAGTCGCTGCAATCGGTATACAACAATTGTACACATTGGGGAGCCGGCGAGCAAGAGGCGGACCCCCCCGGTGGCTAGTGCCTGCTATTTGTCAGCCCGCCGCGGCAGCAACCCTGGCCGCGGCCAGGGTCCGCGGGTGAGGATCGGCGGCGCGGCCGGGGAGAGAAGTCAGCACGACGCAGATGGTCTCGGTGGCCGGGTCGGCCCAGGCGATCGTCCCGGTGGAGCCGGTGTGGCCAAAGGTCGTGTCCGAGCAGCCCTTGCTCCCGGCGGCGGTGCCGACGTTGAACCCCAGTCCACGCGGCGTGATCCCCGGCGGATTGTGGTTCTTGACCATCAGCCGAGCGGTTTCCGGCTTGACCGCAGCACCCCGTTCATTGAGAAATTCGGCCAGAAACCTGCCAATGTCAGGGGCGGAGGCGTGCGTTCCGCCCCATGGCACCCCCAGCTTCCGCCAGTAGGGACTGTTCCAATCCCAATCCTTGGCGCTCGGATCTCCCGCGCCAGCTTCCGGCGCGCCGAACTCGGTCTGGCAAGGGACCATGTCCTCGAGCGCAAAGCGGCCGAGCCCCTGCGCCGAATGTTCCATCTTGAGGGGTTTGAGGACGGATTGCTCCACGAGCGTGAGGATGTCCTCGCCGCTGATCCGCTCGGCGACGTGCGTGGCCAGCAGGATGGCCATGCTCGAATACTGGTATTTCGAACCGGGTGCGAAATCCAGCGGAGTGCCAATCGCGTACTCGACAAACTCCGCCAGCGGGGCGTGCTTCTTCCGCAGGGCGTTGTTTTCGGGCAATTGATCCGGCAGTCCTGATACGTGCGTCAGCAGATGCTGCATCGTTACTTTGTTGCGCCCGTCGCCCGTAAACTCGGGAATGAACTTCTGGAGCGGATCGTCCAGCTTGAATTCGCCCCGATCGAACAGCGTCATCAGCGCGGTCACGCAGATCGGCTTGGAGATCGATCCCAAGAGGAACATGGCGTGCTCGCTGGCTGCCTTGCCGAATGCCCGGGTGAACGACTCGTCGCGCTGCGTAACGTGCAGCACGGCCGCCGCGACCTGCCCCTTGGCAGTCGCCTGGGTCAGCACCTCGGCCGCCTCATCCAGATTCTGCTGACGCAGTGCTGCGAGCAATGGTGTCCCCCACGCGGCCAACAGGCCGCACTTCAGAAAGGTGCGTCGTTTCATGGAAATCGGCCCAATAAGCAATGAACCCCAAACGCAAAACCAAACGCCAGCGGCGATCGCTATGGTAACGGACCGGCGCGGCAATGGCCAATGGAATACACGGCGCGGCCGAGCGGCAACCGATGAGTCGCACCCCGCTGCCCCAGCGGCGTTCGGCGGTGTCCATCCTTGGACCCGATGCCCGCCGTTCGGTTTTTGTTCACAGAGGCACGAAGGCGCAGAGGCACAGAGCAGCAAAGATGAATGTCTGCTCTGTGCCTCCGTGTCTCTGTGCCTCTGTGAAAAAACCGCGGACGCCCATCCTGCTTCGAGGACCGTACCCGGCTGGAGCGCTAGGTGGACTGAGTTCCATTTCCCTCGACTGCGTCAACCTCGCCGCGGCCAGAATCTTTGCAGCGCTCAAAGATTTTCACCGTTTGCAGTGCGCGACGCTGAAGCGGTTGCCTGCGGGCCGCGAGATGGCGATACTTGTAGCTTGCGATTCAAGACGTTGAGTCGCTCGGGTGCCCCAAGTATTCCGGATCTCAAGGACTCGTCCATCATGTTCGTCCGTCATCGGTTCCATGTCGCGGCGATGCTCACTCTCCTGGTTACGGGAGCTGTCGCCCTGGGGGATGAAACGAACTGGCCCCGCTGGCGCGGCCCGCAAGGGAATGGTCACTCGACCGAGACCGAATTGCCGGTGAAATGGTCGTCGTCAGACGTGTTGTGGCAGACGACACTCCCCGGCAGCGGCCAGTCGTCGCCGATCGTGTGGGGGGAGAAAATCTTTTTGACGTCCGCCCTCCATCAAGGACAAGAGCGGCTCGTTTTGTGCGTCGATCGGCAGTCGGGAAAAATCCACTGGCAACAGACCGCCTGGAAGGGAGAGCCCGAGCCGGTCCACAGGATGAACGGCTGGGCGTCGGCGAGCTGCGCGACCGATGGCCAGATCGTTGTGGCTTTCTTCGGCCGCGGCGGCATTCACGCCTATTCCGTGGAGGGCCAGCATCTCTGGTCGCGCGACCTGGGCCAGTTCGCAGGGATCTGGGGCACCGCCGCCTGTCCGATCCTGGTCGATGACCTGGTGATTCAGAATTGCGATGCCGACGAGGACGCCTACATCGTGGCCCTCGACAAGCAAACGGGAAAGGATGTCTGGCGGACGAAGCGCCGCGATCATCGCGGCTGGAGCACGCCGATTGTCGTCGATACGCTCAAGCGACGCGAGATCGTGGTCAACGGTCACGAAGGAGTGCAGGCGTACGATCCGGCTACCGGCCGCGAGCTATGGTTCTGCCAGAGTTTCAATGGCCGCGGCGAACCGACGGTCACCCCCGCGGGGGACTTGCTGTGCGTCGTCAACGGCCTGGCCGGCGACATCTATTCCGTGCGCCCCGGCGGCGATGGCGACGTGACGGCCACCCACATGGCCTGGCACACGCCACGCCAAGGAGGACGCGATTGCCCCTCGCCAATCGTGGTGGGCAAGTTCATCATCGTGTGCGACATGAGTGGCGTGGCCACCTGCTACGATGCCGACGATGGACGCATCCACTGGAAGGAAAGAATCAGCGGCAAGCTCAGCGGCTCGCCGATCGCCGCCAGCGGATTGGTTTATTTTCTGAACGAGGAAGGGAAGACGATCGTCGTCAAGCCGGGGACCGCGCTAAAGATCGTGGCGGAGAATGAGCTGAGCGCGGGAAAGGACGAGATTTTTCGAGCCTCTCTGACGCCCGTTGGCGGGCAGTTCCTGCTGCGCAGCACGACGGCGCTCTACTGCGTTGGCGAGAACACTCGGTAGCAATGCCGTTGCGTCGCACGGAATCTCGAGGTCGGACGCTCACTGCCGGAACGTCGCTCGGGAACATGCCACTTCGGGGACGGGCCGGCCGTTATAATGACATGGGCATCAGCCCCCAAACGGCCTTCGCGAAGTCGAGAAACATGCCCGCGGCGCCACCGAGGACGGTCGCGGCCAGGCGGTGATGGAACTGTTTGGCGCGGGAGACCGAGGAATTTGTAATGATCGAGAGATGGTTCGTCGGCCCTTTGACCACGCTGCTGATCGTCGCCTGGCAAGCGGGGATCGCGGCGCAGGACCGCGTGCAGTTCAATCGCGACGTGCGGCCGATCCTGTCGGATAGGTGTTTTTTCTGCCACGGGCCGGACGCCAACAAACGCGAGGCGGACCTGCGGCTCGACGACCGCGAGGTGGCCGTGAATGCCGGTGCGATCGTGGCCGGCAAGCCCGCTGAGAGCGAGCTGTTGCGCCGCGTGATGAGCGACGACGCCGACGAACGGATGCCGCCCGAGTCGTCGAAGCTCGGCCGGCTGACGCGGCAGGAGATTGTTGCGCTGCGACGGTGGATCGAGCAGGGCGCCGAATACGAAAACCACTGGGCGTTCATCCCGCTCAAGCCGGTGGAGGAAGCCAGCGATCCGGCCGTGGCCATCGACCGGCACGTCATCGCGGGACTGAATCGCAAGAGCCTGACCTTGCAGCCCCAGGCCGATCGGGGGACCCTCATCCGCCGCTTGTCGTTCGACCTGACCGGACTGCCGCCGACTGCCGCCGAGACCGAGGCGTTCCTGGCGGACGAGGAGCCGGATGCCTACGAGCGGCTTGTCGATCGGCTGCTGAAGTCGCCGCACTATGGCGAGCGGATGGCGGTCGATTGGCTCGACGTGGCCCGCTATGCGGACAGCTTTGGTTTTCAGGTCGATCGCGAGCGGGCGATGTGGCCCTGGCGGGACTGGGTCGTCAAGGCGCTCAACGAGAATCTGCCCTTCGACCAGTTCATCTCCTGGCAAATCGCCGGTGATCTCTTGCCCAATGCGACCGACGACCAGATCCTCGCCACCGCCTTCAATCGCCTGCACCAGCAGGAGTCGGAAGGGGGGAGCGTCGAGGAGGAGTATCGCGTCGAGTACGTCAGCGACCGCGTCCAGACGTTCGCGACGGCATTTCTCGGTCTGACCTTCGAATGCGCCCGCTGCCACGACCACAAGTTCGACCCCATCACGCAGCGCGAGTTCTACCAACTCTTCGCCATGTTCCAGAACATCGACGAGGCCGGCCTCTACTCGTACTTCACCACCTCGCCGCCGACGCCGACATTGCTGCTGGCTGATGTGCCGACCAAAGACCGGCTAGCGGGATTGGAGGCGAAGGCCCAGGATATGGAGCAACAGGGAGTGAAGCTGCGGGAAACGCGGCGCGAAGCGTTCGCAAAGTGGCTTGAGGAGCAGCAATCGAAAAGGTCCGGCGCGGAAGCCTCCGCCACCGACGAGTCCTTTTTCGGCGAGTTGGCCCGCTTTCCCTTCGACACGCTGGAAGAAGGGAAGCTGGCCAATGCCGTCAAGCCCGATCAACCGGCCAAGCTCCACGGCGAGAACAAGCTGGTTCCCGGTCACCGCGGCATGGCGATCGAGTTCACCGGGGACGACGCGGTCGATCTGCCGCTGGGGAATTTTGGCCGCCATGAGCCGTTCTCCGTCTCGCTGTGGCTCAAGACCCCCGACGTGAAGGATCGGGCGGTCGTGTTCCATCGCTCCCGCGCCTGGACCGATGCCGCCAGCCGCGGTTACGAGCTCTTTATCGAAGACGGCCGGGTGAAGTGGTCGCTGATTCACTTCTGGCCCGGCAACGCCATCTCGATCGGGGCCACTGACAAGCTCGCTGTCGGCCAGTGGGTCCACGTCGCCGCGACCTACGACGGCAGCAGTCGCGCCGCCGGCCTGGCGCTGTTCGTCAACGGCCGGCCGGCAAAGACCGAGGTCATCAAGGACAAGCTCACCAAGGAGATCACCGGCGGCGGCGGCGACAACATCGCACTGGCCGAACGGTTTCGCGATCGAGGATTCCAAGGAGGGCTGATCGACGATTTTCGCGTCTTCGCTCGCGAGCTGACGGCGCTGGAAGCGGAAGCGGCATCGCTCGATCTGCCGAGCCAGTCGCTGGTGGCGAAGCAGCTCGGGGAAGAACTTCCGGGAAAAGCCAAGGAACGGCTCTTCGATTTCTATCTGGCGACCGCCGATGCCGAGTGGTCCAAACACCTGGCGGCACTTCAGGCGGCGCGGGCCGAGCACCACAAGCAGGCCGACGACGTCCAGGAGATCATGGTGATGCGGGAGTTGCCGGAGCCGAAAAAGGCGTACGTTCTCTATCGCGGCGAGTATGCCCAGCGGCGCGACGAAGTCCGGGCCGGCACGCCCGCGGCGCTCTCGCCATTTCCCGAAGGCGCGCCACGCAATCGGCTCGGGCTGGCCAGGTGGCTCACCGATCGAAAGCATCCGCTGACCGCTCGCGTGACGGTCAATCGCGTCTGGCAGAGCCTCTTCGGCCGCGGGCTGGTGAAGACGTCGGAGGATTTTGGGAGCCAAGGAGCCCGGCCGTTCTATCCGGAGGTGCTCGATTCCCTGGCAATCGGCTTCATCGACAGCGGCTGGGACCTCAAGCAACTGGTGAAGACGATCGTCATGAGCCGCACCTACCGCCAGCGGAGCATGGCGGACGCCCAAACGATGGCCGACGATCCCGACAACGAGTGGCTGGCCCGCGGCCCGCGGTTCCGCTTGCCGGCCGAAATGATTCGCGACAACGCGCTGGCCGCGGCGGGACTTCTCAAGCGGCAGATCGGCGGACCGCCAGTCAATCCGTACGAAATGAGCGAGTCGTTCAAGCCCGCCCAGCCGACCGGCGGCGATGGCGTCTATCGGCGCAGCGTATATACCAACTGGCGCCGCACCGGTCCGCCGCCGGCGCTGATCGCGTTCGACGCACCGCGGCGAGCAGTCTGCACCGCCAAGCGCGAGCGGACCGATTCGCCGCTCCAAGCGCTGATCCTGCTCAACGGCGTGCAGTACGTGGAAGCCGCACGGGTGCTCGGCGAATCGCTCCACAAAGACGCCAAAGGAGACCTCGGGACGATGATCGAGCAGGGCTTTCTGCGCTGTCTGAGCAGCCGCCCCGATGAGAAACAGATCGAGATCATGACCCGCCTCTATCGCGAGCAGCTCGACCACTTCACGAAGCATCCGGCCGATGCCGAGGCGCTGCTCAAGATCGGTACTGCGCCGCGTGACGCGACGATTGCGGCGCCCCAGGCCGCCGCAGCGACCATCCTGGCCCAAGCCTTACTCAACCACGATGCGTGTGTGGTGAAACGATGAAAGCAAAGATGTCGATGAGCCAACTAGCCCTCAACCGACGGGCCTTCCTCACGCAGAGCGGCCTTGGCCTGGGGAGCATCGCCCTGGCCGACCTGCTCCGCCAGGAGGCTGCCGCCAAAGCCGAGCGGGGGATCCTCGAGCAGCCGCACCACGAGCCGAAAGCCAAGCGGATCATTTACCTGTTCATGTCGGGTGCGCCGTCTCAGCTCGATCTGCTCGACTACAAGCCGGAGCTCAACAAGCGGCATGGCCAGCAGCTCCCCGATTCGGTCCGCGGCACTCAGCGGCTGACCGGCATGTCCGGCAACCAGTCGTCGATCCCCCTGGTCGGCTCGCCGTTTAAGTTCACGCAGCACGGCCAGGCCGGAGCATGGTTCAGCGAGCTGCTCCCGCACACGGCGGGCATTGCCGACGATTTGTGCATCGTCCGCTCGATGTATACCGAGGCGATCAACCACGGCCCCGGCGTCACGTTCCTGCAAACCGGGACGCAAATCGCCGGCCGGCCCAGCATGGGCGCCTGGCTGAGCTACGGCCTGGGGCAGGAGAACGCGAACCTGCCGTCGTTCGTCGTGCTGATCACGAAGGACAAAGGGGGCCAGCCGCTGGGCGCTCATCTGTGGGGGAGCGGGTTCTTGCCGACAAAGCATCAAGGCGTGCTGTTTCGCGCGGCCCAAGATCCGGTGCTGTACCTCGGCAATCCAGCGGGCGTGGACCGCGGCAGTCGCCGGCTGATGCTCGACCGGCTGCGCGAGCTGCACGAGCATCAATTCGAGGGAACGCCCGATGCCGCGATCAAGAGTCGCATCGAGCACTACGAGCTGGCGTTCGCCATGCAATTGAGCGTCCCCGAGGCGACCGACATTGCCAGCGAGCCACAGTCGGTCCTCGATTCGTACGGGCCGGATGTCACCAAGCCCGGCACGTTCGCCGCCAACTGCCTGTTGGCGCGACGGCTGGCCGAACGTGGCGTGCGGTTCATCCAGCTCTATCACCAGGACTGGGACCATCACGGCGGCCTGCCCACCGCACTGCCGGGGCTGTGCAAGGAAACCGACCAGCCCGCGGCCGCGCTGGTCAAGGACCTCAAGCGCTGCGGCCTTTTGGACGACACGTTGGTCGTGTGGGGGGGCGAGTTCGGCCGCACGAACTACTGCCAGGGAAAGATCCAGACGAATTTCGGCCGCGATCATCATCCGCGTTGCTTCAGCATCTGGATGGCGGGCGGCGGCGTGAAACCAGGCATCGTGTACGGCGAGACGGACGATCTGGGATACAACATCGCCCTCAGCGGGCTGCACATTCACGACCTGCACGCGACTTTGCTGCACCTCATGGGCATCGACCACGAGCGCCTGACCTACAAGTTCCAGGGCCGCCGCTACCGGCTGACCGATGTCCACGGCCAACTGGTCCCGGGGATTCTCAGTTAGGGACCGTCGCCAGCACGTCAGGCAGCGCGGGGCTTCGGAATGTGGAATGACGCCACGACGAGTTTCTCTCCCGCAGCCAGCAATGCCAAGGCGGCGTGGACGCCCCTGGTAGCCTTGACGAACAACGTTTTTCATCTTGACGGGTCGGATTTCGGGTACGGCTGCGGTAAGATGGAGATGATTCGGGAACCGGTCCCGCCCCAGGGGCTCCCGCCTCCGTTCCTCGAAGTTAGACGAGCCTGGTCGATGTCGATCCACTCCCGCCGTCAGTTGTCTTTGGTCTTCCTCGCACTCCGGACGTATGTCCTGGCCGTCGTCGCTTTGGCGAGCGGGCAATGGGCTGTGGCCGCTGATTTTTTGCGCGACATCCAGCCGATCCTGGCCGAGCACTGCATGCAGTGTCACGGGGCCGATGCGAAGGAGCGTCAGAGCGGCCTGCGGCTCGATCAGCGCGACGCGGCACTCCAGGGTGGCGATTCCGGCACGCCCGCCATCGTGCCGGGAAAACCGGGCGAGAGCGAACTGGTGCGCCGCATCACTTCGATGAATGCCGACGAAGTGATGCCGCCGCCGGACCACAACAAGCCGCTGTCCGCAAAACAGATTGCAGCGCTCACGAAGTGGATTGAGGGCGGGGCCAACTACGAATCGCATTGGGCGTTCACTCCGCCTGCGAAGCCGCCGCTCCCTGCGGTCGGCGTAAATCACCCGGTCGATGCGCTCGTCGTCGCGCGGCTGAAGGAGCACCAGCTCGCGCTTTCCCCCGCGGCACCGCCGGCCATGCTCTGCCGCCGGCTGTACCTCGATTTGGTAGGCCTGCCCCCTTCGCCGGCGGAACTGGCCGAGTTCGAGCGGGTGGGATACGAAGCGACGGTTGAAGCCCTGCTGAAGAGCGAACGCTTCGGCGAGAAGTGGGCCCGTCACTGGCTCGACGTGGCTCGCTACTCCGACACCAACGGCTACGAAAAGGACTTGCAGCGCGAGCAGTGGAAGTGGCGCGACTGGGTCATCGACGCCTTCAATCGCGACATGCCCTACGATCAGTTCGTGATCGAGCAGATTGCCGGCGACCTGCTGCCTGACGCAACCCAGAACCAGATCATCGCCACCGGCTTTTTGCGCAACAGCATGATCAACGAGGAGGGGGCGATCATCCCCGAGCAGTTCCGAATGGTCGAGATGTTCGACCGGATGGATTGCCTGGGGAAGGCCGTGCTGGGACTCAGCACCCAGTGCGCCCAGTGCCATTCGCACAAGTTCGACCCCCTGAGCCACGATGAATACTACGGCATGTTCGCCTTCTTGAATAACGTCTACGAAGCCCAGTCGTGGGTCTACACCCCCGAGCAGCGGCAGCAAGTTACCACCATCCAGAAGCGAATTGCTGCGGCTGAAGAAAAATTGCGTGCCGCCCGGCCGAAGTGGCAAGAGGAGTTGGCCGCCTGGGAACAATCACTGGCCAGTCAGCAGCAGGCGCTCGCCTGGGAGCCGCTGGTGGCGACCGAACTGGGCACGATCAGCGGCCTGAACCATCCGACGCAGGAGGCGGACCGCTCGCTGCTCATGCTCGGGCACACCAGTACCGACGTGTTCATGATCAGTGCGCCGCAGCTCAACGGCGTAACCGGCCTGCGGCTGGAGCTGCTCAATCATCGCGACCTGCCGCACAACGGCCCCGGCCGCAGCAAGCTCGGCACTTGGGCCATTGGCGAGGTAGAACTACTGATCAAGAAGCCGGACGCCAAGGACTGGGAGAAGCTGAAGCTCATAAACTCTTCGGCCGATTTCTCCGAACCGGAAAAGAAGGAAGCCGACGGCAAGAAGGCCAGCGGCCCGGTTGCCCACTTGATCGACGGCAAGGACGAGACGACCTGGAATGCCGACCGGGGAACCGGACGGCGGAATCAGCCGTCGGCGGCCGTCATCCAGCTCGAGCAGCCCCTGACTCAGCCCGCCGGGACGCAGCTCAAGATCGCCTGGAAAATGACCGACATGGTCGGCTGCATGCGTTTCAGCATCACACGCGCGGCCGCTCCCGCAGTGCCACCGGTGAATCATGCGGCCATGCTGGCGATTCAGATCCCCCCCAGCGAGCGCAGCGAGGAGCAGCAGTCGGCAATCTTTACAGCCTGGCGAACCACGGTGGCCGATGCGAAAGCGATCAACGACGAGATCGAAGCGATTTGGAAGGACTACCCCGTCGCCGAAACGTCGATTCTGCACCTCGTGGAGCGCGAGCCGGCCAATCACCGCCCGACGCAGCTTCTCGATCGGGGCAATTGGGATCAGCCGCTGACCGCCGTCCAGCCGCACACCCCTGCCGGATTTCACCCCTTTCCGGCCGATGCGCCGCGCAACCGGCTGGGATTTGCTCGCTGGCTGGCGGACAAGCGCTCGCCGCTGACGGCCCGCGTGGCCGTGAACCGCATCTGGCAGGCGATCTTCGGCGCCGGGCTCGTCGAGACACCGGAAGATTTCGGCACGCGTGCCCCCGTGCCCGAGCATCGCGAGCTGCTCGATTGGCTGGCGGTCGATTTTATGGAACACGGCTGGAGCCAAAAACACGTGATCCGCACGATCGTGATGAGCGACACGTATCGGCAGACGTCGTACGCTTCGCCCGAGCTGCGCCAGCGCGATCCGGCCAACGTCTGGCTGGCGCGCGGGCCGCGCTTCCGAGCCGAGGCCGAGGTGGTCCGCGACATCGCGCTAGGGGTCTCGGGGCTGATCACGCACAAGCTGGGCGGCCCCAGCGTCATTCCCCCCGTCCCGCAAAACGTGCTGGATTACAACTTCACCTACCCGGCCTACTGGAAGCCGGCCGAAGGGCCCCAGCGGTATCGCCGCACCGTGTACGGCTTTCGCAAGCGGTCGATGCCCGACCCGGTGATGTCCAATTTCGACGCCCCCAACGGCGATGCGTCCTGTGCGCGGCGCGTGCGATCCAACACGCCGCTGGCCGCGCTGACCAGCCTGAACGAAACGATCTTCATCGAGGCCGCCCGCGCCCTGGCGCTGCGCGTCCTCCGCGAAGGGGGCTCGGACGACTCTCAGCGGGCCGATTACGCTTTCTTCCTCTGCACCGCGCGCCAGCCGTCGGCCGAGGAACGCCAGGCGATCCTCGACCTGCTCGCGTCGCGCCGCCAGCGGCTGGCCGACGGCTGGCTCGATCCGCGATCGATCGCCACCGGCGACGCGACGAAACTGCCGAACTTGCCGGAGAATACCACGCCGCAGGACGCGGCGGCCTGGACGCTGGCCGCCCGCGTCTTACTCAACCTCGACGAGACGGTATCCAAGAATTGAGCCTTGTCATGCACGCTGCCCACGAATTGCACGCCGCCCGCGCCCGCTACTTGAGCCGCCGCTGGTTCCTCAAGGACTGCGGCATTGGCCTGGCCGGCATTGCCGCCAGCTCGCTCTTGTCCGCGGACGCTGGCGCTGCGCCGGAATCCGACAATCCGCTCGCCCCTCGCGCACCCCATTTTGCCGGCAAGGCGAAGCGGGTGATTTTCATTTTTCAGGCCGGCGCGCCGAGCCATCTCGAATTGTTCGACAACAAGCCCGAGCTGACCAAGCGCAACGGGCAATTGCCCCCCGCGGAGTTGCTCAAGGGGTACCGGGCGGCGTTCATCAATCCCAACTCGGCATTCCTGGGCCCGAAATTCCCTTTCGCCCGCCACGGCAAATGCGGGATGGAGTTGAGCGAGGTGCTGCCGCACACGGCGAAGATTGCCGACGAGCTGTGCCTGATCCGGACGATGCAGACCGAGGCGGTCAACCACGCCCCGGCGCAGATCATGATGAACAGCGGCTCGCAGCAGTTCGGCCGCCCGAGCTTCGGCTCGTGGACGCTGTACGGGCTGGGGAGCGAGTCGGCAAACCTCCCCGGGTTCGTCGTGCTCACCAGTGCGAAAGGGACCAGCGGCGGCGCGAGCAACTACGGCAACGGTTTCTTGCCGACAATCTACGGCGGCATTCCGTTCCGCAGCTCCGGCGACCCGGTGCTCTATTTATCGAATCCTCCCGGAATCGACCTCGATACGCAGCGGGCCTCGCTCGATACGCTCAACCGGCTCAACGACCTGGCGCTGGGTACGGTCGGCGATCCGGAGATTGCCGCCCGCATCCAGAGCTACGAGATGGCGTACCGCCTCCAGACCAGCGCCCCGGAGCTAATGGACCTGAGTCAGGAGACGCAGGCGAGCCTCGACCGCTACGGCATCAAGTCCCCCAAGGATGCGACCTTTGCCCGCAACTGCCTCCTGGCTCGCCGCCTCGTGGAGCGCGGTGTGCGGTTCGTGCAGTTGTTTCACGAAGCGTGGGACCAGCACGGCAACCTGACCGCCGGCGTGAAGCAGAACGCGCTCGACACCGACCAGGCCAGTAGCGCGTTAATCATGGACCTGAAGGAGCGGGGGCTGCTCCATGACACGATCGTCATCTGGGGGGGCGAGTTCGGGCGAACGCCGATGGTGCAGGGAGGCAACGACGGGCGCGACCACCACAACCGCTGCTTCAGCATGTGGCTGGCCGGCGGCGGCCTGAAGGCGGGCTACATCCACGGCCAGACCGATGAGTTCGGTTTCAATGCGGCGGTCGATCCGGTCCACGTCCACGACCTGCACGCGACGCTGCTGCACCTCTTGGGCTTCGACCACACGCGGCTCACCTTCCGCTTCCAGGGCCGCGACTACCGGCTGACCGACGTTCATGGCCGGCTCGTCACAGAGATTCTGGCCTGAGTTTCCTGCTAGCCGGTCCGATTCTCCAATCGTCGCGTATCGAACAGGACGGCCGAGTAATCACCGCGGCGGCCGACACCGATGCGGCGGAGTTCGCCGCGGCAATTGCGGGCGCGATTGCGGATTCCAGCCGCGGCAGCCGCAGATCATCCAACTACAGCGCAACAAAAAGGGCCGGACGAGTTGTCCGGCCCCTGGGGATGGATTTGTGGTAAGACGCTATGCCGCGTTCTTCTTCATCCGGCTGCGAAGGACAAGTCCCAGGCCGCTGGTGCAGACCAGCCAAGCGATGATCGAAGTCGGTTCTGGGATAACTTCACCCTGAGGGGCAAAGAATCCGCTTTCTTCACCTTGATCACCAACGCTTATAACTCGTAACGCGGCCGAGAAACCGTTTTTCAATGGGTCCGCACCGTCCACGCTGAGTTGGTTGATGAAATCTTCAGCATCAAAAGCAGTATTTGTGATGTTGTAAATCACGACACTGTCAGCGAGCAGCGAGCTAGTTGGAGCATTATTCCAGGCGAGAAGTATATTGAAAAACCCGTCGCCATCCGCCTTAAACGTAGTACCAGATTCCGAGCCTCTCGTGTTGGTAATATCGATAGTATCGTAGTTATTCCCCGAAACATGCGAGAACTCGCCAGTTGACAGATCTCCTGCGCTCTCATCGAAGTTGAGATACAGACCAGTGATTCGTTCGTCCGCGCCGGCATCTAAACCATTAGTGTCGATCTTTAGTTCGACTTCCCCACTGCCCAAATCAGTGAAAGTCACGGTCACGGTCCCACTGAGGGTGGTAACACCACCGCCGGAAAACTCGCCTCCTGGACCGAAAATGAGAGAATGAACGGCTGCATCTGCGGCCGAGACGGTCGCCAGCACGGCAACCACTCCCGCTAACCACCGAAATGGGGCGAACATCGGAAATTCCTTTGGATAGTAAAAGGACGAGTGTGTGTGTGTGATGCGAAATTCAAACCCCACTTGTACCGCTGTAGGTTATTGGCCTTGGAGGGCCTCATTCTGACACTGCCTGACCAAATTTTTTAGATCATCACGAATCAGGTCAGAAGGGGCACATCAGCCCAACTCCAACGGGTATTCGGCGGGCGCCTAGTAGATCCGTAAGTTATTTACTGGCAAAGACTTGTGAAAATATGACATCAGCCCTGCGCGAGGTTCGGGACGCGGTCTGAGCCTGGGTCTGGCGGGCATGTGAATAAATCGCCCCAAGGCCGTCAGAGGCTGAAATCGGTCGATTTGAGCCTCGTCAGCCGTAATGGCGGGAATTCCTCCGGCAGGCTACCTCGTCCAGGGACGACGACTACACTTGTTCAAACGGCCTCTCGTTCGGACGGCCTCTCGTTCGGACGGCCTGACCCATTTAAAAGCGAACACCATGCCCACCTTTCTCGTCACCGGCGGCGCCGGTTTTGTCGGATCCCACATCGTCGAGGCCCTCGTGCGCCGGGGGGACCAGGTCCGGGTGCTCGACAACTTTTCCACCGGCAATCGCCAGAATCTGGCGGCAATCGCCGATCGGATCGAGCTGATCGAAGGGGACGTCAATGATCCGGAAAGGGTTGCCCGGGCGGTGAAAGGGGTCGATTGCATCTTCCACGAGGCGGCGCTCGCCTCGGTGCCGCGGAGCGTCGAAAGCCCGCTGGAAAGCCACGCCGCATGTGCCACCGGAACGGTCAACGTCCTCGATCAGGCCCGCCGGGCAGGCGTGCGACGCGTCGTCTATGCCGCGTCCAGCAGCGCCTACGGCAATCAGCCCCACGCGTCGAAACGGGAAAGCGATCTTCCCTCGCCCTTGTCACCGTACGCCGCCGCCAAGCTGGCCTCCGAGTTGTACTGCCAGGCGTTCTATCACACCTACGGGCTGGAAACCGTCTGCCTGCGGTACTTCAACGTCTTCGGTCCGCGGCAGGACCCGCACGGGCCGTATGCCGCGGTCATTCCGCTGTTCATCACGAAGCTGTTGGCCGGCGAGCGGCCGCTGATATACGGGGACGGCAAGCAGTCGCGGGATTTTGCCTACGTCGAAAATGTGGTGCAGGCCAATTTGCTGGCGGCCGAGGCGCCGGGCGTCGCAGGCCGGACGTTCAATGTGGGCTGCGGCCGCTCGGTCAGCCTGCTCGACCTGCTGAATTCATTGAACCGCTTGCTAAAGACGAACGTCGAGCCGGAGTTTCAGCCGGCCCGTGCCGGGGACGTGCGCGACTCGCTGGCCGATATCACTCACGCCGTGACTGACTTGGGATACGAGCCCCGAGTAGACTTGGAAGAGGGGCTGCGGCGGAGCGTCGAGTTCTACCGCCAGTGGCAGCGGTCCTGAACTTCCGCTTCGCGATCGCCAATTCGTTTCGCGTCAACGATGCTCAGCTTCGAATCAATCCGGCGCAAGGAAACCGTGGTTGGCGTCGTGGGGCTCGGCTACGTCGGATTGCCTCTGGTGCGGGCGTTTACTGCCGCCGGCTTTCGCACGCTGGGCTTCGACGTGGACTCGGCAAAGATCGCGCGGCTGAAAGCGGGCGAGAGTTACATCGGCCACATTCCAGCCGAACTGATCCGCACGCTGATTGACTCCGGCCGGTTTGAACCGACGGCCGATATGCGGCGGCTCGCCGAGCCGGACGCCATCTTGATCTGCGTCCCTACTCCGCTTGCCGAGAATCGCGACCCCGATCTGAGCTACGTCGAATCGACAGGCCGGCAGATTGCCGCCGCGCTGCGGCCGGGGCAACTGATCGTGCTGGAAAGCACCACGTACCCCGGCACAACGCGCGACGTGCTGCGGCCGATCCTCGAGGCCGGCGGGCTCCAGGCGGGCACCGACTTCTTTCTGGCGTACAGCCCCGAGCGCGAAGACCCTGGCAATCCCAACTACTCCGCCAGCGCCATTCCCAAGGTCGTCGGCGGCATCGACGAGCAGAGCCGGGATCTGGCGGCGGCGCTCTACGAGGAGTCGGTGGTCCGCGTCGTGCCGGTATCGAGTTTGGAGGTGGCGGAAGCGTGCAAGATTCTGGAGAACACGTACCGTGCCGTGAACATCGCGCTGGTCAACGAATTCAAGCTGCTGTGCGACCGGATGGGGATCGACGTCTGGGAGGTGATCGAAGCGGCCAAGACCAAGCCGTTCGGGTTTCAAGCGTTTTATCCGGGCCCGGGCTTGGGCGGGCATTGCATCCCCATCGATCCGTTCTATCTGAGCTGGGTTGCTCGCAAACATGGGATGACCACGCGGTTCATTGAGTTGGCCGGCGAGATCAACACGGCCATGCCGCGGCACGTCGTCAGCAAATTGGTGGACGCCCTGAACGAGCAGGGCCGAGCACTGCGTGGCAGCCGCGTAGCAATTCTTGGCGTGGCGTACAAAAAGGACGTTGATGACCCGCGGGAAAGCCCAGCGTTTGAGCTGATGGAGTTGCTGGAGCAGGGAGGGGCGGTGCTCAGTTACAGCGACCCGCACATCCCCAAGCTGCCGGCGATGCGTCGGTTTCAATTGCCGCCGCTAACCAGTCAGGAATTGACTCCGCTGTTTCTCTCTTCCCAGGACTGCGTGCTGATCGTCACCGATCACTCGGCATTTGATTACGCAGCCATCGTTCGCCACGCACGATTGGTGGTCGATACCCGGAATGCCACCGCGGGCGTACACGATGGCCGGGAAAAGATTCGTAAGGCGTAACACCGCTGGGTCGGTAGCGTCTCGGCTTCAAGCCTGATTCTGTTCGTCTGCTTCCGGCGGATTCGGCAAGTCGGGACGCATGGGCCGGATGGAATCGAGCCAGTCGAGATAGTCCTGAATTTCGTTCAGCGGCATTCCCATTTGCAGGGCCACCTTGATGGCCTCGGTACGCTCCAAGAAGGTCCCCGCCTTTTCGAGCAGAAGTTTGGCAATCTCATGGGCCATGGCGAGGCCTCGCCCCGGCAGGGATCGGCGAGAGTGTTCGTAGCCGCAGAAACCGCTGCTGCTAGGGGAGCCACTTGGCATTACGGCCTGATCCATCCCGCCGCGCGGTCGGCGAAGTTTTCCCTGTTCCTCCGCGTCTTCGCGCAGCGTAACCCCTGGTACTTCCATCGTCCCACCTCCAACCGCGGCTTTCCATTCCCCAGGCGCAATCGGTGAATTTCTGCCTGATGATGGGAATTGGCGGGGGACAGGTCAAGCGGAATTCTGGAAAATGTCAAAAAAGAGTTCGCCAGGTGGAGAATCTGGCCGCGCTCCAGACGTCAGGTTCGACATAATCGGAAGGCAGTCGTAAACGGCTGAGGCTTGGGATTTTTCCCGATTTTTGCGGACAAAAATGGGCAGATTCCTGGTTCCTACCGCGCGAATTACCACATCTGCCATAGTTGAATGTATTTTTGATTAGGGGTAGTTCCCGGCCCCCTATGATCAGGCTGAATTCAAAAGATTGCGGTATTTCGCCGCTTGCTCCTCGTCAGCTTCTTGTGCTGAGTGGCATAGACACTTGTAACGATTGTATTGCCGAGGGAACGATGATCCAGGCTCCGCATTTTGACGATGTGGACGGATTCGAAGCCCATGTGTCGTGGGCTTCGCGGGCGATTTCATTTCGAGCGAGCGATTGCTGTGAGGAACACAATGAGCCGGGAAAATCAGGCGCAGGACTCGCTTGTCTGGCCATTGGTCGAATGTCCTCGCTGGTTGACGGTGCAATTCGGGGGGAGGCCGCACCGGCCAAGTCGTCACTTTGCGCATCGGGTTTTGCTGATCGCCAACCGCCACGGACGGGCGGACGAGCAAATGTGGGGCGTCTCCCTCAACGTGCACGAGGTGGTGGCTGAGGGTCAAGTCGAGGTCGTTCACAATCAGCCAGTTGACGTCCAACCCAGAATCGTTGTCCACGAGAGGTTGTCAAATATAAGTAACCAACTTCGGCAGCAGCAACGCAGTGTCGAAGCCATGCTGCAACTGCGGCGCGTCAAACGTGCCGCCGTGGGAAGGGACGGGTCGATGACCCTGAAAGAGTGCGATCAGAAGGCCGTGGCCGTCGTCGCGGCTATCCAAGGGGAGCCGCGCGTCCTGCGCGGCAGCGCCGCCTACTTCGTTGATTCGGCGCTGGGGAACTGCCTCTGCATCAAGATCGACGATCCAGAATCGGCAGGGGTGGAACTCTTACTGTGCGAAAGCGAATGGCGCGGAAGGATCACGCCAGACGCGACCTACGGCTGCGACGCCATCGTCTATCTGGATCAAAACCACTGTCTGTCGTAGGAAGGTTCAGCCTTCCACTGCGACGACTTGATCGGTCGGGATGCGGACGTACGTGCCGTCCGACATTTCCGTTAACCGAACCAGGCAAAGCAGATCGTCAACCTCGCATAAACACCCAAACTGGCCGCGGAATGGTCCCTGCGTGATGCGAATGCGGTCTCCATTACGCAAGTCGGCCAATGGAGCGACAAGGGAGGATTGGAAGGAAGGCGTCGGGGGATCGGCAAGAAGCGATTCGGTGGGAAAGCGCATGGCAATACGGTCTGGGAGTGGGCGGGCGGGACGACGGAACCCCAATGAACCGTCATCCATCCTGGGTGGAAGATCTCAGCGGACGGCATTCGCTGGCTTACCGCTACCCGAATGCCGTCACAACAACTGACCGCCATCTTCCTGGTCGGCACGCGACTTGCCCATTGCACCCCGATGCGAGGTCGGCGACCGACGGCGGCATAGATCTAAACGCGGAGAAATTGCATCGGGACCGACTAAATGCAGCGAGGCGCCGTCTCCGAAGAACATCGGCGCAGGTGCCGGCGGACGCCTGAACTCCTTTCCCTGCTGATCTTTACGCTTACGATTGCCGCATCGTCGCCGCTCTTTGCAGATGGTCGAGTCGCCAGTGGACCGTCGGCGCTGCATGAAACAGCCTGACTGCTGCGGCCCTGTGAACCGCCAGGCCGTCGTCCCGTAGCTCCGTGCAATGGCTGCCACTCCATCACGCTTTCGCTATCGCTTTCATCGCGAGACTCAGCAGGATCAACCCCGGATCGGCCTTGAGCGCGACGAGGGTCGCTTTGGTCTCGGGGCAGATGGGTAGGGTGATGGATCAGGCCTTGTTCGAGGATGGGCAGGCAGGGTTTGGAGCAGCACGTTGGTTTTGGCGTCCCATACGCGCAGAGCCCCGCCCAAGGAACGCGCCTCCAGGCCGAGAAGTCGAAGGGCGCTGCAGCGACGATCCGGCGGACGATGGTCGCATCGGCCTAACGCTGGTCCGTTGAGACGCAGGACCTGCCCGCACGGGATCGCACTTCGCGCCGTCGTGAGTCGCGCCGTTGAGCTCCCGGGCCGGTCAGCTCGCGATGGTGCTAAATCCGAGCCGATTTTGCGTCAAAATCAATAGGATTGTAGGCGGTGTGCTATCAGAGCGTCGCGTCGCGAGTGGACGTGAAAGCACACCGCCTACGATTCGGTTGGACTGAACCGCAGCTCGGCTCCGCCCGCTATGGGGATTGCAACGCAGCGACGGTTTGGC
>DATKDU010000138.1:0-12830 GCA_035512595.1 Pirellulaceae bacterium
GTGCGACGCGAGGTTCGAATCGTCGTGGAGGGCGATTGCCAGATCGGGCTTGGGGAATTTGGTAAACAACCCGTCCTCGAGCATTGCTTTCGCACCGCTCCCCCGTTCCTCGGCCGGTTGGCCGACGAACAGGATCGTCCCTTTCCACTGGTCCTTGTGCTCGGCCAGATAGCGGGCGGTGGCGATCAGGTTGGCGATATGAATGTCGTGTCCGCAGGCGTGCATGACCCCTACATCGACGCCGGTGGTCGGATCGGTGACCTTCACCTTCGACGCGTAAGCCAGCCCAGTCTGCTCCGTTACCGGCAGGGCATCGAGATCGGTCCGGAGCATGATCGTCTTGCCGTCGCCATTCTTGAGTAGGCCGACGACGCCGAACCCGCCCACATTCTCGGTGACTTCCACACCCGCCGCTCGCAGCTCTTTGGCCAGCCGCGCGGCCGTCTCCTTCTCCATGAACGACAGCTCGGGGTTGGAGTGGAAGTGTTGATACAGCTTCACGATCTCAGCGAGATGTTTCTCCGCCCAAGCCCGCGGCTCTTCCGCTCGCGTCGGGATCACCGCCACGACAGATAACAGCAGCGCAGAGAGCGGCAGCAAGTTTCGAATCCACATGGGCGCACCTCTGGAAAGAATCGACGGCATCAATTGTTCGGACACTAAGGGGCATCATAACGCGCGGCGGAAATCGTGTGGTCTGCCGTCCCCTGCCCTTGGATTTGTCCTCCGTTCGTGCCATTCTGGAGGTGAATGCCGCGGTTGACGGCATCCCCGCCTACATCCCCATCCTGCCTTGGCCTTAAGCCTCCCTACTACCCGGCGTCCGAACCTGTTGCGCTGGTGTTGCGCCCTGGTGGCGTTCGGCGGCATCGGGCTGGCAGCCGCGGCGTTGCCGGCAGCGGAGCCGATCGACTTTAGCCGCCAGGTGCTGCCGATCCTCTCGGACAAGTGCTTCAAGTGCCACGGCCCGGATGAGGCCATCCGCCAGGCCGATCTGCGGCTCGATCAAGAGGAAGGCGCAGCGGCGGCCATCGTGGCCGGTAAGAGCGGCGAGAGCGAATTGGTCCGCCGCGTCTCGTCGAGCGATGGCGACGAGGTCATGCCGCCGGCCGATTCGAACCTGAAGCTGACCGCCGAGCAGATCGCCATCATCAAGCAGTGGATCGACGAGGGGGCGAAGTGGGGCGGACACTGGGCGTTTCACCCGCCGGTGCGGCCCGCGCTGCCGACGGCCGAAGAATTCAGCCAGATAGGGGCAAACGGCATCGACGCCTTTCTACGGGCGCGGCTGAAGAAGGAAGGGCTTTCTCCTTCGCCCGAAGCACCGCGGGAGTCGCTGATCCGCCGCTTGAGTCTCGACCTGACCGGATTGCCGCCGACGCTAGAGGACGTCGATGCGTTTCTGGCGGACGGTTCGCCCGACGCGGTCGAGCGGCTCGCCGATCGACTTTTCGCGTCGCCGGCCTATGGCGAGCGGATGGCCTGGGACTGGCTCGACGCGGCCCGCTATGCCGACAGCAACGGCTACCAGGGGGACAGCGAGCGGACGATGTGGCCCTGGAGGGACTGGGTCGTCAATGTTTTCAACCAGAATCTGCCGCTGGATGAGTTCACGGTCTGGCAACTGGCGGGCGATCTGCTCCCAGGTGCGACCGACGAGCAGCGGCTGGCGACCGGCTTTTGCCGCAACCACATGATCAACGGCGAGGGGGGGCGGATCGCAGAGGAGAACCGGGTCGATTACGTGATGGACATGAGCGAGACGATGGGGACCGTCTGGCTGGGGCTGACGTTCAATTGCTGCCGCTGCCACGATCACAAGTTCGATCCGCTGTCGCAGCAGGATTACTACAGCCTGACTGCCTTTTTCAACCAGACGCCGGTGGACGGAGGCGGCGGCAATCCACAGACGCCGCCGGTGATGGAGGTGGCGACGGCCGAGCAAACGCAGCGGTTGGCAGAGGCCAGCGCGGCGATGGCCGCCGCGGCGGCAGACCTGACGAATGTCGAGACGCAGCGGTTTCCACGCGAGGACGGGAAGCAGGCCAACGAATCACCCGCGGCGAGCAGCTTGCCGGACAACATCAAGGAAATTCTCAAAGTCGCACCGGCGGGGCGCAATCGCAAGCAGCTCGAGGAGCTCGAGAAGCATTTCGAAAAGGAAGCAGCCGATTACGCCAAAATCGTACGCCAAGTCCGCGAGGCCATCGATCGTCGCGATGCGGTCCAGCGGAGCATTCCGCGGGTGATGGTCATGGCCGACATGCCGACGCCGCGCAAGACTTTCATGCTCGACAAGGGGCTGTATGACAAGCCGCAAGAGGAGGTATCGGCCGCAACGCCGGCGAACCTGCCGCCGCTTGCGGACGATGTTCCGCGCGACCGACTGACGCTGGCGCGGTGGCTCGTCGCACCGGAAAACCCGCTGACCGCCCGCGTGATGGCCAATCGGTTCTGGCAGCAGTTCTTCGGCATCGGCCTGGTGAAGACGGCTGAGGATTTTGGCGTCCAAGGGGAACGGCCGGTGCATCCGGAATTGCTCGACTGGCTGGCTGTGGAGTTGGGACAGGGTTCAGGGTTCAGGGTTCAGGATGCGGCAAGTCCGCAATCTGCAATCCGCAATCCGCAATTGGCTGGCTGGGAGGTCAAACGATTCGTCCGCCGCATGATCACCAGTGCCGCCTACCGCCAGTCTTCAAAAATCACGCCCGAGGTTGCCGAGCGCGATCCCGAGAATCGCTTGTTGGCCCGCGCGCCGCGGTATCGCTTGCCGGCCTGGATGATTCGCGACCAGGCGCTGGCCGCCAGCGGGCTGTTAGTGCGGCAGATCGGCGGCCCGCCGGTGAAGCCGTATCAGCCGGAAGGGGTGTGGGAAGAAGCGACGTTCGGCAATAAGCGCTACGAAACTGACTCCGGCGCCAGCCTGTATCGCCGCAGTATTTACACGTTCTGGCGGCGGATCGTCGGGCCGACGATGTTTTTCGACAGTGCCGCCCGACAGGTCTGCACCGTCAAGCAAGCTCGCACCAACACACCGCTCCATTCGCTGGCGACGCTCAACGACGTGACCTACGTCGAGGCGGCACGCGTGCTGGCGGAACAGGTTCTCGCTGGCGGAACAACCGACGACGAGCGAATCGACCACCTTTTTCGCCGCGTGCTGGCGCGCCCAGCCGAGCCACAGGAGCGAGAAGTCCTTCGATCGGCACTCGTTCGCCTGCGGGACAACTATCGGGCCGATGCCGCTGCGGCGGAAAAGCTGCTGCAGGCGGGGCACTCGCCGCGCGACGAGAAGCTCGAGTCTGCTGAGCACGCTGCCTGGACGGCGCTGGTCAATGCGGTATTCAATCTCGACGAAGCCTTGACAAAGGAGTGAGCCGTGGACCCGCGCCTGGAAGCTGCCTTGCTCGTCAATCGCCGCGAGTTTTTTGGCAAAAGCGCCTGCGGCATTGGGACCGCTGCACTGGCGTCGCTGTTGGCGCGCGATGGACTCGCTGTGGACGCGACCACCGCCCCGAAGCAGCGTTTCGGCGGACTGCCGGAGCTGCCGCACTTTGCTCCCAAGGCGAAGCACGTCATCTATCTGTTCCAGAACGGCGCGCCGACGCACGTCGATCTGTTCGATTACAAGCCCAAGCTCCAGGAATTGCACGGCCAGCCCGTTCCGGACAGCGCCGTCGAAGGCAAGCGATTCAGCACGATGACCGGCGCGCCGCAGGGAAAGCTGCTGCTGGCCCCCGTCGAGCCGTTCAAGCAGCACGGCCAAAGCGGCGCGTGGGTCAGCGATTTTTTGCCGCACACGGCGGCGATTGCCGACGAGCTGTGCTTCGTGAAGAGTTTGCACAGCGAGGCGATCAATCACGCGCCAGCCATTTCGTTCTTCCTGAGCGGCGGGCAGATACCCGGCCGACCCACACTGGGTGCGTGGCTGTCGTATGGGCTGGGGAGCGAAAACGACAGCCTGCCGACGTTTGCCGTGATGACCAGCGTCAGCAAGGGGACGACGTGCGGACAGATTTTTTACGATTTTTACTGGGGGGCCGGCTTTTTGCCATCGAGGCATCAAGGAGTCAAGCTCCGCGGCAGCAGCGAGCCGGTGCTGTACCTGGCCAATCCGGACGGCATTTCGCAGGGCGTGCGGCGGACCCAGCTCGATGTGATTGCCGCCCTCAACGAGCGGAAACATCGAGAGTTTGGCGATCCCGAGATCGCCACGCGAATCGCGCAGTACGAGATGGCCTACCGGATGCAGACCAGCGTCCCCGAGCTGGCCGATTTCTCGGACGAGTCGCAAGCGACGCTCGACATGTACGGCCCGCAGGTGATGGAGCCGGGGACGTTCGCCCACCACTGCCTGATGGCCCGGCGGCTCGTCGAGCGCGGCGTCCGCTGCGTGCAGGTCATGCACGCCGGCTGGGACCAGCACGGCAGCCTGACCACGGAACTGTATACGCAGTGCAAAGACACCGACCAGGCGTCGGCCGCGCTGGTGAAAGACCTCAAGGCCCGCGGCCTGCTCGACGAGACGCTCGTCATTTGGGGGGGCGAGTTCGGCCGCACGCCGTTTTTGCAGGGCAATATCAACGACCGGCCGAAATGGGGGCGCGATCACCATCCGTATGCGTTCACCCTGTGGATGGCCGGCGGCGGCGTGAAGCCGGGCATCACCTACGGCGAATCCGACGAGTTGGGAATGAGCGTTGCCAAGGACCCGGTTCACGTCCACGATTTTCAGGCCACGCTGCTCCATCTGCTGGGCATCGACCACGAGCGGCTCACGTACCGCTTCCAGGGGCGGTACTTCCGGCTGACGGATGTCCACGGGCAGGTGGTGAAGGGGGTTTTGGCGTGACGTATGGGTTGGCACATGGCCGAGTGTCGCCTTTCGCCCCGCGAAAGTACGCCCTGTCGCGAAGCGAAAGGCAACACTGCCCTTTTACCGTAGTCCTTGCTTGGCGATTGGCTCATGGTACAATTGCGTCTGGTTTGTCGTGAAATCGGATAGCGCGACGTTGACCAAGGATCGAATCGCTCGGACGACCAGATAAAGAGCAACTCGGCAAGGCCGGGGGGCTCGTTCATCAGTAGGCCGACGTGCCGAACTGCCTGCGGGCAGGAGCGGCACGTCGGCTTTTTTTGTTTCTTGCTGCGGACGTAACGCTCAACGCGGAGTTGCATCATGTTTCACTTGACGCTCGCTGGTCTGTTCGGAAAGTCCCGGTCTGGCAATCGCACCCTCCGGTCGCGGAGCGCCAATCGCTACACCCGGCGGCTGGGGTTCCTGTGCCTTGAAGATCGCAGGCTACTGGCAATTCTGGGCACGGCGGAGAGTTTCGCCGTCCTGGGCGCCTCAACGGTAACCAACACCGGCCCGACCACTATCAATGGAGATCTGGGTTTGTACCCGGGTACTTCGATCACGGGACTGGGGAGCATCACGATCACGGGCACCGTCCACCAAACCGACGCGGTCGCGCAGCAGGCGCAGGTTGACAACACCATTGCGTATGACGGCCTGGCAGCCATGCCATTCGACGGCAACCTGACCGGTCAGGATCTGGGCGGACTTACGCTCACGTCGGGCGTCTATCACTTCGACTCGTCGGCACAGTTGACCGGAACGCTGACGCTCGACGCGCAGGGGAACAACGATGCCTTCTGGGTCTTCCAGATCGGCAGCGAACTCACGACCGCCAGCGCCTCCAATGTTGTGGTGACCAATTTCGGCTCAGGGGGCGGCGACGATGTGGGCGTGTTCTGGCAGGTCGGCAGTTCCGCCACGCTCGGCACCAGCACGGTTTTCCAAGGAAATATCCTGGCGCTGGCCAGCATCACCCTCAACACGACCGCGTCCATCCTGTGCGGCCGAGCCCTGGCGCAAACGGGCGCGGTGACGATGGACACCAACGTCATCAGCAACGTCTGTCCCGACAGCGACTCCGGCTTTAGCGGCGGAGTGGAGTTTGACGACGAGGGCAATGTCGTGCCCATTGTTCCGCCTGCTTCCACGCCCAACAGCATCAGCGGCATGAAATTTCACGATCTGAACGGGGACGGGGTGAAGGACGGCAACGAGCCGGGCCTGGCAACGTGGACGGTGTACGTGGACTACAACAACGACGGCGTGTTCCAGAGCGGCACCGAGCCATCGGCAGTTACCGGCCCCGGTGGGATCTACACGATCGTAGACGTCGAGCCGGGCACATGGATTGTGCGGGAAGTCGGCCAGAGCGGCTGGACGAACACTTTCCCTTCGTCCAGCGATGTGTTCAGTCCCTTCCACGAAGTCACCGTGGCGCCCGATGGATCGGTGTCTGGAATCGACTTCGGCAACTTCGAGAACATCGTTATCAGCGGCCAGAAGTTCTTCGACGCGAACCGGAACGGCATCAAGGACCCTGGCGAGCCGGGGCTCAGGAACTGGACCATCCAACTCGACATCGATGCCGACGGCACCGTGGACGCCACGGTCATCACCGACGCCTTTGGCAACTACAGTTTTACCGATCTCGGTCCCGGCACCTATCGCCTGCGCGAGGTGCTCAGGACCGGTTGGACGCAAACGACTCCTGATCCGGCCGACATCACTCTCACGAGCGGCCAGGATGTGACGGGCATCGACTTCGGCAACTTCAGGGCTGGGATCATCGTCATCGGACCAGACAAAAGTCCTCAGACCAATGCCGCGGTCCTCGTCCTCGACGATGCGACGGGCGAGATCCTGACCTCGTTCGTGGCCTATGAGCCCGGTTTCCTGGGCGGCACACGCGTGATCACCGCGGACATGACGGGCGACGGGATCGACGAGATCATCGTGGCCCCCGGCCGCAGCCGCGCACCGGAGATCCGCGTCTTCACCCTGGCCGGCGTCGAACTCCCCGAGTTCCGTACGATGGCCTATGCCGCGACCTTCAAGGGGGGCGTGCACGTGGCGGTGGGGGACGTCAACGGCGACGGCCTCAATGACATCATCACGGCGCCCAGCTATGGCAAGGCAGAGATTCGCGTCTTCCTCCGCAACCCGCTTGGCAGCCTGGATCCGATCGCAAACACGCCCTACCGGAAATTCAATGCCTTCGGCGCGAAATTCATCGGCGGCGCCTTCGTCCGTGTCGCTGACATGGGAACGAGGCTGGGCAATGGCACGTTCGTCAACACGCTCGACGGAAAAGCCGAGATTATTGTCGGCAGCGGGCCAGGAATCAAAGCCGCCGTCAAGGTATTCTCCGTCAATGCCACGCCGGTTGCGGTGCGGACGATCAACCCCTTCAGCACTGCCGGTTCGGTCTACAAGAACGGCGTCAACTTCGACGCGGCCGACCTGACCGGGGACTCAATTCCCGATCTGGTGATCGGCACGGAAAACGGCGGCAACTCGCGCGTCGAAACCTGGGTCTGGAACGGCAGCGCCCAACTGGTCAAGACCGGTTCGTTCATGGCATTCGCCGACAGCCCCAGCAAGATCGCACCGGTCCGCGTGGCGGCCGTCGATAGCGACAGCGACGGCATTGCCGACCAGATCGCCACGATCCAGGGTCCCAACGGCACGACCCAGCAGATCCGCATCTATGACATCGTCACGACCAACCCGTTGTCCGTGGCGCTTTCGGCGACCCTGGCCTCGTTCCCGGGGCCCTACTTCATTGCGGCTGTGGACAACCCATTGCCGCCCCCGCAGCCAACCTTGCTCGCAGCGGAAGCCGACGTTTCGCCGATCCTGGCGGCGATCCCCACTTTTGCTTCCGCGTCCAACGGATTGGATGTCAACGGGGACGGCGCAGTCACCGCATACGATGCGCTGCTGGTGGTCAACGAACTTAACCGGCAGGCATCAAGTCCCTCCAGCCTCGCCACCGCTCCAACCCCGTTTGACGTCAATGGCGATGGGCGAGTTTCCGCCCTCGATGCGATGTTGATCGTCAACGAGTTGAACCGGGCTGCGGCAGCGGCGCTGGCCATGGCAGAACCACCGGTGACCAAGGCGGAAGGCGGGGATGCGGCGGACTTCGATGCGCTGTTTGCCGCACTCGGCGAAACCTAGCAGGCGTGACGTTTCGGCCGGCGCCAGGTCGCGGCTTGGCGGCGACGTTTACCACCGGCCCTCGAAGCCCACGTTAAAGCCGTGCAGGAACAGCGTGTCGCCGCTGTCGATGTCCGTGCCGCTGGTCGCGGTTTGCGAGAAGTCTAGCTGGCTGGGGGCCAGGGCGACGCCATCGATCCACATCAAGTTGTAGCCGCCGCGCAGGTACCAGTGGTCCGTAATCTGGCGGATCAGCGTGGCGTTCAATTCGGCAACCAGCGCCACGTGGTCGCTGGATGCCCCCGTCTGCCGCAGCACGAAGTCGGGGAAGTCGGTGACGGTCTGGGACTGGCGGGCGTCGTTGTAGTAGAGGCCCATCTTGCCGGTCCCTTCGACGCTCCAGGGACCGCGGCAGCGACGCAACCGCACGCCGAACTGGCCGCCGTACAGGTCGTTCGCTGCATTCACGTTGTACGAGCCGGTTTCCGTGCCGAAGGTTTCGTCGCGCTCCGCGGCAATGTCAAGCGAATCGTTGACCCGGAAGTAACGCAAGCCGTAGATCCACTCGATCGACCGGCATTTCTCCTGGCAACCGCAGGGCTCGCAGCAGCAGCAACAGCAGACGAAGTTCATTTCGCCGCTGTGTATGTCGGACGTGTAATCGAACGATATCCGATCGGCGCCGAAGAAGACGTTGTTGCCGGCGCCGAGATCGCCCGGAAGCGCCAAGCTGCCACTGGCACTCGTCGAGGCGTTGGCCCCGAAGAGCCCGAAATATCCCAGCTCCCAGGCCCAGCCGTCGCAGAAGCGATGGCCAACGTAGGCCCGCAACCCTCCCGAGAAGGGGAAGTCCAGATCATCGGTGGTCAAGAGCGGGTCGCCCGTTTCCGCGTCCACCGCCAACGGCACGGCGGATCCCTGTAGATTACGCTCCAGGATCAGCGCCTCGACCACCACATAGTGGCAGGGGCACAGGTTACAGTTCCAGAAGCAATGCTCCTGGCATTCCTCCCCCTTCTGGACTGCGTCCGCGAAAGGAGACGAATCACCGATGGCGAAATTGGCGGTCGTCGCGGGGCTCGGCAGGTATTCCGGCTCCGGTGAGCTCGCCGGCCCCTCCTGCCCATGGGTGACTCCTGCGAGTAATCCCAGGACTTGGAGTGCGGCTGCGCACCAGAGGATTCGACGAGGAACTCGGCAACAAAAAGCTGCTCGCATGGCTTCATTCCTTGGTGGCACGCGAACTCTTCGCATGGTACCGCGCACCACTGGGTCCAGGTCTGCCCCACCGGAGCAGGCACATTTGACCAGGCTCCAACGAGTTGGCGTCGTGCGGACGCGCCCAATGTCGGATTATTCGGCACCATCGGAGCAAGTTGAAAAGTCTTTCTAATTCGCAACGCACCGTTTCCGCTGGGGAAGCCGGGGCGCGAGCGCGAAATGGGGCCTTCGACTCTTTTTATCAGTGAGTTCACTCCCCCTTTAGCCCGCAAAAACCGCCTGATTGGGCCAAACCGAGGCAAAATGCCAGATTGACCCTGCAACTTTGTTGCAGATATGGAATCCCTGGCTAGCATGGGCGGAATCCCCTCAACTTTCTTTTGGGTAGGCATCTGGATTCCGCACCATGGCATGCCAACTTGACGCCCCCATCAAACCTACCTCTCGCAAAACCAACCGCCGGCCTTCCCGTCTCTCTCGCCGGTCATTTTTTGAGTCCCTCGAAGACCGCCGCATGCTGGCGGTCGCCGTGACGGGGAACGACCTGGTGGATTTCCGGTCAACGGCCTCCAACGGCGGCTTGGTTGCGACAGACGGGTGGACCGAGGCCAATGGCGGCTTCAAGATCGCCTGGAATATCTTTTTCAGTAATGATGCGCAGAAATGGAGTTACACGTACACCTTCACCGATGGTGACGGCACTTCGTTGGATCCGGACCAGAGCCACTGGTTGCTGGAAGTCAGCGAATCCATTACGGCCGACAACGTGGACGCCATCATCACGGATGCCAACTTCACTTTCACCGATCCGCAAGTCTGGACGAAGGATCCGAAGCCCGACCCGACTGGGTCCCCCGGCGCTAACAACGCCAATCCGCTCCTGCCAGCGGACATCTATGCCATCAAGGTCAATAATTCCACGAGCTCCGTGAACGGAACGTTTCAGTTTCTCAGCACGCGTATTCCTGTGTGGGGCGATTTCTATGGCAAGAACGGATCCCATGACGGGATTGTGGGGACAGTCTGGAATGTCGGCATTGGCACTGATCCGACCACGGCGGACACCGACTTTACCGATTGGATTCCCACTCCCGACACGATCGAGCCGGGCACTAAGAGCGGCACGAAGTTCGAGGATCACAACGGCAACGGCGTGCGCGACCTTGGCGATCAAGGGCTGTCTGGCTGGACGATCTATGTCGATTACAACAACAACGGTCAACTCGACTCCGGCGAGCCAAGCGACGTCACTGACGCCAACGGCGATTACACCATCCTGAACATCAACCCGGGGACGTGGCGGATCCGCGAAGTGCTGCAGCCCGGCTGGCTGGCCACCTTCCCGGCGGCCTCGGACGCCTTCGGCCGCTACCACGAGGAAACGTTCGCGGCCGGCTCGGTGTTCACCGGCAACGATTTTGGCAATTTTCAATTGATCACAATCAACGGGCAGAAGTTCAACGACCTGGACGGCGACGGGATCCAGGACCTCGGCGAGCCGGGGCTGGCCAACTGGACGATCGAGCTTGATGCGGGTGCCGATGGCACGGTCGATGCCACGACCGTCACCGACGCCAGCGGCAATTACAGCTTTACGAACCTCGGCCCCGGCACGTATCGCATCCGCGAAGTGCAGCAAGCTGGCTGGACACAGACGACCGTCAACCCCGCCGACATCGCGGCGATCAGCGGCCAGAACGTGTCGGGCGTCAATTTCGGGAACTTCCAGCTCATCACGATCAGCGGCCAGAAGTTCAACGACCTGAACGACGACGGCGTCCAAGACCTCGGCGAACCGGGCTTGCTCGGCTGGACCATTCAGCTTGATGCGGGTGCAGACGGCACAGTCGATGCCACAACCGTCACCGATGCCAGCGGCAATTACAGCTTTACGAACCTCGGCACCGGCACGTATCGCATCCGCGAAGTGCAACAGGCCACCTGGACGCAAACGACCGCCAACCCGGCCGACATCGCGGCCGTCAGCGGCACGAACGTGGCGGGGATCAATTTCGGCAATACGCAGGCCCTCAGCATCAGCGGCCAGAAGTTCAATGACCTCGACGGCGACGGCATTCAGGACGTCGGCGAGCCGGGGCTGTCCAACTGGACGATCGAGCTTGATGCGAACGCCGACGGCTCGGTCGATGCCACGACCGTCACCGACGCCAGCGGCAATTACACCTTCGCCAATCTCAGTCCGGGGACCTATCGCATTCGCGAGGTGCAGCAAGCCGGCTGGATGCAAACCACGGTCAATCCAGCCGACATCGTGGCGGTAAGCGGACAGAGTGTTTCCGACATCGACTTTGGCAACTTCCAGCTCATCACGATCAGCGGCCAGAAGTTCAATGACCTCGACGGCGACGGCAACAAGGAAGCGGACGAAAACGGGCTCGCCAACTGGACGATCGAGCTCGATCTCGGCGCCGATGGCACAGTCGATGCCTCGACGACGACCGATGCCAATGGAAACTACTCGTTCACGAACCTCGGCCCCGGCGTCTATCGAATTCGCGAAGTGCAGCAGGCCCAGTGGGTCCAAACCACGGTCAACCCAGCCGACATCACGGCCCAGAGCGGTGTCTCCGTCGGCGACGTGGACTTTGGGAACGTCTTTCCAGTCACTCCCGAAGAAGAAGGAGACATTCTGGTCATCGGGCCCGACAAGAGCCCGACCGCTCCCGCGCCGGTGCTGGTCCTCGATCAAACGAGCGGATCGATTCTTACCTCCTTCCTGGCCTACGAAGCCAATTTCGTCGGCGGCACGCGCGTCGCCACCGGCGACATCAACGGCGACGGCATCGACGAGATCATCACCGCCCCCGGCCGCGGACGGGCTCCCGAAGTCCGCGTCTTCACCCAGCAAGGCGTGGAGCTGACGGAGTATCGCACGATGGCCTACCTCCCCAAGTTCAAGGGAGGCGTGCAGGTCGCGGTTGGGGACGTCAACGGCGACGGACGAATGGACATCGTCACCGCACCTTCGAGCGGGAAAGCCGAGATTCGGGTCTTCCTCGGACAGGATGGGGCGGATCCGATCGCCAACACGCCGTTCAAGAAGTTCAAGGCGTTCGGCGCCAAGTTCGTTGGCGGTGCGTTCGTCCGCGCCGCCGACATGGGAACACGGCTCGGTAACGGCACCTTCAACAACACCCTCGACGGCAAGGCCGAGATCATCGTCGGCAGCGGCCCGGGCATCAAAGCGGCCATCAAGATTTTCCACGTCAACGCCACGCCGGTCGCCGTGCGGACGATCAATCCGTTCACCATCGGCAAGTCGGTGTACAAGAACGGGGTGAATTTCGACGTAGCCGACCTCAACGGCGATTCTGTCCCCGACCTGGTGGTCGGCACCGAAAACGGCGGCAACTCCCGCGTCGAGACCTTCGTCTGGAACGGCAGCGCCCAATTGCTCAAGACCGGGACGTTCATGGCCTATGGCGACAGCCCCAGCAAGATCGCTCCCGTGCGCGTGGCCGCCAACGATTCCGGCCAGTTTGCCGCGGTGCAAGGGCCCAACGGAACGACCCAGCAATTGCGAATCTTCGAGACGCTCTCGATCAACCCGCTGTCGGTGGCGCCGGCG
>DATKDU010000139.1:0-12341 GCA_035512595.1 Pirellulaceae bacterium
GGTAGCGGCTCGAATACCTCGCTGGCATGATCGACTTTGATCAGCTTTTTCCGGCCGCCGTCCGGACACACCGGACACTTTAGTGACGTCGGAATCTTGACGGCGTTCATTGGATATCCCTCCAAATCCCAGATTGGGAACTCGCGGCGTAAATCCGCCGCGACCGCCTGACTGGACCGGCATTCTCCCGCGCTGCGAGCCAAATACAAATAGCAACTCCGGTAATTTGACTTTCGCCGGCCGCTCGGCTACCTCGATCGACGCCGAGCCGGTAACAGCCAGGCACTTGGCCCGGTTGCGTACCTGTCCCACGTGACCGGATTTTTTTTCGTGCGCTGGCGGTTAGAATCGGGGCATTGGCGCACGCGCCGCCTTCACCAACGCCGCCAGGCGGCTGGCAAGCGGGGCGCTGGAAATCGTCTCAGACCTTCTGGATTATTACCGAGGCTGGCGGCGCGGACACCTCCTCTTTCCACCAACCGCCTTCGTTGTGTGTTAGCCGCACTCGCAGGCCGGTGGATGGGCAGACATATTCGTAGCTTCGCTGCGGATCAGGATCGCTGGTAAAGCCTGGCAAGAAAAGTAAATGGCTTCCTTGGCAGGCCACGCATCGTTTTCTGACGGATGTTGCCATACCGAAAGTATACTCTACCCGTGGCGTTCGGCCAGTTTTCACTTTTTGTCGCCCACCGCGTCAAGGTTGTCGCGACGAAACGTCGCAGGCAGGAAGGTAGACCGATGCATTCAAGTCTCGTGCCAAGTGCTGGCGCCAACAGCAAACTGCCCGCGATTGACGGCAAGTCGGGGGCGCCGCTTCATTGCTCAACGTCAGTCTCAACCTCGATACCCCTGAGAACAGATTCCAGTTTGGCGGCCGGTACGAAGACGGTCGCTTGCCATTTTGCGGGATACACGCGAAGCAGTGACGCTCCGTTTAAGGCGGGCACGTGAGTTCCCATGGCGTAGTAGCCGCCGACGTAGGCTGCCGCGGCAGCGAGCAACACGAGCGCGGCGTAAACGGGCCATTCGGCTCGATTGTTGGAGTTGCCCATGTCCGCGATTGTATCCGCTGGCGCAGGAAATAGCTCGCAGCGCCGGACGCGGTCCTCGCGGCAAACCCGGATGGAGGGGCTGCAAGGAAAACGGTTGAATCGCGCACCACGATGCGGGAGAGTGGCGGCCATTCGGACGTACCATCGGTCATCGTTGCGCCGCAAGCCACCGTGTGATCGCAGATCGCATCGCGGCGGTCCGGCCGCCGGATAACCCGACACTGCACTGGACCGGCCCGGCGGAACGGTCCTCGGAATTCGAGAGCTGGTTGGCGCCGGGCCGGCCAGTGAATGTCTGTCCGTTATTTGGCATGACGCGCGTCGATCCCAACCTCTGGCAGATCCCGCAGTGGCATGCGGACTGGGACGGCGAGTTCCAGTTCGCGGGCCTTCGAACGTTCGCGAAGGCACTCCAGGACGGCACCGATCTCGACACGACGCTCTCGATCATCGAGGAGGGTTACGCGCGCCTGGAGGTGTTCGACAGTGCGATGCGGATCGGCTTGGTCTATTGGAGCGTCGCTCCGCCCAGTCGGTCCCGCTTGTCGTCTTCGTACGCCGCGAGGTCGTCCAGAGACAGGCCGGGTATCAGGCCGATCACGTCCTCCCACTCCAGCACCTGGTCGCCGTGACGGAACTCCCGAAGTGCCGACGTCATAGCGCCAGCCACGAGCGGCTAGCTGACGGTCAAACTCGGCGGTTTGGGCGGCGGTCATTTCAATTCCTCTCGCGGCTCAATGCACTCCGGCCCCTCGTTCCTGGCATTGTTAAGGAACGTGCTGACCGGTTTGGCCGTCATCCGATCCGCGGGGAACGGCACGAGCGGGATCTGCTCGCCCGCCAGCCAGGCGTCGTAGTGGGCCGGGTCGAGGATCACCGGCATCCGCGTGTGGACGTAGGTGGCCAGCTCGTTGGCATCGGTCGTGATCGTCGCGCACGATTCCCACGCGTAAGGCTTGTCTCCCTGCCAGCACTCCCACAGCCCGGCGAACGCGAAAGGCTTGCCCCCGTCCACCTCGTACATCCAGGGGAGCTTCGCCTTGCCTACCTTTTCCCACTCGTAATAGCCGTCGGCCAGGACCAGGCAGCGACGCTTCTCATATGCCGCCCGGTACACCGGCCGATCGGCAACCGAGTCGGCCCGCGCGTTGATGGTGTTGATCCCCATCTTCAAATCCTTGGCCCAGTTCGGCACCAAGCCCCAGTGGAGCATGGCGAGCTGCCGCTTGCGGTCCACCAGTCGGACGGCAGCGACCTTCTGGGTTGGGGCGATGTTGTACCGGGGAGGAAAGGCTTCACCCGCCAGCGGTCCCAGGTCGAACACGAACTGCTCAGCCAGGACCGTCATCGGGGTTCGGAGATTGAAGCGGCCGCACATGCTGAGATTCTAACCTTGGCGCCCTGGCCTCCCCACTCCGCCCTGGCAGCTCATGTAGTGCAGCTCCACCGTCAGCGAGTCACACTCGCTCTTTATCCGTGTCTAAGGGCAGTTGATTAGAATGTCTCTGCGGCCGAAGGAGCCCAGCCATGTTCAACCCGTTTGCCGAAGTCGTTGACGGCGATTCTACCGATACGGACCTAGTGACCCGAGCAAAGAACGGCGACCGGGCTGCGCTCGAGGAACTCGTACTCCGGCATCAGGCGTGGGTCTACAACATCGCCATCCGCATGGTCTTCCAGCCCGAGGATGCGGAAGAGGTGACGCAAGAGGTGCTGATTAAGGTCATAACCCAGCTCAGCACGTTCAAAGGCGAGAGTAAGTTCCGCACTTGGCTCTATCGCATCGCTGCCAACCATGTACTCAACATGAAACGCCGCCGGCGGGAGACGCAGGTGACGTCGTTTGCCGAATATGGCGCCGCCATCGACAGCACACCGAACCTGGACTTGCCCGATCCCAACAGCGTGCCCGTGGAAGTGCCGCTCCTTGTTGAAGAAGCCAAACTCGGCTGCACCACCGGCATGCTGCTCTGCCTGGACCGCAAGCAGCGGTTGGTTTTCACGCTCGGAGAGATCCTCGGTGCGAGTGACACGGTGGGCGGCGAGGTTTTGGAGATGACCGCCGACAACTTTCGTCAGTGCTTGGCCCGCGCACGCCGCGACCTGTCTAGCTTCATGAACCACCAGTGCGGCCTGGTCAACAAGGCCAACCCCTGCCGTTGCCCGAAGAAGACCAAAGGTTTCATCGAGCACGGCCACGTCGATCCAGAGCATCTCTTGTTCGCTGGGAAGCATGTCCAGCGCATTAAAGATATCGCTGCCGAAACAGTCCGCGACATCGAGGATGTCGTTGAACGGCAGCATTCCGAGATTTTCCTCGAGCACCCCTTCCTCCAGCCGGCGGACCAGATCAGTTGGCTACGGCGCGCGCTGGCCAGCGATGATTTGGGCGGAGCGCTGCGTCTGAGTTGAGGAATCTTGGCAGGAGTTGTCACGGTGAGTCTTTGCAGGTGTCTATGAGATACGTGGGGGCAAGCGTCCCCAACAATCTCAAACCGCAGAGGTGACCCATGACACTCGAACTTCCAGAGCCCATCGCTGCCTACTTCACCGCTGACCAGGGCGACAGTCAAGCCGTTGCGCAGTGCTTCACGGACAACGCCGTCGTGAAGGATGAGGGACACACCTACCGCGGCTGGGCCGCAATCAAACAGTGGAAGACGGATGCGTCGACCAAATACCAGTACACGAGCGAGCCGTTTGAGTGCCAACAGCAGGATGGAAAGATCATTGTCACGAGCCGGCTCATCGGCAACTTTCCCGGCAGCCCCGTGAATCTGCGGTTTTGCTTCGAGCTGGAAGACGACAAGATCGCGTCGTTGGAAATCACCCCGTAGGCAATGATTTTAGAGTATTAGGAGATCAAAATCCATGTTCGCAGTCTACGCGACGCACGCGGCTCCCGACGATCCGCTTGCAGCACTGAGGATCGGCGAACAGCCTGATCCGGACATTCCCGAAGGGTGGGTGCGCGTGAGGATCAGTCACGCCAGTCTGAATCGCCACGACATTTTCACGCTACGGGGGATAAGTGGGCATCCCGAAGGCATCACCTATCCCATCATTTTGGGCAATGACGCGGCAGGCACTCTGGATGACGGCACGCCGGTCGTGATCTACCCAATGATGGGGAGCGATGACTGGCGCGGTGACGAAACGCTCGATCCCAAGTGGCACATTCCCAGCGAGTTCATGCACGGCACTTTCGCAGACTACGTCATCTTGCCGAAGCGAAACGCGATCCCTCTGCCCAAGAACCTGTCGCCCCTTTATGCCTCGGTCCTCGGCACGGCCTGGTTGACCGCCTACCGGGCGCTATTTACCAAGTCGGGACTCCAGGCCGGCGAGACAGTGCTGATTCAAGGAGCGACTGGCGGCATGGCGACTGCGCTCATCCAGCTCGGTCGGGCCGCCGGCTTCGAGATCTGGGCGACAAGCCGCTCGGAAGAGGGCCGAGCGCAAGCCAAGGTGCTCGGTGCCCATCTGGCCTTCCCTTCCAACGAGCCATTGCCTCGAAAGGTGCCGGCCGTCATCGATAACATCGGGGCGGACACCTGGGCTCACAGCATGTCGTCACTCGCCCGCGGCGGCACGCTGGTGACGGTCGGCGGCACAACAGGGTTTGATTTGACACTAAACCTCCTTCCAGTTGTCGCCGATCAGCTCACCATTGCCGGTTCGATCATGGGCACACTGAAAGATATGCAGGACATGATGCGCCTGATTTCCCAGGCCGGGATCGAGCCAGAGATTGGTGTCGTTCTGCCAATGGAGCAGGCGGAGGAAGGCTTCCGTACAATGTGGGAGGGCCTGACCCACGGCAAGACGGTCTTCACGCGATAAGATCGCCGAATCAATCGCTTGACGGCAGCGACGGTCGGCGCTTTCCGCATTTTTCATCTGTTGTCTCGGATCGACCCAGGTCGTTTTGGATGGCCCCTTTTTAGCCCTCAAGTTGCAAGTGCTTGCGCGATCGGAATTGATGACTTCGTCCAGTTGCCAAATGAGCCCGAAATCAGCGCCCAGCGAGCCGGCAATCTTGCCGACGAGTTCAGCGTGCTCGGCCGCGTGCCTGTGATCGGCAAGATCGTGGCCAGCGAGAAGGTGACCGGCCGCCAGCGGGCGGAGCAGGTCGCCGCCAACTACAGGGCGAGCGGGCTGGAGGTGGAGATCAGAGAGCCCGCCAGCGAGGCAGCTCGGTGACTGGCACTTCTTCCGTTACCCACATCGCCGGCAGTGTGGTCGTCCTCGAAAGCCGGGTCATCCAGCGCTGCTCCGTCTGCGGCGAGAAGCTGTAGGGCAGCCGCGGCTCTGCTGCTCCTCGCGGACCAGACGGCAGCCGGGCGACCGTTCCACCTGGGCCGAGGGCTCGCGGGTGCAAGTCGAGGTCGAGCCGCCCGCCGCGCATGCGCCTGCCAGCGTTGGCAGGCGCATGCGCTGCCGCCGGGTAGCTGCATTGATCTGGTGGAGGCGTGAGCAGCGGCAGCAGCCTGGCCAGCGAGGGAAGTGGCGGGCGAGCGGTACTTCCGGGCGGGTTGACGGTGGTTTCAGTGAAACCCCGACCCCCCTGATTTGGTCCGATTTTAGCCGATTTGGGCAGAAGTGCCAGAAGTGCATTTCGCACGGGAAAACACGGGATATTAGGCGATTACCGCATGATGGCGGGTCCGGGCCGGATTGAAGTAGAAAAAGGTTGCCGCGATTCCCACTGGCACTACGATGGACGCTGGAGCAATCTCCTGAACCCTCAACCCTCTCCCTGAACCCTCCTGTGTCTCGCCTGGTCACCTCGCTCTTGATCCTCTGGGCCTCCCCCTGGACCCTGTGGGGCCTGTTCCTGGGAGGTTTAGGGTTGATCTCCGGCGGCAAGGTGCAGCGCATCGGCCGCGTGATTGAGTTCCACGGCGGCATTCCGGCGTGGTTACTGAAGCGAGCGCCGCTCATCGGCGGCGCCGCGGCCATCACCTTCGGTCATACCGTTCTGGCCCGCACTCTTGACGATCTCGACTGTTCCCGCGAGCACGAACTGGTTCACGTCCGCCAGTACGAGCGCTGGGGAATCTTCTTCATCCCCGCCTACCTGGGTTGCTCCGCCTGGCTGCTGCTCCGCGGCAAGCACCCGTACTGGGACAATCCGTTTGAACGGGAAGCGTATGGTCATTCGCCGTAGCGTGTCGTTATGGCATCGCCGGTTAGTCAACGATCCCGGCGCGATTTCTTCCAAGCCTGATACGACTCGCGCGCGACGAATTCTGCAAACTCGGGACGACTTTCAAACTCGCTCAATTGAAAACCGAAGTTCTGCTGCAAGATCGTCAAATGGCGATCGGTATTCTCGAATTGGCCGCTGACGATGGAGGTCAACAGGAGTATGTATTGAACCTGGTAATGGGAATCATCCCAGGAGCTGACGGCAGCCAGAGCCGATAATGCATCATCGTCTTTCTTAAGTCCAAACAAAGCGGAGATGCGCATTACATCGAGATACGGGTCGCCCCCCACAACGCGATCGAGTTCGTTGACGGCATCCAGCAACTGCTGATGATCTCCGTACCGAAGGTGGAAGTCCATCGATGCCAGCGCCAAACAGGGGTCTCCGGCGTGGAACTTCCTGAGGTCGCGCAGTGCGGATTCATGTTCTTCGCGATTGACCAGCGTCGCGGATCGCAGGCGGGCGATTAGGGCGATTTTTTCTCTCTGTCGGCTTTTGGGCAGCAAGCGATAGCAGTCCAGGACCTGCGCGTGCTGGCCCTTCGCCTGAAGCTGTGCCATTTCCGTCATGCGGCCGATGGAGTCCACGTGCTCCTGCTCGGCCGTCGTGCGTTGTCCGGACCTGCGAGCGACTGGAACCAAGTACCGATGCAAGGTCACCGTGACTGGCTCTCCACTTGCGGCGATATCAATATCGGTGACTTTGGGCGGCCCGCCTGGCCGGCGCTGGACCAGCAAGTCGTGGTAATTGATCGTCGAGTCTTCGCTTACGAGGCGAATCAGCACGCGGTGCGTCCCATCGCGCTGGCGGATTCCGACCAGCCGATAGCTGCCGCGTTTTCCGGTCTGGTTGGGAATGTCCTTGAATTGACTAACAAAGTTCAACTTGAATCCCTTCATCGATGCCGCAAGTCCGCGATCATCGACCGGCACGCCTGCACTTGCCCGCCGGCCGATTTCATCGAAATCAATCAACGATTCGAAGGCATCCGCGTTTCCAGACAGCGCGGCCTTCGTCCATTGATCAGCAAGTTCCCGGCACTCGCTTTCACTTACGGACTCGGGCGCCGCGACCAAAACTCGGGATGGGCTGGCGAGCTCGTCCGGGTCGGCGCCCATTCGTCGGAGATAGACGTTGGCCAGAAACAGCACCACCAAGAACAGCGGCATCGCCAGGAGCATTTGCCAATGCCGCCGAAAGTATGCGATCATGGTTCACTCCTTCACATGCAGCATTCTTAGCAGCATGAAAAACCCCGGATAGAAATTGGGCGCGGACGTCTGCTCGTTGGTGATCGGCTTCTGCTGTCCCTTGAAGTACAAATAAAACACCCCCTGGTCGATGTTATAGCCGCCGTAGTCGTCGTACTTCATGAACTTCGCCTCGCCGCGGCTGATCCAGCCGGCAGGGCGATATTGGATTCCCTCCCGCTGGAAGGTGAGGTTGCTCGTCCAGGGCACGATCTGGTTGGTCGCCAGTTGCTGGATCATGTTCTCCGCCAGAATGCCGCTGATCATGTCGCGAAGCTCATCGAGGGCGTCGTCAACGGCTTGCACCGTCGTGCTGTAGGAGATGGAGGACGATCCCGACCCCGGCTGCGCGTCGAACTTCATCGACAGGTTGGTGCCGACGTAGGCCCCGTTGTGGTAATGCCGCACCGCCGTGTAGGTGAAGGTCGCGACGTCCTTGTAAGCCAGCATCTTGTCGCCAAACAGGCTGGCCTTGTAGACGCCCCGCTCATGGCAGCGGAAGCTCATCTGCTTGAGCGCCACCGCCCCAAAGAAACAGCCGATCCCGACGGGCAACAGGCCAATGCCGATGAACAACAATGGCATCTCCAGCGGCTGAGTGGCATAAGCGATGGCAAGTCCAATGCCGACGACGATCGCCACGACCCCCGCCACGACAAACACCGACTGCCAGGCGGCACTCGGCTTCTTCTCAAACAGGATGCGGCCCAGGCCGGTCGCCGACGATTCCTCCGGACGCTCCTCGGGGCTCTTCATCCGCGGGCCGATGAGTGCTGGCAAGAGATAGGCGTTGCGGCTTTTGAGCGGCACGCGAGCGAACGCGTCATCGCGCCCCTGCTGCCACAGGCACATCGAATTCTCGAAGGGCTCAACGGCCGTGATGGCCGCCAGCGGCACCTGTTCCTGCTGCGCGGGGGGGCCGTGGAAGAAGTAATTGCGATCCAGGTGCCAGCCCTCCCCCGCGATGGTCCCGCCTTGATCCAACTGGGCGTCCATCCGGGCGGAAAAGGCCGCGATCAGCCGGTTGATCAGGTCCACCAGCGGGTCGTTATGGTTGAGCTTGATCGTGTTTTCCATCACGATCGGCTCGGGCTCGTTCTCCACCCAGACGCTGAACGTTCGCTTGTAGCCCGCGATTTCGCCATTAGAAAGCTTGCGCTGCGATTCCAGGGCCAGCGCCGTCACCTGATCGTCGCGCCAGGTGCGGGTTCCCTTCCGGTCTTGAACGTCGAACGCGTCATCCCGGTCGGTGACCCACGTCCGCTGGCTCCGCTCAACGGCGGCATACACTTCCAGCCCCACCGCCAGGATCGCCCCCCCGGCAACCACGAACCAGCCGGGCATCAGCCCGAACTGAACGAGGAGCACCCCGACCACCACGAGCACCGGGCCGGTGATGCGGCCCACGGTCAGCCAGATCGACGATTCACCCCGAACGAGCACCGCCATAGACCGCCTCACACATGGAATATTCGTTAAACCTTGCCGACCGGTCAGTCCCGCCCGAGGGCCGGGAAGCTGGTGACGTATCTTCCGAAGGGGTGTGATAATATACAAGTTGGCTGGCGGCCCCTTTTTTTCATCGGCTGCCATTGGGCCGCCGATTTCGCTTTCCAAGGGAAATCACGCGAGGAGCCAGACCATGGTGCGAACCGGTCGTTTTTTGTATTGGCAAGTGGCTGCGATCGCCGCGCTCGTGCTGTGTACGGCAACGGCTGCCCGCGGACAGCCGCGGCCGTACGAAGCGGCACGAAAAAAGTTGGTGGACGAGGTGCTCGTTCGCTCGGGCATCAAGGACGAGCGGGTCCTCAAGGCGATGCAGGATACGCCGCGGCACGAGTTCGTGACCCCGGGCCTGCGCACCAAAGCCTATCTGGACATGGCCTTGCCGATCGGCGAGCAGCAGACGATCTCCTCGCCGTTCATCGTGGCTTACATGACCCAGTCGCTCGACCCCCAGCCGACCGACAAGGTGCTGGAGATCGGCACCGGCAGCGGCTTTCAAGCGGCGGTCCTCAGCCCGCTGGTGAAGGACGTTTACTCCATCGAGATCGTCGAGCCCCTGGGCAAGCGCGCCGCCACCGTGCTCACGCGGCTGGGATACAAAAACGTCCATACCAAAATAGGCGACGGCTATCTCGGATGGCCGGAGCACGCCCCGTTCGACAAGATTATCGTGACTTGCTCGCCCGAAAAGGTGCCGCAGCCGCTGGTCGAACAATTGGCCGAAGGGGGGCTGATGGTCGTGCCGGTCGGCGAGCGCTATTCGCAGACGCTGTATCTGTTGCGGAAGAAGGACGGGAAGCTGCAATCCGAGGCGCTGCTGCCGACCCTCTTCGTCCCGATGACCGGCAAGGCGGAGCAGAGCCGGGAAGTGAAGCCCGATCCGGCCAACCCCCGCGTGCTCAACGGCAGCTTCGAGGAACAAGCGTTCGAGAGCGGCGCTCAGCCGGGCTGGTACTACGAAAAGCTGGTGACCTGGGAAACGGACGCCCAAGCCCCCGATGGCGAGCACTACGTCACCTTCAAGAACAGCGAGCCGGGGCTATCGGCTCATTTGCTGCAGGGGTTTGCCATCGACGGACGCAAGGTGCAGGAGCTGGAAATCTCCGCGATGGTCAAAATGGAGGGCTGCACCCGTGGCACGCAGCAGGACGAGGCACCGGCCATCTTCATCACCCTGTTCGATGAGCAGCGGCGAGAGCTCGACCCCGTCGGCATTGGTCCGCTGCTGGGAACTGCCGACTGGCACAAGGAGAGCAAGACGTTCAAGATTCCGGCCGAAGCCCGCGAAGGCATTTTCCGCATCGGCCTGTTCGGCGGCACGGGGACGATCAGCTTCGACAAGGTGCAGATGAAGAAGGTGAAGTGAGAAACGGGCAAGAGCTTATGCCGCTTCCTTCCGCGCCTGATAGAGGTACGGATTGAGCGTCGGGTCGTTGTACATCTTTAGCGCCCGATAAGTCTTGTGCCGCTTGCGGCCGGCAAACAGATCGTCGGCGAGCTGCTGGGCGGCCCGCGACAGGTCTTCCAGTTGCAGTAAAGCAACTGCCAGCTTGCGCGACACCGACTCGCGATGCTCGGCCGTCGCATCCGCCCGGTCGCGCTGTTCTTCCAAGTGGTAAATCCGCAAAGCCAGGATCGACAGCCGGTCGATCGTGCTGCCTAGGGTCTCGGTGTTCTGCGGCGCATCGTCCGCCGGCGCAATCGAAAACTCCGCCAGCCGCTCGGTGATCCAGTCGTCGAGCTTCTCGATCCAGTCGTTGCGCTGCTGGTTGTACCCGTCGATGGCCCGCTTCACCTGGGCGATCCGCGCGTCGGAGACATCGCGGCTGCGGGCCACGTCCTCCTCGTGCCAGAGGAGGAAGTTGTAGCTCATCTGGCGGCAGGCGATTCCCAGCAGTCCGTCGTAGGGGTTGTCCACGTCGCGCTCGTGCCAGCGCACGACCTGCTCGCGGTGCAGTCGGGTGATGTCGGCCAGGTGGATGCCTTTCATGGTGCTCCTCCTTAAAGCGATCATTCGCGGTGCAGGATTCTAGGAAAAAACCCTCTGCCGCAACAAGACGAATTCGACTGACATAGGCGGCCGCACGCTCCCCGCATAGAATGCATGCATTCGCCCCACTGCCGCCGGATCCCCACGTCGCATGTCGTCCCACGCCCTGTTTCCGCCGTCACGCACTCGCGGCGTCAGCCGGGGAGCGATCTTTTTCTGGGGTGTGGCAGGGATGCTATTGGCCGGACTGGGCTACCTGCTCTTTTCCGGCGGAGCCATCGCCTGGCAGCGGCCCAAGGCATCGAAGCTGACGCTGGCCGACATTCCGTTCAACGGCCAGCGGGCCTACGAGCATCTCCAGGCGATCTGCGACATCGGCCCCCGCATCTCCGCCACGCAGGGAATGTTCAAGCAGCAGCAGTATCTGCGGGCGCACTTCGAAAAGCTCGGCGGACAGGTCTCCCTGCAAGAGTTCCCAGTCCGCCACCCCGACAACGGCGCGCGGGTCATGCTGGCCAACATGATCGTCCAGTGGCATCCGGAAAAGAAAGAGCGGATCATGCTCTGCTGCCACTACGATACCCGCCCCTATCCCGACAACGATCCCGATCCCCGCAAACGCAAGGGTACCTTCATCGGCGCCAACGACGGCGCCAGCGGCGTCGCACTCCTGTGCGAGATGGCCGAGCACATGCAGGGGCTCAAATGCCCCTACGGCATTGATTTTGTCCTGTTCGATGCCGAGGAGTTCATTTTCGATTCCAACCGCGACCCGTTCTTCCTTGGATCGGAGCATTTTGCCAGGCAATATGTCGCCGAGCCGCCGCCGCATCGCTACCGCTGCGGCATTCTGGTGGACATGATCGGGGACAAGGACCTGCAAATCTATCGCGAGCCCAACAGCCTCCGCACGCGCCAGACGCAGGCGCTGGTGAACGACATTTGGACCACGGCCCGCTCGCTCGGCGTGCGGGAGTTCATCCCGCAGACGCGGATGGAGGAAATTCGCGACGATCACCTGGCGCTGAACAGCATCGCCCGCATTCCGGCCATCAACATCATCGACTTTGACTACCCCCGCGCCCGCGGCCAGACCTACTGGCACACAACGCAGGACGTCCCCGAAAACTGCTCCGCGCTCTCGTTGGCCAAGGTCGGCTGGGTCCTCAAGGAATGGCTGGAGCGGGTGAAGTAGAAAGTAGCCAGGTGCCAGGGACCAGCAGCCAGCATGATGCCCTCTGGCTCCTGGCTCCTGGCTCCTGGCTCCTGGCTCCTGGCTCCTGGCTCCTGGCTCCTGGCTCCTGGCTCCTGGCCCCTGGCTCCTGGCCCCT
>DATKDU010000140.1:0-44905 GCA_035512595.1 Pirellulaceae bacterium
GCGGCGATGATCTTCTTGGTGTGCGTGTCGATCACTTCGCCGGTGGACGGATAGGCGAATGCGCCGTCGAGGCTGAACGTGATCCAGCCGGGCTGCTCGCGGAGGGGGATGCTTTCTTTTTGCTGCGGCGGGTCGGCCGTGTTGTCGAAGACGTGGACCTGCTGGTTGGCCGCATCGACGACCCACACTTCGCGTTCGTCGGGGGTCAGGCCAATGCCGTGGCTGGGGCAGCCGTGGCGTTTGACGGTTCCTTTTTGAAAACCCTGGACTTCGACGCGGTGCAGCAGCTTGCCCGCTTCTAGATCGCCGATTTCGAAGCCCAGCAGATCGTTGACGCAGATGTAGGCCCGCGTGCGCTGGCCATTGACCGTGAACGGGCGGATCGCGCCGGAGAAGGGGCCGACCTTCTGCACAATTTCGTGGCTGCTCGTATCGGCGACGAAGAGGAGCGGTGACTTGAGCCCGCCCAGGTACATCCGCTGGCCGTCGCGGCTGACGACCGTGTTGTGGGCCCCGCTTTTGGTCACGACCTCCGCCAGGAGCTTGCCGCTGGCCGCTTCGATGACGTTCCAGGTGTCTTTCTCGAACGACGGCACATAGATGGTCTTGCCGTCAGGCGTGATCGACATCCGGTCGGTGCCGCTTTCCGGGCTGATTTCCCACACCGTCTTTTCGGTCACCAGATCGACCGCGTACAGCTTCGACCGGGTCGTAAAGTAGATCCGCTTCCCGGCTGCGTCGGCGCAGACTCCTTTGATATTGTCCGGCATTGGCTCGCGGCTGGCGTCGGTTTCGATCCGCTTGACGAACTTGTGCCCGTGGTCAATGTCGAACACCAGAATGCCGGCCCCGCCGAACTCCAGGTAGTTGCGAATGCCGGGGGTGACGACGTACAGGTAGCGGCCGTGCAGGGGCTCCTGGGCGGCAACTGGATCGGGCAGCAGACCGGCCACGGCGAGCAGGGCTAGAAGAAAGAGCGATCGCAGGGATAGCCGGGGGAACATGGCAAAGTCTCCGGATGCGGGAGGGTCACAGGGATGAATGTAATCGCTCTCTCGCCCGGCTGCATCTGGCAATCCGTTGAACCGGATGGTGTAATGCCGGCACTAATCGAGACCGCCCGAGGGGAGTGGGGAACGCTAATTCGCGCTAATCGACACGAATTAGCGAAGATTAGTGTCGATTAGTGTTCCCACTGCATCCCTTGATTTTTCATTGTCGCCAGTACCCTCGCCTGAGTCTTCGCTATGAACCGAATTGCCTTGTTTCTTTCGCTTGTTTTTGTTGCCCCTTCGTTTCCTGTGGTTTTGCTGGGCGATGACCTTGCCAATCACTGGCACCAGTTCCGCGGGCCGCTGGCCACCGGCGAAGCTCCCACCGGCGCCCCGCCGACCGAGTGGAGCGAGACGAAAAACGTCCGCTGGAAGGTCGAGATTCCCGGCGAAGGATCGAGCACGCCGATCGTCTGGGGCAATCGCATCTTCCTGCTCACCGCGATCAAGACCGACAAGAAAACCGACGCCGTTCCCGAAGCCAAGGATCAGCCGCAGCGCCCCTTCGGCATTGTCTTTCCCAACCACTATTACCAGTTCGTCGTCCTGTGCCTCGACCGGGGCAGCGGCAAGATGCTGTGGCAGCAGGTGGCGACCGAGGTCGTGCCGCACGAAGGGCATCATTCCGACAACGATTTCGCCTCCAGCACGCCGATCACCGACGGCAAGCATCTGTGGGTCAATTTTGGCTCGCGCGGCGTCTACTGCTATGACTTCGACGGCAATCGCGTCTGGCAGAAAGACTTCGGCAAGTTGCAGACGCGGCTGAGCTTTGGCGAGGGATCGTCGCCGGCCTTGCATGACGGCGTCCTCGTGACCATGTGGGACCACGACGGCCCGTCGTTCATCGTCGCTCAGGATGCCTCGACAGGCGACGTGCTGTGGAAGAAGGACCGCGACGAGAAGAGCGCCTGGGCCACGCCGCTGATCGTCAGCCGCGGCGGCTCAGTGCAGGTCGTCACCAGCGCCACCAACCGCGTCCGCAGCTACGACCTGAAAAGCGGCGAGTTGCTGTGGGAATGCGGCGGCCAGGTGAGCAACGTCACGCCGGCCCCGGTTGCGCTGGAGAACCTCGTCATCTGCATGAGCGGCCATCGCGGCAGTGCCGCTTTCGCTTTGCCCCTCGATCAATCAGGGGACCTGACCGACTCGGGCAAGATCGCCTGGAAACTCGGCCGGGACACGCCGTACGTCCCTTCCCCCGTGCTCTACGAAGACCGGCTCTACTTCACCAAATCCAACGACGGCATTCTCACCAGCGCCCTAGCGGCGACCGGCAAGCCGATCATCGAGACGCAGCGGCTGCCCGGCATTCGCAGCATCTACGCCTCCCCCGTCGCTGCCGCCGGCCGCATCTACTTCACCAGCCGCGACGACGTCACCGTCGTCATCCGCCACGGCGACAAGCTGGAAATCCTCGCCACGAACCAGCTCGACGACCCGATCGACGCCTCGGCGGCGATTGTGGGGAAGGAGATGTTCTTGCGGGGGAAGAGGTTTTTGTATTGCATCGCGGAATGAATCGTAGGACGGCCCTTTCGGGCCGTCCAAAAAACTGGACGGCCCGGAAGGGCCGTCCTACAAAGTCGTCACACCGCCAAATACACCGCCAGCGCGATCCCGATCGCGCCCAGCAAGTAGGCCAGCATCGACGCCAGCCACGTGCGATAGAACGGGGGAATGTCTTGCGGCGGCAAAATGGCGACGTAGCACTGATGCTGCCAGGCGGCGGCGATGAGCGTCAGGGAGCCGACGACGACGAGAGAGATGCCGACGATGCTGGAAAACGGCGACGCATGGAACGGCGATTCGCCGGCGACGTGCTGGGCGGCCAGCAGCCGCAGGAACAGGCCGAACCGGGCCACGACGAAGCCGAACCCCATCACCGTCAGCCCGGTGCGGACCCAGGCCAGCAGCGTGCGTTCGGCGGCGAAGAATACACGAGGATCGGACATAAGCGATTTTGGTGGCTGTGACGGGCTTGCGACGCCACGGCTGGCTGGCGTCAATGACGGCCGGGGCTGCGCGGACTCAGGCTCAGCCATCTAACAGACAAGATGTGCAAAGGTGAGTAAATGGCAGAAGAAATTGGGGTAGCCGATTAAACCTCCGCTAGAATTCGACGAATAGCGCCGGCTATCTGCCCATGCTGGGCGCTTAGCTGGTTGCACAGGATAAGTAATGCTCAAAATAACAACAAGAAAAACAAATCAGCCCAGCCACCTAGATGTTCCGTGCGGTGAGATTGAATGCTGTCACTTATCCCGTCGAACCGGCGGAGGCCAGTGAGTTGTCGCGCGCCGGCGCCGCCTTGGTGGCGCTTGAGGGGCAGCACCCCGACGAGATTCTCGCCGCTGCGGCTGACTGCGATGCGCTTTTGATAGTTTCGTCGTCCGTGCCGGCCGAGGTTATCGGCGGGCTGGAGAAATGCCGCGTCATTTCACGGCTCGGCGCGGGGACCGATAAGATCGACGTGGCGGCAGCGACGGAGCGTGGAATCGTCGTCGCCAACGTCCCCGACTTCTGCATCGCCGAGCAGGCGGAGCACGCGCTGGCGCTGCTCCTGGCCGCTGCTCGCCAATTGCCCTACATGATGGATGCCATGCGAACGGGCAACTGGACCGCGCGCAGTCACAGCGGCGTGCATCGCGTCGCCGGCAGGACACTAGGCCTCGTCGGTTTTGGTGCCAGCGCCCAGGCCGTTGCCAAGCGAGCCGCAGCACTCGGCCTGCGGATCGTGGCCTGGGCTCGCACGCCGGAAAAATATGAGCAGATTGCCCGCACATTGAATGTCGAACTGATGGAACTCGACCCGTTGCTGGCCGGCAGCGATTATGTGTCGCTCCATCTGCCGCTCACCGCTGAGACTACGCATTTGCTCGATGCCCGGCGGCTGGCACTGATGCAGCCGGCCGCCGTGCTGATCAACACGGCTCGCGGCGCACTCGTGGAGGAAGCGGCCCTGGTCGAATCGCTCCGTACGGCGCGGATTGCTGGAGCCGCACTCGACGTTTTCGAGGGGATCGACGTCTTTGCCTTGCCCGGCACGCCTGCCAACCATCCGCTGCTGGACCTCGACAACGTGATTCTGACTCCGCACTGTGCCGGCAGTTCGGTCGAGTCGTCGCTCGACTCGAAAACCCGCGGTGCTCGCCACGCCGCCGAAGTGCTGCTCGGCCGCTGGCCGCCGCACGTGGTCAATCCTGAGGTTACGCCGCGGATTGCGTTGTCGGCGGCAGATTGACCGGCGCTCGACACCTTCGTGCCCAGCGACGATTTCCGCGCAGACGCCTTGGCGAGCGATCAGGCCGTTTTCAATTGAATCGAAAACAGCCAGTCGCGGGAGGGCAAAGCAGAAACCGGTCCTGGCAAGCGCGGCTTGTTGACGGCTTCCAACGAACCTTTCCCGTCGGTCAATGCGAACGGCCGTTCGTGATCCTGCGACCAAAGAGCCCCGCGGTGGCCGGATCGAGTCAACTTTACGACGCGACCGACAAGTTGATGCGCGAGCAAGTTGACGATTTATTTGGCGCTCTGCCCAACGCAATTGAGGAATCGTGACGATCATTGCCGCGGCGCAGCAGCGACAAAGAGTTCGACCGCCGCCAGGCGAGGGAAAAGTGGGAGCGCGCGGTAGCGGCGACGTCGCATCTTTGCGGCCCGAATGCGGTGAGCGCCGCCGCGAGGCCAGTGGCAGGTTCCGCCCCCTCAGCCACGGCTATTGCGAGGTCCGCCGGTTGACTTCATCGGTCTCGGCCTCATTCGGCCGGATCGATTCAAAGTAGCGGCGGATCGTTTGCCGATGGCCGAGGGGAATCGGTTCGCTTTCCAGGACCGACTCGGAGATTTTCTTGTACTTGGCGTAGTTTTCCCGGTAGCCGCGCTGGGCGTCCTGCGTCCCCTCGGGGGAATGCGTCGTCTCTACCTCGATATCCCCTTCGTCCGATTGCTTGCCGGTGATCTTTTCCATCTTCTTTCCCCCGAGCTGCGGGGTGCGCTCGCCAAGCTCGCCGCCGCTGGCCCCCAGGCCCCAATTCTTGCCACCCTTCCCTTTGCTCTTGCCGAGCGACTTGTTATTCCCTTCGCACTCGCATTCCCCCTTGCACTCGCTGAGGCAGTTGCACTGCTTCTGAAGCAGATCGGACAGCTTCTTCCGCTTGCCTTGCTTGCGGCTTTCGCCGGCCAGCTTCTTGCTCCCCTCGGAGAATTTTTTGCCGTCGCCACCGAGCCCCTGCGACATTTCACCCGCCGCCTTGCTGAGGCTGCTCTGCTCGTGGTCGCTCATTTGCTTCGCGGCCGCATCGAGCTTCTCCTTGACTGCCTTTTCGGTCTGCCGGTCGAGCTGCGGCTGCTCAAGTTGCTCCAGCAGTTCGGCCGCCTTCTCGTACTGCCCGCTGGAGAGCGCCTGCCCCGCTTCGGCGAGGGGCTCAGCCAGCGCGAGGGCCTCGCCAACCGCCTTGAGCTGCGCGTCCATGGCCGCCACGTTGTATTTGGCCTGCTCCTGCTGGAGCGCCGCTTGCATCTCGGAAAGTTTGGCCAGCGCCTCGCGGGTATCGACCCCCGGCTTGCGCAACTCTTCGGCCGCCGCCTTGATCTCCTCGACCAGCTTCTCGATTTCGGTGTTTTTCTCCTCCTTGGCGAACTCCTCGAGCTCTTTCAACTCGTCGGTGATCCGATCCGCCTGGGCCACGACGACGTCGAGCGCTGTCGGCGGCTCGGCAATGGCCGGCTTGTTCCACACCGAAATCCCGACGAGGATTCCGGTCGCCAACAGCGCTGCCACGGCATACGGAACCACTCGCGGCACTCGCAGCGGCACCACTTCGCGCGGGTTGACCCCTTTCAGGTGCGTCAGCGCGTCATCGAGCGCGAGCTGGCACGCCACAGAGGCTTGCTGCCGACCGGCAAATTCCAGGGCCGTCGTTGCCCGATCTTTCAGCCGGTAGTGCTGATCGACGGCGAATGCTGCTTCACGCAGCTCGTGTTGCCACAGCCAGCCCGCCAGCATTCCCGCGGCAACGCCGACGAAGGCGATCGCGAGCGGGATCCAGCTCGCCATCAGCAGGCCGAACCAGAAATTGACGGCTGCCGCGATGAGGCCGATCATGGAGCCGGTGAGCAGGCCCCAGCCGCCAATTGCCAAGGCTCGTTGTAGCCGTTGCCGAACCCGAACCGGCTGCAAATGAAGTTGGACGGTTTTGCCCATGACTGGTCTCCGCAATGAAAGCCGGGCGCCTCGCCTTGATTGGGGTAAGCGTATCAGGTTCGGGCTTGAAATGCCAACACATTTTGCCGCCCGCACTTGCCCCAGAGGTTACAAACCGACCGGGGTCTTGGTCCGCCTCCGACTGCCGCCGCGAGGTTTGGCGGCTGATTTGGCCGGCGCCCAAGCGGCGGCCGGCCGACGCCCCAACAGCAGGTTCAAGTCAATCCGCCGCAGGAACACATCCAGCACCAAGAGCAGTGCCGCCGCCGTGACGAGCCACGGCCACAGCGGCGTCGGTCGCAGGGCCGTGCGTGTCTGCGGGGCAAAGACCTCGCCGGCGGCCATTTGGTACTTGCCGCCGGATGCCTCGGCAATGGACTTGAGCAGCGGTTCGTTGGTCGGTCGCAGTCGCAGCTCGTCGCTGTAGCCCACGCTCAACCCCCGCGACTGGCGATAAACGACCTGGCCATTTTGTTTCTGCGTCAGCTCCAGGTGATACGCGCCGCTCTTGTCCGTGCGGAAGCTGGCGGTGTAGCGACCGGGCGCAGTCTGCACCAGCGACACTTTCCGGCTGGCGAGCAGCGGGTCGATGAGCGTCATCTCCGTTTCGGCCTGATTGAGAAACCGGCCGGAGGGATCGACGGAGTCGAGCGACACGGTGGCAATGCCGCCGCGGCTGGCGATCTCGACGGCGACCCCCTTGGCATCGCTCTTGCGCATCGTGTGGCGGGCGACCTGGGCCCAGAATTTTCCGTAGCCAGGCCAGGTCAACCACTCGGCAGCCCAGCGACTCTTGGCGTCGGACGTAAAGGCGACGGTCATTCCCAGGCCGTAGCGCCACCAGACGAGCAGTGGGTCTCCCTTTTCCGTAGCGAGAATTACTTCGCACGTCGGCTTGGGTCGCGTCATCACGTAACCGAGCAGAAACGGGGCGCTTTCCAGGTCGATCTCCTTGAGGGCCTGACTGGCCCGCACGACTTGCGGCACAAAGGGCTGCTCGTCGATGGCGCTCTTGCTGGCCGTGACCGTTTCCTTGGCAAAAATCTGCGGCACATTGGCCGGATCGTCGGCAAAGTAGTAGCGCCCCTGGCCGGTCTTGGCGATTTCTTCGAGGAGTGCCGTGTCGCTGTCGGCCCCCATGGCCACGGTGCTGACGGTGATTCGGTCCTGAGCCATGGCCTGAGCCAGGCCGGCGAAATCCCCCGGCGAGGAGACGCCGTCGGTGAGGACGATGACGTGCTTGAGCTTGGCGACGGTGCTCTGGAGCATCTCGTACGCCTGCTCCAGGGCGGGATACATCGTCGTGCCGCCGCCGGACTCGATGCGGCTGATGTCGTCGCTGATCCGCCCCTTGTTGCCGGCAGACTGCATTTCGCTCACGACGTACGTATCCCCGTCAAACGCAATCACGGCGACCTGATCCGTATTGGACAGCAGTTCGGCGGCAGAACGGGCGGCCGACTTGGCCATCTCGATCTTGTCGCCGTCCATCGAGCCGGATTTGTCGATCACCAGCGCCATCGCCAGGCTCGGTTTCTCCTTTTCTTTCTCGAAGTCGCTGCGCACCGGCAGGATCTCTTCCAGCACGGTTTTGTAGTACCCGCCGAGGCCGAACGACTGCTCGCCGCCGAGCATCATGAAGCCGCCCCCCAGCTCCTGCACGTAGGTGCGGGCCACCTCCATCTGCTTTTGCGACAGGTCCGTCGCCGGCACATTCGACAGCACGAGCAGCTCGTAGTTCTGCAGATCCGCGAGATTGTCCGGCATTCCCTGCGGCGGGCGGACATCGACCTGAATCTCCTCCTGTTCCAGCGCCATCACCAGCTCGCGAATGAGCTTCGGATCGCTTTCCACGATCAGCACCCGCGGCTTGCCGGCCGCATACACGAGCCCGCTCTCGGCATTATTGTCCAGCAGCGTGTCTTCCTTTAGGCCGCTGACGCGCGCGGAAAAGCTGGCCAGCCGCTCGGTCTGGATCGACTGCTGAAAGCGGAAGCGGTTCTCCCCTTTCTTGATGGTCTTCCGTTCGCTGACGACCTGATGATCGCCGCGGTAGACCTGGATCAAACCTTCGTCGTCGTGGTTGCTGTCGATCACGACCTCGACGTAAAACGGCTCCCCTTGCCGCACCTGGGCCGGCAGCCCGACGGAGGAGACTTGCGCTTCGGGATCCTTGCGCGTCGCCAGCGGGACGGTGGAAATCGGCATGCCCGCACGCAGGGCTGCCCGCAGCGCGTCCCCTTGCGTCTGATTGCCGTCGCTAAGCAGCACGACCTGCGGCACATATCCCGGCGGCAAGGAAGCGACTGCCGCTTCGAGTGCGGCCTCGAGGTTGGTCCCGGGCGGACTCGCGGCCCCCGGCTCCTGACCCCTGACCCCTGACTCCTTCTTCGTCACTTCTTTCGTCGGCAATTCCGGCTGCGCGGCGAAGGGGATGAGATGAAACGGCTTGTTGCCGACTTCTTTCAGCGCGGCCGTCAAGAATTCATCGGCACCCTTTCGTCCCTCATCGCCGACGCTGACGCTCTGGTCCACGACGAACACGACGAACGGCTCGTGGGTCGGGTGCAGCCAGGTCAGTCCGGCCAGCGCCAGCACCAAGAGCAGCACGATCAGCGAGCGAATCCCGAGCGACCAGCCACGCTGCCAGCGCGGCAGATCGACGAGGCTCTTGTAGAAGTACCACGCCAAGAGCGGCAGCACGGCCAGGCCGAGCAGGCGAAGGGGATGCGTCAGTTCGAAGGAGTAGCCTGTCATGTCGTTCGGGGGATAAAGCCCGGCAAGCCAAAGCAATTGCGTGGCGACTGCGCCCAGAATACCTATTGCGACGATTCCTAACCAATGCTTGGTACGGCTGGTCATGAGCCCCTCACGCGATCCAGCGCCGCTGGTACAGGAACCATTCCCCGCCGGCGACGACCCACGCCAATCCGACCAGATAAAACCAGATCGGCCGGACGAACCAACTCGTCGCCGCGATCTCGGCGGTCTTGCTTTGACTCAAGGCTTCGGGCACCCGCAGGTCGCTTTCGGCCCGGCTGGCCAGGTTGCACGCCAACTCCACGAGCGGAGGTTGTTCCGCGTTTTTCACTTCGTGTTCTGATGTCTCACGCGCAGCCACGACCGACCAAATGCCGACTTCGTCGAGCGGTCCAATCGAGGCTTTTGCGGCGGCGGGCAATTGCCGCTCCTTTCCTCCCGGCGCACGCAGCACCAATCTGGCGGTTTTTGCGAGCTGCGGAAGCTCGATTTCACTCACCGATCCCGTGGCCAGCGATTCCCGCAGCTCCGCGGCCTGACCGGCGAACCACGCCAGCGAATTGGTCACCATGATGGGAAATGCCGTGCGGAAGGTCAGGTCCCCCTCGTCGAGATTGACGGTCAGGACGAGCGCCTTGCGGCCGTCCTGCTCCAAGGCGAAATAGAGCGGGTCGCCGCTAACGGCGCCGACGAGCACTTGCGCCCCTTCCGTCGGAACGAGCTTGCGCGCCTCAGGCAGAAGCACGTTGTCCAGCCGCACGTGCCGCATGAGGGGCGAATCGGCATCCTGCTTCGTCACGATCGGGTTCTCGAGCTTCTCTCCCAGTTGCCAGCGATCGCACCCCGAGGCAGGATCCACCACGAGCAACCTGGCTGCCGGCAGCCTCTGGGGAACTTGCCGGTGCAAGACATAAACGGCTGCCGGGTCGAATTTCGCCGGCAGCTCTTTGACCACCGTTAGCTCGACGAGCGGATTGGCCTCGAGGGCCTTTTGCAGGAACAAATTGCCGGCGGTGACGAGCACCACCTTCTGCATTTGGCGATGGGGAAGGATCGCCTGAGCCTCATTGTCCTCCGCCAGCGCGTCGCTGGAGTTGAGCCGCGCGATCAGCCGGCCCCCTTCGGGCGACGTCTTTTCCAGCGTCTGGCTCCAGATTTGTCCGGCGGTCAACTTGAGCGGGATCACATCCACCGGCCGATCCGTCAGATCGATATCGAGCCGGCATTCGGCCGGCTGGTCCGAAAAGTTGGCGACTTCCACGAGAATCTCGTATCCCACCGGATCGACCAGGCTGCGCCGCACCTGGAAATTCGTAATGCCGACGTTGGCCGTCTTGGCGTTGCCAAAGGTCTGCAACTTGACCTGCGGATCGCTGGCGAGCTTCCCGCTCTGTTCGAAGCCGCCGTCGGAGAGGACGACGATCTGGCCGCGCGGCACATCGGCGAGCAGGCGGCGGGCCAGCTCGACCCCCTCGGCGATTTTGGTCGGACCGTCGGTCCGGGGCACCGCGTCGATTGCCGATATCAGCGTCCGTTCGTGTCCCGTCAAGCCGCACATCACCTGCGGCTGCGACCCGGCGGCAATCACCGCCATCTCGTCCCGAAAGCGAAGCCGGCTGACGATTTGCCGCGCAGCGCTCTTGGCCGCTTCCAGCCGGCTCGGCGCCACGTCGGTCGCGTTCATGCTGGCCGAGCTGTCGATCACCAGGATCACCCGCTTCTTTTGCAGGATTTCCCAGGAGAAGTAGGGCTCCGCCAGCGCTAGCACGAGCAGCAGCAGCCACACAATCTGCACCAGCAGCGACAGCCAATGCCGCAGTTGCTGCCAGAGGGAGCGGGGCCGTTTGTCGTCAAAAATCTGCCGCCAGAAGATTGTGGTCGAGACCGGCACCTGGCGCATACGGATCTTCAGGATGTAGAAGATCACGAGGGGGACCGTCAGTGCGGCCCAGGCCAGGGCGAAGGGGGCGGCTAAGCTCATGAATGCGACTCCCTAGCCATAGCGGGCCGCAAATGACCAATGACCAAGTCCCAATGACCAATGCATTGGCCATCATTGGTCATTGGGGCTTGGTCATTGGTCATTTTCCCGTCCTGTCCGCTCTTGGAGTTGATGGCGCTACCCGACCGCTCCTGCCGCCCGCATCATCCGCAATACCAGGTCGTCAAACGCCACGCGGCTCGTGGACTGCGTGCAGCCCAGTCCGTAGTTGCAGCAGTAGCTGGCGACGGACTGCTGATGCTCGGCAAAGAGCCGCTTATAGGCTTTCAAGTTCCCTTCCGTCACCGTCACCTTCCGAGTCGATTCGTTTTCGATGTCCAGCAGCTCCACGTCCCCCAGCACGTCGGGATCGGCTTCGGCCGGATCGTGGAGCTGGATGACGTGCGGCTCATAGCGGCGATGACGCAGTTGCGACAGTCCCTGGTCGTAGCCTGCGGGGGCGAACAGGTCGCTGACCACGACGGCCAGCCCCAGCCGCTGCCTGCGGCGGGCAAATTCCCTCACGCATCCCGCCAGATCGGTGTCAGTCCCCTGCGGCTCGAGGTTTTCCAGGAAGTCGAGCAGCGGCAGGATCCGCGCCTTGCCGCGCGTCAGCGGGAATTCGTCCACGATCCGATCCGCAAACGCGACGACGTTGATCCGGTCGAGGTCGGCCAGCGCGATGTACGCCAGGGCCGCCGTCACCTGCCGGGCCAGATCGAACTTCGGCGGCGTGCCATAGGCCATGCTCCGCGAGCAATCGAGCAGGAAGTAAACGTGCAGGTCCTCTTCCTCCTGGAACCGCTTGAGGAGCAGCTCCCCATGCCGGGCGTAGATGTTCCAGTCGAGGTACCGCAAGTCGTCGCCGGCCGTGTACTCCCGGTGATCGGCGAACTCAATGCCGCTGCCGAACTGCATCGTCCGCCGCTGCGCGAGGAGCGAGCCGCGGAACACCCGCCGCGAGACGATCGACAGGTACTCGAGCTTCTTCAGGAAGTCGGAGTCGAACAGCGGCATTTTTTCCGCCCGCAGAAAGAGAAATCAGGCCGCCAAGGTGGCTGGCTTCACCGATTGCAGGATCTGCGCGACAACGTCGTCGGTCGAAACCCCCTCGGCCTGCCCTTCGAAATTGAGGATCAGCCGATGCCGTAGGACGGCGGGAGCGACGGCCTTCAAGTCCTCGCGGGCGACGTGGTAGCGATGGTCGAGGATGGCCTTGATCTTCGCCCCGAGGATCAGGGCCTGCGCGCCGCGGGGGCTGCTGCCGTAGCGGACGTATTGTTTGGCGATCGGCGCCGCCAGCTCGTGCTCGGGATGCGTGGCCATCACCAAGGCAATGCCATACCGCCGCACTTCACCGGCAATCGGAATCTCGCGGACGAGTTGTGACATCTCCAGGATCCGCTGGCCGGTGAGGATCGGCTGAGCCTGCGGTTTGAGCTTTTCCGTGGTGCGGTCGAGGATCGTTTCCATCTCGCCTGACTTCGGAAACTTGACCAGCAGTTTGGCGAAAAAGCGGTCGAGCTGGGCTTCGGGGAGCGGATAGGTCCCTTCCATCTCCAGCGGGTTCTGCGTGGCAAGCACGAAGAACGGCTCAGTCAAGCGGTGGGTCTGGCCGGCGACGGTTACCGAGTGCTCCTGCATCGCCTCCAGCAGGGCCGACTGCGTCTTGGGAGTGGCCCGGTTGATCTCGTCGGCCAGGATGATGTTGCCGAAGATCGGTCCCGGCTGAAACTCGAAACGCTTGCCTCCCTCGGGCGTTTCCAGAACGACGTTCGTGCCAATGAGATCGGCCGGCATCAAATCGGGAGTGAATTGAATTCGCTGGAATTTGAGGTGCAGTGCGTCGGCCAGCGTTCGCACCAGCAGCGTCTTGCCCAGCCCCGGCACTCCTTCCAGCAGCACGTGGCCGCCGGCAATCAGCGCCGTAAGCGTATCGTCCAGGATGTCGATCTGGCCGACAATCACTTTGCCGACTTCATCACGGAGCAAGAGGAAATCTTCGCGAAACCGATCGAGTTGTTCTTTGAGCTGCGCAGGCGCAACAGGCTCTGACATGGGTGATATCCGTGAATGCGGCAAGACAAGCGGCCGAACGCTTCCCTGGACACCCATACGGTAGCAAGCTCGCCGGAGGATTGCTACGAGCGCAGCGATTTTCGGCCTGTCGTTCGCCAGATAGGGAGTAAAGTCAAGACAAATCCACCTTTTTCTCGCGGCCGTTGACCTGCTTGCACTTTGTTGACTCTCGCCAGCGGCTTGGCCAGAATCAGTGAACTCGTCTCGGCCAGGAGTCTTTCGCCAGCGCGCCACCGGCGCCAGGAGCGCACCATGCGTCGTATTCTCACGCAGGCCAGGCAGCTTGTCAGCCTCGTTGCCGTCATCGCTGTCCTTTTTGTGACGGTCCAGCGTTCGGTTCTGGCTCAGAACCCGGCGGCCGACGTCGATGACGAGGTGGCCCGGCAGCAGAAAATCGTCGAACGGTTCGTGACCGTGCTGGAAAAGAATCCGCGCCGCGGCACCGCCCTCGATAGGATCTACGGCTTTCACGTCGAAGGGGGAACGCTGGATGCTCTCGTCGAGCGCTATCGCCAGCGGGTTAAGGAGAACGCGGCCGACGGCGCCGCCTGGATGATCTTGGGCCTGGTCGAATCACAGCGGGGACGCGATGCGGCCGCGGCAGAAGCGTTCGCCAAGGCGACCGAGGCACTGCCGCAGGACGCTCAGGCGCCGTATTACTGGGCCCAATCGCTGGTGCTGGTCGGTCAACCCGATAAGGCCGTAGAAGCGTTCGAACTGGCGATCAGCCGCAAGCCGCCGCAAAACGACCTTTTGCCGATCTTCCAAGCGCTGGGGCGGGTCCATCAACGGGCCCAGCGCACGGACAAGGCGCTCGAGGTCTGGACCCGGCTGGAAATGCTCTTTCCGGGGGATGCCGGCGTCCAGGAACAGATTGCCGCCACGCTGGCCGAAGAGGGACAAGCCGACCAGGCATTGCCGCGGTACGAAGCCCTCGCCAAGCTCGTCAAGGACGACTATCGCCGCACGGTATTTCTCGTCGAGGCGGCCGAGCTGAAGGTCAAACTGAAGCGCTCGGCCGAAGGGATCGCCGACCTGGAAAAACTTTTAGCCACGCTGAACCCGGCGAGTTGGCTGTTCCGCGATGTGCGGCGGCGAATCGAGCAGGTCTTTTTGCGGACCGACGATCAGGACGGGCTGGCGAAATACTATGAGGCTTGGGTCGGCAGGAATCCCGAAGACGTGGATGCCATGGCGCGGCTGGCGCGAATCCTCGCGCGGCAGGCGCGCGTCCCCGAAGCGCAGCAGTGGCTCGACAAGGCGCTGAAGCTCGCCCCGTCCCGCAAGGAGCTTCGCCTGGCGTTCATCCAGCAACTGGTGGACGATCAGCGGTATGCCGACGCGATCGGGCAATTCGAATTGCTCGACCAAAGCGAGCCGAACAACCCCGATTTCCTCCGCGAATGGGGCAAGCTGATCCTCCGCGACACGTCGCGCCCCAAGGACGATCGGCTCAAGGCGGCCGAAGCGATCTGGCAGCGGCTCGTCGCGGCCCGGCCGAAGGACCCGCTTATCGCCACGCAGGTGGCCGACCTGTTGCGACATGCCGAAGCGAGTGAGGCGGCATTGGCCCTCTATCAAAAGGCAGTCGAGCTCGCGCCGACCGAGCCGCAGTATCGCGAGTACCTCGGCGAGTTCTACCACCAGCTCAAGCGGCCGGATGATGCCCTGGCCACCTGGCGGCAGATCGCCAGCGGCAAGAACCGCACGGCAGCGAATCTGGCGCGGCTGGCGGAAGTGCTGGCGTCCTTTGGATATGTGGAGCAATCGCTCCCGGAGATCAAAGCGGCCGTCGAGCTCGACCCGAAGGATTTTGGCCTGGCGCTGAAGGGGGCAGCGCTCCACGCCCAAGGCGAAAAGTATCCAGAGGCACTGGCGTATCTCGCCAAGGCGGAATCGCTGGCGCAAAACGAAGAGGAGCGCGAGGCAACCTTGCAGGAGCAGATCAAGGTCTACCAGCTCGAAGGCACGCTCGAGAAACGCACGGCCGATCTGGCCGCGGCCGTCGCCACAGGGGAGCCGTCGTTTGAGCAGCTCTACCTCCTGGCCCGCTACCAGCAGACGCAGCGGCAAACGACGGAAGCGACGCAGTCGATCGCGGCAGCCCTCAAGCGCGAGCCCCTATCGATTCCCGCGCTGGCGGCAGCGGCCCGCATCCACGAAGAGGCCGGCGAGCTTCAGGCGGCCGCCGACCTCAACCGCAAGCTGGCCACGATCGACCGCCGGGCCCGCGGCGATTACCTGCGGCGGATCGCGCAGCTCGAATCCCAGCTCGGGCGCATCGAGCAGGCGATTCAAGCAGGGCGCGATCTGGTCGCTTCGGCCCCCGGCAATACGGAACACTATGACTTCCTGGCTGATCTCTGTTTCCGACTGGGCGAGCAAGAAGAGGGACTTCAGGCGCTCCGCCGCGCCATGCGGATCAACCCCAGCGATCCCAAGACGTCGATGACGCTGGCAGATGCGCTCGCCGGGCAGTTCCGCACCGACGAAGCGATCGAGCTGTACTGGAACGCGTGGGAGAAGACGAGCGACCTGGAAGGGCGGCTGGCCATCGTTTCCAAGCTCGCCGAGTTCTACCTGCAAACGAACCATTTCGATCGGCTGCTGGAGCGGCTGACGCGGCTGCGTCAGGATTCCGACGACAAGCGCGAAGCGACCATCTGCCTGGCTCAGGCGTTCCATGCGGCCGGCGACTTTGGCATGGCGCGGCAGGAGCTCGAGAGCCTGCTGAACGAGAATACGCGCGATACGCAATTGCTGCAGCAGCTTTCCAAGCTCGCCGAGACCGAAGGGGACCTGCCGGCTGCCGTGAAATACCAGGAGCAGCTCGTGCAGCTTGCTCCCGGACCGGAGACGGAGTATCGCCTGGCGACGCTGCTCTCGGCCAATGGCCAGGAACAGGAAAGTGCCTCCATCCTCATTCGCCTCACGACCCGCGAAGAAGACCCCGAAAAGCTGCTGCGCAACCTGGATTCGCTGCTCACCTCCGGACAGTACGAGACGGCACTCCTCATCACGGAGGCCAAGCTCCGCGAAGCGCCCGACAACTGGGAGCTGCTCTATCGCGAGGGTCTGGCGTTGACCAAACAGAACAGGAATGAAGAGGCCGCCAGCCGTTTCGGCGCGATTCTCGCCCTTTCCCTCGACGACGACGCGCCGGGCATTGCCGAGAAGAACCGCCGCGCCAAAGCGGCCAAGAGCACGATGAGTTCGGCGGCCCGCAGCGTCACGGCGCAGTTACGAGCCACTTCCCGCTTGGATTACGCCTACCAGGTGCGCGCGGCGGTCGGCTTGTTGCCTCCAGACTATTACGGATCCGCGCGGATGGGGATCTGGAGTCCGCTGACTTTTGCCCAGGCGCGGATGGCGGCACTCGGTTGGACGTACCAGTTGGCTTTAGCGGATAAAAAGAGCGGCGACATCGTTGCCGCCTACCGGGAAAAGGCAGCGTCGAACAAGCCAACCGCCCGTCAGTTATGGGACTGGATTTATCTCTTGTCGGTGACCGGCGAAATGGACCAGGGAACGGAGGGTAACCTGGCGATGCTCGACGTCTCCCGCAAGCTGGCCCTGATGGGGGATGTAGCAGGGCAGTCGCTGTTCCTCACGTCACTCGCGTCGCGATCCGGACCGCGATCGCCCCGCGCCGGCCAGCAGGACAATACGCCGCCGCTGTCCGAGGCCGACCTCCAGCTCGCCCAGCAGTCGCTGGAATCGGTCCGCCGGCATTTGGCGGCCTCCGGTGGTACGGAAGACGTCCCGCTCTACCTGACGAACATATTGGTCACGGAATTTCGCCGCGCTGGCCGGAAGCAGGAAGAGGAGCAACTGTTTGACGCCCTGCTGGCCAAGGCCAGCACAGCCAACGAGATCGGCCAGGCGATCAGCCTGTGCGTAGGTCGCGAGGATGCGCCGCGAGCGCTGGCGCTATTCGACAAGTGGTCGCGACTTACGCTGGCGGAAACTCGACCTGCCGCCGCCGGTTATTCGCAGCAGCTCGGAAGCACGCTAGCCCAGCTCATGGGGCTGGTGGGTGCCGCCAAACAGCACGACCAGGTCCTGACGATCCTCGACAAGTACCTGGACCACAACGAGGCCCGAGCGGCGAAGGAGCGGCTGAAAGCCAAGGGGCCCGCGCGCGCGGCGTCCGCAGGATCGTACTACTTGCAGACCTACTACGGCAAACAGGCGCAGCGCGGCATGCCGATGACCTTTCCCACCGTCAACGAGTACTACGACGTTTCGGCATTGCTGCTGCTGCGCAATGCCCTGGAAGTCTTTCAGCGCAACGACGTGCTCAGCGACCTCTTCAGCCATTTGCAGAAGCGGCGTGAGCAAGCTGCCGGCGGCGACAAGGTGTCGGCCAATCTGGCCGTGGCGTACCTCCACTGGTGGAACAACGAGCGAGAAGAGGCGCTTGTGCAAATGGCCGCCTGCTGCGAGCTGGCGCCGCACGACTGGCAGCTTCGCATGGACTTGGCGGGATTCCACGCCGAGGCGCAGGAGTTTGACGAGGCCCTCTCACTGATCGACGCTATCACGCCGCTTGATCAAGACACCATGCGGAAGCGGGAAACGATGGCGCTCAACCTGGCGGTCCGGCTGGGTGATATCGAGCGGGCTCGCGATGCGGCCCAGCGCCTCTTCGGGCTGCGGCTCGACCCCGATACGCAGACGCAGCTTGCTTCCCAGATGCGCCGACTGGGAATGGTCGAGCACGCCGAGGCGGTCATGGCCCGGGCGCAGCGGCAGGCCGGCAACCGGACTAGCGCCCTGGTGACCCTCATGCAGCAGCACCAATCGGCCGGGAACAGCGACGTGGCGCTCCAGATCGCGCACCAGATCCTGCGGCGGGCCAAGGCTGCGTCGCAGACGCAGGCGATCTACCGCGGCCAGACGAGCGACGACTATGCCCGCACGGCCGCGCTGCAGACGCTGGCCGCCGCCGGAAAGCTGAAGGAGATGATTGCCGCGGCGGAAGAGCAACTGAAGCGTGCGCCGCAGTCGGTGCAACTCCACGAAATGCTGGCCCAGTATTACCAGGCCGCCGGGGACAACGACAAGTCGATCGCCTTGCAGGAAAAGATGATCGAGCTGCGGGGAGGAGATCCGCAACTGCGTTACGTCATGGCCCAGCGGCTGTCGCAGGCCGGCAAGCACGCCCAGGCATGCGACCAGTATCTGATCGCCCTGCGCAAGCAGCCCAGCCTGATGCGCAACAATTACTGGGAGGTGATTCAAACCTTCCGCCAGGCGCAGAAAGACACCGAGCTGCTCAAGTTCTTTTCGGAAGTCGATTTGAAGGCGATGGGGCAGTATTACGTCGTGGCGGAGTTCGTGCAGAACTTCCTGCGGGATGAAAAGCAGCGTCCGACGGGGCTGGCGCTTTTCAAGCGGGTCTGGGAGGCGTTCCCCGAGCAGCGCCCCTACCTGATGAGCCAGTTCTACAACGAGGAGCTATGGAAGATTCCCGAGGTGCTCGAGTACGGCAAGCAAGCGATCCTGCCGACCCGCGCCTCGCTGGCCAGCGATCCGTATGGCGTCATCGGCCGCGTCATGTCGTATAGCAGCGACGGAACGGCTAACGGTCCTCTCCGCTACATCCTCGAAGCCAGCGCCAAGAGCGGCAAGCTCGGCGAACTCCGCGCCGAGATCACCAAGGCTCAGGCAGAGTTTCCCCAGTGGAAAGGGGGCCGGCTGATTGCCGCCGCCATCGACGCCCGGATGGGAAAGACCGAGGAGGCCCGGCAGGCGATCACCGCCGCTCTGGAAGATAAAAACGATACGGTGCCGATGGCGGCGCTGTGGATGATCGGGCAGGAGATCGAAGCACGCCAGGAGCTGCGCGAGCTGGTGGTCCAGCTTTATGAAATGGCCATGCAGGGGACCAACGACTCCGGCATGCGCGAGTTCCAGTACGGTCCCGGACCGCGGCTGGTGAAGATGTACGGTGCGGCAGGAAAGAAGGACGAGGCACGCGATCTTCTGCTCCGGGTGGCCAAGAACCGCGTGGGCGACCAGTACGATGCGATGTATGCCGCCGAACAGCAGATGCGTAATCTCATGAGCGTCGCGCAGCAACTCGATTCCCTCGAGCTTGCCGTCGATGCCGTCCGCATCTATCGCGAAGCGCTCGCTTCACCCGCATTGTCCGATCCGTCGTACCAGCGCTACGGCAATACCGAACACTACCGCCGCCAGGTGCAGCAAGGGCTGGACCGCGCGGTGACGAAGCTATCGCAGTCGGCCGCCGCCGATCCGCAGCTCGTGCTGGCGCTCCTCGCGCCGCAGTTCGAGGCCGCCGACAAGCCGGTGATCGATTTGATGCTCGCCGGCAATCCGGATGCTCAAGGAATGCCGAAGCTGGAGAGCCTGCTGCTGCGCCTGGCCGCGCCGGAAAAAATTCCGCCGGCGGCCCGAGAGGCGGTGCGGAAGGAAATTGAGAAATGGTGCATGCAGCATCCGGCCGACGTGAGCCTGCGGGTCGTAGCGGTCGCTTTTGCCATCGAAGAAGCCGACGAGTCGCAAGCCAAGAAGTCGCTCGCGGCGCTCGTGCAGGCGGTGAACGCTGCTCCGCTGGAAGCCCTGCCGGAAGGCCAGCGCGCCAATGCCCGGCAGCGCGCGGCGGCGGAAATCTACCTGGGGTTATGGTGCGTCGCCAGCCAATGCGCGCTCAAGCCTGCATTCCGCGAGGCGGGCAGCCAGCTCGCGCAGGTGGCCCTCGAAGCGGCCCGGCGTCAATCCGACGGCAAATACCTCCAGGCAATGCTCCACCAGCAGGCGGAGACCGCGCTCGCCGCCGGGCAGCGCGAGGAGGCCGCGCGGCACTGGACAGCGCTCATCGACAGTGCGCTGGCGCGCCCTGCCGCCAGGCCGAGCTTGCCGTCGAATCCGCCGCATCCCATGCCGCCGATGGCGCCAGCGGCGACGGGGCCGTCGCGCGAGGGGCTGATTGCCCTGGCGACGCTCGCGCAATTTCAGCTCGCCAGTGCAGTCGCCCTGCGGGCGGCTCAGGAGGGTTTTCCAGAGGTGGCCGAGCGGGCGATGCGTGAGGCGCTCCGCGGCGGCCTGCCGGTGCGCGACACAGCGTTCGGCGACCGCACCGCCCGGCGCATCGTGACCATCAGCGGCGCATCAGAAGCACAAGGTGAAGATTCCCAGGTCGTGCAGATGGTCGGCCAGCGGCTGGCCCAGTTGTCGCGGACCTGGCGTGCGAAGGGGTACAACCCCGAAACGATGTACGGCCTGCTCAGCGGGCTGGTGTTCCCACAGAATCGGCCGGAGGAGATCTTGCTCTACCCGGAAGGTCTGTCGTGGCAAGGACCGCGGAGCGTCGGCCGCGAGCTGGCGCTGTGGACCGTTGCCGCCCGCAAGGCAGACGCTCTCCGGCACGAGGTCGCGCAGCGCGCCAAGCTGCCGCAGGCTGCGGCCGCCGGAGACACGCTGCTGATCATGCTCGCACTGGCGGAAAACGACCTGCCCGCCGCCAGGCAGGCTCTGGCGAAGCTCACCCCCCTGGTCACGCAAAAAGGATCGGCGACAAACCTCAACGTCGCCTGCCACGCTTTGGCGCTGGCCATGGCGATTCCGGACTTGGAAGGGGACGTGATGCCGCTGGTCAAGTCGGCGGTCGATCAAATGAACAAGACGAGCGCGGGGGCGCTAAGCGATCCGACGAACGCCGTGATTCGCTTCCACCTTAAGCGGGGAGAGCGGGACGAGGCGAAAAAAGCGATCGACGGCCACCTTGTCGCGTTGCAGGCGTACTACGCGCGCTACAGCGATCCGAACTACGCCGTGCATCAACAGCGGCAAGTACTCATAGCGCTCTCGGGGCAGACGGCACTGTCGGGAGACTTGCCGCTGACTGAGGAGCTTATGGGTCGCGTGGCCGACGCACAGCCATCGGAAAATTGGGGCTACCAGGATCCGGGCGCAACCGTCGCCAGGTGGGCCGGATTGTTCAGCGCCCTGGCGCCGGCGGAGCGCTATGCTCGCTTGAGCGATTGGACGTTGCCGACCGCCAATCGCCGCAGCGTGCGCTTGCTCGCCGCGATTGCCGCTCCGCCGCAGGTTCCGGCGAAGTTTTTGCCCCAGGATGCCGCTGCCAGCGCCGCAGCGCTGCGCCACGGGGTGGTCTCCAACCTGTCGCTGCTGGTCGAGGCCGCCCAGGAATGCGGCAAGTTGGACGAGTTGAACGCCGCGGCAGACGCGGCGGAGACGGAGAAGCTGGCCCACGCACCAACCCTGTCGGCACTGGTCGCGATTGCCCGGAACGATCCCGCGGCTCAGGGGAAGGTAACCGCCATGATTCAGGCCGCCCGCACCGTGGCGAAAACGCCCACTCCGGAGGACCGAAGCCGGCTCCGCGCCCGTTATGCCGACGAGCGGATCTGGGAAAACCTGCTGGTCTGGGAGGCGGCGATGGAAAGCGATTCGTTCCGCGACGCGGGTCGGGCCTTCTCGCGCTGGATCCTCGACGAGAACCGCTGGGCGTACAACGTCTCCCGGATTACGCACGTCTATCGGGTCATCGCCGAGGATCAATTGCGAGAACTGTCCGCTGCCGATCGCCAGCGAGCGCTGACGCCCGAGCTGAAGCTCTGGCACGCGGCCACGCCCCCCGGAATGACCAACAGCCCTAGCGCCCCGGCGTGGTGGACTGCGCACGACGGGCACCTGGCCCATATCACGGGACACGAAGATGACAGCCTCTTTTTCCGCTATCCGCTCGCTGGAACCTTCGAGTTTTCGTGCGACATCCACATGTACGATTTCTCCGCCGGCCAGCTCGCTTACGGCGGCCTCGTCAGCTCGCCGGAATTCTGGAGCAACAACGCGGCGCTTTTCCCCGTGGGTCGCCAGGACAGGGTGGTGCGAGCAGCCACGGTCGAGCAGCGCGACGCCTGGAACCGGTACACAGTTCGCGTCACGCCGCAGTCGATCCGGTTCTATAGCAACGAACATCTGGTCTACGAGGATGCCGACCCCAGTCCCACAAGCCCCTGGCTGCATTTGCTGTGTGTGGATCATCGTCGGACGGTCTTCAAGAACCTCAAGCTGCTTGGCACGCCGGAAATTCCGCGCGAGATCAAGCTTTCACACGGCGATCGGCTCGACGGCTGGAGCGGAGCGTACTTCGGCCAGCGATTGGCCCCGCGCATTTCGCTCCGCGAACCGGCGCCCGCCAACCAACAGGAATATTACGGCGATGGCCGCCAGCCGCCGCCCGACTGGCGCAGCGAAGAAGGCGTCTTGATCGGGCGGATGAATCCCGAGGCCGCCGGCACAGCCCAGGGCTTGCTCCGTTATCACCGCCCGCTTCTAGCCGGCGACAGACTGCGTTACGAGTTCCTCTACGAGCCGGAAAAGACCATGGCCCATCCGGCGATCGGACGCACGGCGCTGTTGCTAGAGCCAGAGGGAGTTCGCCTGCACTGGCTCGTCCAGCGAACCAACCCCACTCACCCCGATCTGGATTTGAGAAATGCCATCGACGATCCTCAGCAGCGGCGCGGGCCGAAAGAACTGCCGCTGGAGGTTGGAAACTGGAACCGGGTGCAGCTTGTGCGTAAGGACGCGACCGTCGAGTTGTCGCTCAACGACGTGCTCGTCTATGAGTTCCCGCTCCAGCCGCAGGAGGAAACTCGTTTTGGCTTGTTCTATTATGCGGACCAGACGGAAGCCCGCGTGCGCAACGTCGTCCTGCGCGGAAATTGGCCCGAGCGGTTGGCCGAAGAGGATCTGGCAAATCTGCTGGCCCCCTCAGGGGACGCTGCCAGCCCGGCCTTGACCCTGGCACGCCACGGCCTGGTGCGCGAGGAGGAACTGGCCGACGCGGCGGACGACACCTGGCGTCAAGCACAGGCGCTGCCTGCGGAGGATCGCTATGCAATGCTGAGCCGCTGGGTGCTCCCCAGCGAGAGCCATCCGACGTTCCGCTTGCAGGCCCGGTTCGTCCCGCACAGAATCGCCACTGCGCCTGCCGTATCAGCCGCCGCCGAGATATCACCCAGCGGCAGCGACCTGGCCTCTCCGGCGATGTTGCTCGTGAAGACGGCTGCGTCGCTCGGCAAGCTCGCCGAACTGGAGGAGCAGGTGCTGGCGCAGGCGGGCCGCAACCCCTACGATCAGCGCAGCGCCATGGCGCTGAAGGTAGCTATCGACGCAGCCGGCCAGAAGGACGAGCCGGCGCGGGCCGCTCTCAAGCAGCTTCACGAGCTCCTGCGGTCGCTCGATCCCGACACCCCCGCCTATGAGCGTTATCCCGAGGTGATTGCCGTCCATTCGGCACTGGCGCGGCCCGCGCTCCGCCCGGACGCTCTAGCCATGGCCGAGTTGCTGGTGGAAAACCAACAAGGCAATTATCTCACCCTCGATTGGGAGCGGCTGGTGCGCTGGACCCGGGCGTGCGCCCGCTGGCGCAGCGACGCGGCGACGGCCGAAGTGCCCATGGGGAGACTGGCTGGGCAGAGCGAGCAGTGGCGATCGGTGAGCCACCCGACTGCCGAAGCACACGGCCGAGGATTTCCAAGCGCTACGTGGCGATGGGAAAAGGGAAAAGTGGATTTCTTTACCGGCCAAGGAAACGACTCGCTCTATTTCGCGGTCCCCTTGCAAGGGAACTTCGAGGTGCAATGCCAGCGCTCGACCTACGGCTGGCGCGAGATGCGGATCCTTTACGGAGGCTACGCCATCGATCCGCACCATGAAGGGAGCTCGGTGTGGAAAGTCCCGCTCGGCCGCGGCGGCGAGCAATCGCCGCTGCCAGAAAAAATTCCGAACTGGAACGAGTGGGTCGATTATCGGCTTGTGGTGCAGGAGGGGATGGCCAGCGTCTTCATCAACGGGGTGCAGGTCCATGCAGGTCAATTGCCGTCCGCGCCCGACCCCTGGCTGGCCATTCAAACGGCCGCGCCTCACTTCACCGGCGGCGTGCGCAACCTCAAGATCCTGGGCGAGCCGACCATTCCCGATTCACTCGACCTGTCGCAGTCGGGCGATCTGACGGGCTGGCTGGCGACCTACTATGGCGAGACGATCGGCAGTGAAACGGCAAACTGGACGAAGCGGCAGGATGAGATTGTCGGCAACCTGTACGCCAATGCTCCGGGGAGCCGGCGCGAAAGCGTGCTCTATTACCACCGGCCGCTCCTGGAGGACGGCGAGATCCGCTACCAGTTTTTCTGGGAGCCGGGAAAAACGGAGATCCACCCGACGCTGGGCCGCACGGCGCTGCTGCTGGATCCCGGCGGCATCAAGCTGCACACGCTGACCGCCGGAGCGCACGAGCGAACCGGCGTTGCGCCCGACAACGCCTTCCCACTGCCGGCCGGAAGCGAAGCTGCCCAGAGCGTGCCGCTGCGCGCGGGGGAGTGGAACGATTTGGTGCTGACGCTGAAGGGAGAAGAGGCAGCCGTCAACATCAACGGCCAGCAGGTAGCACGCTTCAGGCTCGACTCGCAAAACTCGCGGCTGTTCGGCTTGTTCCGGTACAGCGACGCGACTGCCGCCCGGGTCCGAAATGTCGTCTATCGCGGCCAGTGGAGCCGACGGCTTCCCAGTGTCCCGCAACAAGAGTTAGCTGAGGCACAAGGACCGTAGCGGCTGGGAGCCATTTCCAATGGCGGAAAAGTCCGGACCCCAGCGCGCGTCGGTCGCATCGACCGACGCAGCAACAGTTCCGGCTAGGACGGCTTGAAGACCGCCACGGCCAGGGGGGGGAGCTTGACCTTGATCTTGGCCGGCCGCATGTGCCAGCCGGGCTCGTCGGCCATCACGCCGGGAAAATTGCCGACGTTCGTGCCGCCGTAATAGGCCGAGTCGCTGTTGAAGACCTCCTGATACCAGCCCGCCTTGGGCACGCCGCAGACGTATCCTTCGCGAACCACCGGCGTGAAGTTGCAGCAGACGATCAGGAAATCATTGGGGTCCTTCGCCCTACGGACGTACGACAGGATGCTGTCGGCCCGGTTGTGGCAGTCGATCCACTCAAAGCCGGTATACTCGAAATCGACCTGGTGGAGTGCCGGCTCGCGCTTCAGCAGCGTATTCAGATCGGCGACCAACTTCTTGACCCCCTGGTGCGTTTCCCACTGGAGCAGGTCCCATTGCAACTCGCTGTCGCTGTTCCATTCGTGCCACTGACCGAATTCCCCTCCCATGAACAAGAGCTTCTTGCCAGGGTGCGTCCACATGTACGAGTACAAGAGCCGCAGGTTGGCGAATTTCTGCCACAAATCGCCTGGCATCTGGTCGAGGAGCGCCCGTTTGCCGTGGACCACCTCGTCGTGCGACAGCGGTAAGCAGAAATTCTCGGTGAAGGAGTAGATCAGGCTGAAGGTCAGTTCGTCGTGGTGGAACTGCCGGTGGACCGGCTCGTGCCGCATGTAACGGAGGGTGTCGTTCATCCACCCCATGTTCCACTTGATCGAAAAGCCCAGGCCGCCGGTATCCGGCGGGCGCGACACCCCCCCCCAGGCGGTCGATTCCTCGGCAATCGTCAGGACGCCGGGGTAATTGACGTGTGACTGGTGGTTGAACTCGCGGAGCAGCCAAATGGCGTCGATGTTCTCGCGGCCGCCGTACTCGTTGGGGACCCATTCCCCTTCCTTGCGGCTGTAATCGAGATAGAGCATCGACGCGACCGCATCGACCCGCAGGCCGTCGATGTGGTACTTGTCGAGCCAGAACAGGGCGTTGGCGAGCAGGAAGTTGCGGACTTCGTTCCGGCCGTAGTTGAAGATCATCGTCCCCCAGTCGGGGTGCTCTCCCTTGCGAGGATCTTCATGCTCGTAGAGTGCCGTGCCGTCGAACTGCCGCAGGCCGTGGCCATCCTTGGGGAAGTGGGCCGGCACCCAGTCCAGCAGCACGCCAATGCCGTTCTGATGGCAGTGATCGACGAAGTAGGCAAAATCCTCGGGCGATCCGTAGCGGCTGGTGACCGCGAAATAACCGACCGTCTGATAGCCCCAGCTTCCGGTGAACGGGTGCTCGCTGACGGGGAGCAACTCCAAATGCGTGTACCCCATCTCCTTGCAGTACGCCACGAGCTGGTGCGCCAGGTCGCGATAGTTGAGCCAGCCGTGATGCCGCCGGTGATCGCGCCGCCACGAGCCGAGATGCACTTCATAAATCGAGATCGGCTGCTCGAGCTGGTTGGTGGCGGCCCGCCGCTGCATCCAGGCCTGGTCGTTCCAGTGGAAGCGCGACAGGTCGGTGACGATCGATGCCGTACACGGCGGCAGCTCGGCCGCAAAGCCGTACGGGTCGGTCTTATCGACCACTTCCCCCCAGCGGGTCTTGATGCGGAACTTGTATTTCTCCCCCACGGCCAGGCCGGGGATGAACAGCTCCCACACGCCGCCGGTGGCGTGATGCCGCAGGGGATGCCGCCGGCCGTCCCACTTGTTGAAGTCGCCGACGATGCTCACGCTCTGGGCATTGGGGGCCCAGACGGCAAAGTTGGTCCCCTGGACGCCGTCGATCTCGCGGACCTGCGCGCCGAATTTCTCGTAGCCGCGGAGGAGCGTCCCTTCGCCGAACAGGTGCAGATCGAAATCGGAGAGGTAGGGCTCGAAGTAGTAGGGGTCGTGCGTGGTGTTCATAGCGCCCGTTTCATCGGCGAAGCGAAGCTGGTAGGGGCGGCGCAGGGGGCCGTCGCCCAGCGGACAAATCGCCTCATACAATCCGGCGGGATGGATCCGCCGCATCGGCCGGCTGGCGTCATGCGCGGGATCGACCAGCCAGGCCTGGGTGCTGCCCGGGAAAAAGGCCCGCACCGCCAAGGCCCGCCGCCCGTGATCCACAATCTCCCGCGGTCCCAGGACCTCGGCCGGATTCGACAGGCTTCCATTGAGCAGGGCGCTCATTCCGCTGAGCGAGACGCTCGTCCTCACGTCGCTGACTCCTAGCATACTCGGGTAATAACTCAGTAGGGGAAGCGTGGAAAGGGCGCGAACGCTAGTGCGAATCTCGCAGCCGTTAACGGGGACTGGCGTTCGAATTCTTTGCCGGAGGACAACGTCCTCCGGAATGGGCGCCGCAGTGGCCCCTGCATTTCGGGGATGTTAGCGGGCAAAAGGTGCGGCCAGCCAGCTCCACAGCCGCGACCGCCACGACGGAGCCTTCTGGGCCGGCGGCTTTCTTAACGGGCTATCCCCCGCGTCGAAGCGGAGCGACTTGCCCCGGTGACGATGCTGCGGACGGACTACACGCACTTCATTCTGACCCTCGGCATCGTTGTCCACAGCCGGCGCTGGCAAGAGCCGCAGCGGCATCGCATTGAGATCGTCGCTCTCTCCCTGGCGGACGCTGCGGCATTCAACGTCGTGAAACTGAAGCGCCTGATCGACGCGCCGCCACAGGTCGTGGTCTTTGACCGGGCTCATTTCGCCGTACCGCTCCCATTGCCAGCCATCCTCCCGCCACTGCGCCAGCCCGAAGCGAATGCCGCGGCTGACGTACCGGCTTCCCGTGACGAGCGTCACGCGGGAGGGTTGATCGAGAGCTTCCAGGCCGCGGACGATGGCCAGGAGTTCCAGGCGCTGGGTGGAGGCGGCCTCTTCATCGGCCGCTTCCAGGCGGACGCCGCCGTCGGCCGATTCCAGGACGAACCGCCACTGGCCACAGCCGGCCTGTGCCGCGTCCAATTCGGCCTGGGAAAAAAGGAGAAAGTGCGGAGCGGGGACCTTCATGACCAGCCGTTTCTTCGCGAGGAACTGCGGCAGATCCTTCTGGCAAACCGGCTAACTGTTTCCGCACGTCCCAGTGCGCGAGCGTGCCGCCCAACGCGGCACGACATCATTGATTTCTCTATCGTCAACCGCAACCTAGATTCTCCACTTTATCCAGAGGGAAGGGGCCCTCCGTCGTTTCGGGCCAACGAGGGTCGATTACCGGCACCTTTGGCCCAAAACGACGGAGGGCCCAACGATTCGGCCCGAATCGTGCTGAAGCGGTTTGAGATAAGGGAGTGTACAGGGGCCCAATCTTTACCCGTTTCGGCGCGTCGCCTCGCTGGGCTGCGGTGACGCGGCAGGCGTTTTTCAGGAACTTGTTCCTGCTTTCCGGGCACTCAAATGCGTTGGAACCGGTCACATTTCGGGTATGATCGTCGGAGATTCGGGCGCTATGCCCTTGTTCCTCGGCGAGCATCGGCGACGCCAGCCCGCCCCTTTCCAACGGACAGCTACGGCTGCATTCCACGCAGCCCCTCATGGCATCGGTGTGCCAGGGAGTTCAACCATGCTCCGTCCCCTTGCGCAGTCCGCTGCCGGCCGCGCCGCCTGCCTGCTTTGGCTGGCCGTGGCTCAAAGTGCCGCCGCCCAGACCGTCAACTGGCCTCAATTCCGCGGCGCCCGCAGTGACGGGCTGGGCGAAGGCCAGACGCTGCCCGAGACGTGGAGCACCATTGAGAACGTCGTCTGGAAGGCCGACATTCCCGGCTGGGGCTGGTCGTCGCCGGTGATCTGGGGCGACAAGATCTTCGTCACGTCAGCAGTCAACCAGCGGCAGCGCGAGAAACTGGTCGTCGGAGGTTATCCAGGCGGGCGGACAAAGCCCACGGACGTGCATCGCTGGATGACGTATTGCCTCGACTTCGAGAGCGGGAAAATCGTCTGGGAGCGCGAAGCCCACCAAGGCGTGCCTCCCGAGGAACGTCATCCCAAGAACTCGTATGTCAACGCCACGCCCGTTACCGATGGCGAGCGCGTCTACGCCTATTTCGACAACGTCGGCATGTTCTGCTACGACCTGGACGGCAAGCAGCTCTGGGAGCGCAAGTGGGGCAGCTTTCCCATGCGCGGCGGCTGGGGGCCGGGAGCTTCACCCGTGTTGCACAAGGATCGCCTGTACCTCGTCAACGACAACGAACGCGAATCCTTCCTGGTCGCCTTGGACAAGACGAGCGGGAAAAAAATCTGGCGCATCGATCGAGAGGAGAAAAGCAACTGGTCCACGCCCTACGTTTGGGAACACGACCGCACGGAGATCGTGACGATCGGCACCGGCAAGGTGCGTTCCTATGACCTTGAAGGAAACGTCCTGTGGGAGCTGACCGGCACGTCCGGCCTGGTCAGTCTGACGCCCGTCGCCAAGCACGGCCTGCTTTATCTCGGCGCCGGCTACCATTACGGTCCGCTCTATGCCATTCGGCCCGGCGCGTCGGGCGACATCAGTCTCGGTGCGGGCGAAACGAGCAACCAGTGGATTGCCTGGTCCCAGCCGCGGGGTTCGAGCATTCATCCCTGCTATCTGATCAGCGGCGACCGGCTCTACGTCCTGTTTGATGCGGGACTGCTGACCTGCTATAGCGCCACGACGGGCGAGACGGTTTTTCCGAGGCAGCGCCTCAACACGGGGGGCGGCCGATTCTATGCGTCCCCCTGGGCCTACAACGGCCGGATCTTTCTGCTCAATGAGGACGGCACCACCTGGGTCGTCGAGGACAGTTCTGAGTTCCAGGTCATCCGCAAGAACGTCCTGGGCGACTACGCCTGGGCGACGCCGGCCATGGCGCGGGGCAGCCTGTTCATCCGCACGTACTCCGGACTTTATCGGCTTCAGAACCTGGCGGACGCCGGGCCAGGCAAGTAATACGACGGTCCCTTTGGCCGCTTGGCGGAGTAGCAAGCCATGAGAACCTTTAGCGCCTCAATCATCGCTCCGCTGGTCATCGCATCCGCGCCGCTGGCCGCACAAGAGTCCCAGCCGCCTAAAGCACGCGATCGGCAGCGCGCCGCAGACGATGCGCCGCGCGGCGACGCCTGGGTCAAGGCGCTCGCGGATCGCTCCCAGCGCGGCACGCTGCACGATGCTTTTCAGATGGTCCGCGGCGACAGCGGCAAGTGGAACGACGAGCCGCGGGTGCAACATGCGCCGCCGATCGGCCAGAAGCCGGCCAAAACGTCTCTGGACGATTGGGCCGATCAATTGCTCGCGAAGAAGACGTTTCGCACGACCACGAGCGACGACAATTGGCTGCTGTTTCGCACCCGCCAGTTGGATGACAACGACCGCGTGTGGGTCGAGCGCATCGAACGGCAGGGGAATCAATTCACGGTCGTTCTGAGCGAGGCGATTTGGCAGGGTCGGTATTCCAAGACGTTTACGTATTACAGCGTCTTTGGCGTGAACCTCGGCCGGCTTGGGCCGGGCAAGTACGAGACGAAGTGCGTCATCCAGCCGCAGACCTTCAGGCAATTCGAGGGGACCGGCCGGCCGGCGGATAACTGGCCCAAGGACGTGCGTCCCGCGGAAAAAAAGCCGATCGAACTTCGCGCAGCGTTCAACGTGATCGCCGAGTGAAGCCGCACGTCGCGACGACCACGCCATACATGGTGCCGGCGCGCTAATTCTGAAGGCACGTTCTTGACAGCGAGCTTGCTAGCGAGGCTGCGGCGTTTTTCACGTGGAAAATGGTCTTGCCGGTTCTCGGCAGGCTCCCTACGCTCCTGCGCCCCTTTACCCCAGGCGCGGGCCAGAGCCACCGTTGCCCGGCCATGGGAGGGCTGCGTCTACATTCAGCCACGCGAGCAACTTGCCCCATGTCGTCGTTACCTATCACGGAGGGCGACCGCTTTGAAGCATTTCGCGTGCCGTGGGCGCGGCACGTCAGCACGCGCATCGCCGGCAGCTTTCCTCGCTTCTGGATTGGCTGCGGCAATCTGGAATCGGCGCTCCTGGCGGACCTCCTGGCGCCGGTTTCCATTCAATCGCCCATTTACATTGCCGGGCTGGCGCGCTGCGGCAGCACGGTCCTGCTGGAGACGGTAGCGCACTATGGCGTCGCTTCCCATCGGTATCGCGATTTTCCGTTCGTCTTCACCCCGTATTGGTGGAATCGATTTCTCGATCGCGCGCCGCGAAAACCGGCGATGCCGAAACCGCGCGTGCATGGCGACGGCCTGGTCGTATCGTCGGAGAGTCCCGAAGCGCTGGAGGAGCCGCTGTGGATGGCCTTCTTCCCCGCGGCCCATGATCCGCGCTCTTCGCAGGTGTTGGACGCCAGCACAGACCACCCCGCCTTCGCGGCATTTTATCGCAATCATCTGCGCAAGCTGCTCCTCGTCCGCTCGGGCGATCGCTACGCCTGCAAGGCGAACTATCACGTGGCGCGGCTGGAATACCTGCTGAAGTTGTTCCCCGACGCTCGATTCGTTGTTCCCATCCGCCGGCCGCGCGACCACGTGGCTTCGCTGATGAAGCAGCACGAGCTGTTCGCTGCCGGAGAAGCGCGCTACCCGCGGGCGCTGGCTCAGATGCGCGCCTGCGGCCATTTTGAATTCGGGCTGGACCGCCGGGTCATCAACTTGGGGGATGACCCGGCGGTGGCAGCCGTCGAGCAATTATGGAGCGAAGGGGAAGAAGCCCGCGGCTGGGCCCGGTACTGGTCGCAGGTCTACGGCTTTTTGTCCCAGCGGTTGGCCGCCAATGCCGCGCTGCGCCGCGCTGCGCTCGTCGTGCGGTACGAAGATCTTTGCGGCCAGGCGGAGGAGACGGTGCGCCGCGTGTCGGAACATTGCCAGTTGCCCATCGACAAGAGCCTCCAAGCGGCGCTGGCCGGGCGGCTGCACACCCCGACCTACTATCGCCCCACATTTTCAGCAGCCGAAGCCGCTGCTATCGAAGAGGAAACGTGCGAGGTCGCCAGTCGGTTTGGTTATCGCCGGGCAGAGAAAAAAGCTGCGTAGACGAAGAATCCGTCTTGCTCTGACCGGCGGAAAATTCGTATTCTTCCCACGACGAAGAGGGGGGGTGTGTGTTCGAAAGTCCTCTGCGGACTAAAGGTCGATCTCATGGCTACGCCAACCATCCTGCGGCGCGTATTTTCCTCACGCTGGCTCGATCGCGTGCTGCCGGTGCTGTTCATCCTCTCGCTGGCGGTGGTGTGCTTCGTCGGCGGCGCCTACATGGCCGAGTTCGAGACACCCTGGTACCAGAGCGTGCTCCAGCCCTCGTTCCGCGGACTGCGGGCGGCGGCCGTGCAGCGTGACTTGCTCGAGGATCAGCGATCGATCGACTGGGATCTGGCCCGTGAAGCGCAGCCGGGCGTCACCATTTATCAGCCGGAGCTGGCCTACGACGGATTGACCATGTACGTCTCGTTTGGCGAGTCGCCGAGCGCGCGATTGATTTCGATGACCGGCGAGCTCGTCCACCAGTGGAACTTGCCGTTTCGAAAGGTTTGGCCCCAGCCGCCCCACGTGAAGAATCCCCCGCCGGAAGAGTTCATTCACTGGCACACGGCGCGGATGTTTCCCAACGGCGACTTGATCGCCAACTACTGCACCGCCTCGGATACGCCCTACGGGTACGGCCTGGCGAAGATGGACAAGGATTCGCGGGTGCTGTGGCGGTACTCCGACTGCGCCCATCACGACTTCGACGTCGATGAGGCCGGGCGAGTTTACGCGCTGGCGCAATCGATTGGCCATGACAAAGTGGACGGGGCGCCGCATTTGAGCACCCCCGTGCTTCAGGATTTCGTGGTCGTTCTGTCGCCGGAAGGCAAAGAACTGAAGCGGATCGCACTCTACGAGGCCTTTGCAAAGTCGAAGTACCGCCACTATCTGGAATCGATTCCCTCGGATCCGGACGGAGATCACACGCACAGCAACGGAATCGACGTGATCTCCCCGGCCTTCGCGGAGAAGCACGGCTTCTGTTCTCCCGGCGACGTGATGATCTCCGTGCGCAATCCCGGCTGGCTGGCGATCTTGAATCTAAAGCGACAGGAGATCGTATGGGCCGCCAGCGGCATTTGGCGCGGGCAGCACGATCCCGACCCCTTGGAGAACGGGAACGTCCTGCTGTTCGACAATTGGGGAAATCTGGGCCCCGGCGGCCAGTCGCGGATTCTGGAATGGAACCCCGCCAGCGGCGCGATCGAATGGTGCTACGGCGGCACGAAGGAAAAGCCGTTTGAAAGCGTCTCTCGCGGCTGCCAGCAGTTGCTCCCCAATGGGAATGTGCTGATTACCGAGTCGAACAACGGGCGGCTTCTGGAAGTCACTCGTGGCCGGCAGGTGGTCTGGGAGTACAACAACCCGCACCGCTATGAGGAAACGAACAAGTATGTGGCCGTCGTCACGAGCGCGCAGCGGCTGGCTGCTAGCGAATTGACGTTCTTAAATCCATCCAGCGCGGATCAGCCGAAGGAAAGTGGCTCCACGGCGACGGCCGATAAGAAAAAACAGATCAAGCGGTAATCGCCGCTTGACCGTCACGGTTCAGTGAGCCTGGCGTGGATCGCCCCACGTTCCGATTGGCTGCTATCGTCCACCAAGTTATCAGGGAGGCAGGGTCATGCTGGCCGGCATCACCGATTTGTTGGGGAGCCAACTTGCTCCGCTGGTTGCCTATATCGGCCCCGGTGCGGACTTGGCGCTGATCAGCAGCGCCATTGGCCTGCTGTTCACGATGGGCGCCTCGCTGACATTTCTCGTGCTGTGGCCGTTTCGCTGGCTGTGGCGTCAATTCTGCGCACTGAGCAGGGGGGTCAAGGACGATCCGGCGGCCAGTTCGTAGCTCACACGCCGCGCGTCTCTGCCTTCCGCCCGCGGCCTCGACAGACACTGAAGCGCGCTCACGAAGTGAACTGAAACGCATAGAGCTCGGCGTCCCGCAGAACCGCGCGTAAACGCACCGGCCTGCCGGCCAGAGCGGCAACGTCAGCGCCGCTTTTCCAGCGCACTTGCCGCTGCACCGCATCGCCAAACAAGGGGTGACATTCCTCGAGCTCGAAGCCCGGAATTGGCGTGCCATTGGGTTCCTGGAGCTCGATGCGAAGCTCGCCGGCAGCCGAAGTGGCAAAATTCACCAGCAGTTGACGGCCGGCGAAACTCAATGGCCGCGTCAACAGTTCGCCGCCGCGGGCTGGAGCGCTAACCGACACAAATCCATCGAGCCGCAGCGTGTATCGTCGCAGAACGCTGCTGTCGCCGGTCCAGTAGCTTTCGCTGGCGTACAACGACAGTTCTGGCGGCGCGTCCGGCAGCGGCGACCTGGTTTCAACCAGATGCCAGGCAAGGTACTGCTGGCCGTAATTCCACGTCCCTGGTCGCTCGATACCGGGGCGGAGGAAGGCTTCACTGAAGCGTTTGAATTGGACGCCGTCGCGGCTGGCCATGAAGAGCCCGTCGGTGATTGCCGTGCCGTAGCGGGGCGAAGCACTGGACCGCATTTGGCGGTGTTCCGGCTCCGGCAAGTCGCGCAGCGTCTCTACCTGGCCGCGGTCGATATAACGTGCCGGAAAGCCGAGCAGGATGTGTGGCGCTCGGTGGTAGGGCTTGATCTGGTTGGTGTAGAGCTGCTCGATCGGTGAATCGACGTAAGTCAGATCGGCCTGGTTCTCCCAGTGCAGAAAATCGGCGGAGGTGGCGGTGCGAATGGCGCGGAAAGACCTGGCGTCGCGCCCATCTCCGACCGGCGCACCGGCAGTGAAAACCCGCCAGTAGGCCCGATACAGCCGGTGATGGGGGTCCCAAAACGCCAGGTTCTGCGAGTCGAAAGCGCCGTCGGTGATGATCGGTTCCTCGCTCAGCAGCGTGAAATGAATCCCATCCGGGGATTTGAGCGCCAGCACGCCTTTCGTCCCCGCGGAGCGAACGATGGCTTTGTACTTCGCGTCGGCGGGCGCGTCGGGGTTGTCATCCTTGAATACCGCCGGGTGGCCAGCATCGACGCGCGCCTTGCCGATCGTTTCGCTGGCGATGACGATGTTGTTGGCCTTGGAACCGGCAAACTCGTGGAGCCCCAGCTCCGGCTTGGTCCACTGGATGCCGTCGCCGCTCTCCGCGTAGCAGCAGAGCAAGGGGTGCGTATCCGTCTTTACCTTACCTGGCGAGACGGCGAGGTGCCACGCCTTGTAGTACATGCGGTACTTGTCGTCATCCTGAAAGATGCTGTGGTAGCCGCTACCGGATCCTTCCCACGGCGCGTCGTGGACGATCGCGATTTCCTGCGGCTGCGGATGATGAAGTTGCAGGGCAGCCTTTCCCTCCAGCGCGTCGATCAGCAGGTCATCGACAAAGAGTTCCCGCCGCGAGCCCACGTCAACCACGGCATCGGAAGGAGCGGCGGCTGCCGAGTGTTCCAGGAGTGGAAGCGCCGTTAGTGCAGCAGTCGTCTGGAGAAACTGGCGACGAGAGCGAAAGAAGAATCTCATCACGACTCCAGGAGAAAGGTGCGCGAATCGCGCCCCATAAATCGGGTGACCGGCATTCGTTGCGAACCGATGATCGCAGCGTATGTCGATGAGGCGCCCGCGCCAAGCCCGCCGCTCGTTACCGCCACGAGGCACCCGCAGAAGACGGCGTGTGGTTTCGGCGTCCCGTGCCTCACCTCCGCACCTATTGAGGGGCGGCGAGAGCGTGTTGAGCGCCGAAGCGCGCGGTTTTTTGTTTGCGTTCGCGCAGACCAGGGCGGCTTATTAGACGAAAGGCTATCGACTCACTCTGCCGGCGGTTTGCTCCGGGCGAGGAAACCGCCGGCGACGAAGAGTTCGCTATCGCCGAGGACCAGGTTAAAGACCTTTTCCAGCCGGTCGGTGGGGGACACGTTGCGCACTTCCACCGCACGAAGTTCGCCGTTGATGTAGCGGAGAATGAAGTGCCCAGGCAGAAGGTCGCCGGCACGAATCGGCCGATCGGTCGAACGGCACAGCGGCTGCGCCTCTGTCGTTAGCAGCACGCCATCTTCCGTCTCGACCTTCCAGAGCCGGTTTCTCGTCACGAACACCGACTGCACGTTGGCAACGATCCCCTGGCCGTCAGGCAGAAAAGCGGTGAGGGCGTCGCCGACCCGGACGTTCTCGATCGGCCGCCTTCCTTGCGGCGTCTCGATCAGCGTGCCCCGCGGAAAGCAGCCGGGGTGACACGGCTCCAGGAGCGCTTCATACTCGCTGACGTTGGCCTCCGGAAAGACTCGCTTGAGCCGATCGATTTGCTCCTCAGTCAGGTGGTGATAGCCGCGGGCGTAGGAAATCTGCTGGATTGGTTCGTCCCCGAGCCAGCGGCGCACACGCGAGATCGTGGCCATCTTCGGCGTCTCACGCCCCGGCGAAAGAAGTTGGAGCCACGCCTCGGCCGTTGTAACCTGAACGTACGGTTTACCGCTCAGTTCTCTACGCATCGCTTGCCGCTGGCGGACGATGCTCGTCTCCCACGCCAGATAGCAACAGAGCAGCGTCACGACGACGAACATCGTCCGCAAACTGAACGAAAACCAGCGGCGAGGCTTGGCGCTCATAGCGGGTATTGTAGTCGCTTTCCCGCAGCGAGACCTTTCTGGCCGCTCGCAGGCTACGGAGTTCCTCTGGTGTCGCTGGGGATGATGAACGTGTGGTGCAGCGTCTCCTTCTGAAAGCCCATCAACCAGACTTCCTTCCGCGTGCCCAGGGCTAGCCGCTTTCCGTCCACGGCCAGTCCCATCGGCTTGTCAAAGGTGCGGACCAGCGTGGAGAGCCCATTGCCGCTGGCGCGCACGGCCAGCAGCTTGTTGGCCTGGTAGGTGCTGACCAAAAGCGACGCGCCAAGCTGGTGCAGCAGGGCCACGAAGCTGTCGCTCTGCGCGTAGTGAAAGGCCACGGGGGCCGGCGGCGCTACGGGGCGGTCGTTGGGGGGCGCTGTGGCCACGGCAGTGGCGTCCATGGGGTGCATCACCTTCGCTTGAGTTCGCAACCGGAGGAGCCGCCGGCCAAGTCCGGCGGCTCGCTCTGGAACAATACCCGCGGAACAACCTTTTACCGGCTCCGCTTTTTCCGCACGCTGGACATAAAATCATCGACCGCCAAGGCGGACGAAGTCTGTTTGCTCCCTTTCGTGTTTCCTTTCCCTCCGCCATCGTCGTTCACGATCGTTCCGACGCCTTGGCTATCGGCGATGGTGGCGCCGATCGCGCCGGAAAGGTTCACATAAAACTTCTCGTCATTCTCTTTCTTCGTGTCCCCTTTGATGCTCACGGTGATGGTCTTGCTCGTTTCGCCGGGTGCGAAGTAGATCGTCCCCGACGTGGCGACATAGTCGTTGTCGCTGGTCTTGGCCGTGCCGTTGGCCGTCGCGTAGTTCACCCATACGCCCCGGCCGCTGGCATTTGACAGGCTGACCGTGAACGTCATCAGGGTCGTGCCGCTGTTGCCCTCCACAACCGAGGCGTCGCCGATGCCGATCGTGGGAGGCGTATCGTCATCGAGGATGTATCCAACCTTGAAACCGTTGCCGATCGAGGCATTGGTCGCATTGGTCAGGTTGACGTAGAAATACTCGTCGTTTTCCTGCTGAGTGTCGCCGATCACCTGCACGGTCAAGGTCTGGATTGTCTCGCCCGGGGCAAAGGTCATCGTCCCGGTGGTGGCCTGGTAGTCACTGCCTGCCAAGGCGCTGCCATCGATGGTGAAAAAGTCGACTGTGACAGGAGCGTCGGACGCGGCCGACAGGACCACTGTAAAGGTCATGGGCGTCGTGCCCGCGTCCCCCTCCACGACAGACGGATTGGAGTAGTAGTCCATGCTGACGTAGGGCTCATCGTCGATGATGGTCCCAACGGCCTGACTCGAGGCGAAGATCGCGGACGTCGGATTGGTGAGATTGACGAAGAACAACTCGTTTTGTTCTCCGACACGGTCGCCATTAACCGGCACCGTGATCGTCCCGCTGACCTGGCCCGCAGGAATCGTCAGCGTGCCAACGGTAGCGATGTAATCGACGCCGGCGGTCGCGGCGGGCCCGCCATACCAGTACTCCTCGTCGGGAGTAAGGTCGGCCGTGGCATAATCGACGGTCACAGGCGCATCGTAAGGGGCCGAGAGGGTGACGGTGAAGACCGCATCGACCGTGCCGCTATGACCCTCGACGACGCTGACGCCGGAGATGGAGAGCAGACCCGGCGCCTTCCAATTGCCACCGTTGCTGGCGACGATTGCCAGGCCCGTGGAGCTCTCGATCGTCACCAGCTCGGGCAGGCCGTCGCCGGTGAGATCCGCCAGGGCCACATCGACGAACGCCGCATTGAAATCGGTCCCCAGCGGGGAGGCGATCGGCAACGAAAAGCTTCCCGTGCCGTTGCCCAAGACCACGCTGGCTTGCCCACGGTAGAAGCCGTCGTAACAGCCGTAATAGCCAGAACTGGTGCAGGTGAAGGCACTGCCGACGGCCACGAGGTCGAGCTTGCCGTCGCCGTTTACGTCGCCGATTACGGCCGAATCGACGGCCATGCCCATACTAACCCCGGTCGCTGGGGCGAAGGTGCCGTCGCCCAGACCCTTTTGCATGTACACAGCAGCGCCCGTGTGGATGATGGTGTCCAGGTGGCCGTCACCGTCGAGATCGCCGAGGGAGAGCGTCCTCCCAATAGTCGCAGAACCTGAATGAATCGGGGCCTGCAGGGCTCCCGTACCGTTGCCTAACAAGGTGCTGAGATTGTAGTTGCTGGCCGTTACCACGTCGGCGTTTCCATCGCCGTTGAGATCACTGATCGCGATCGCGCTGGGCGAGCGGCCGCCGAGCTGATGCACTTCCGGCGCGCTAAATCCTCCACTGCCGTCGCCCATCAAGACGTTGACGTAGCCATCGGTGTGCGTGACCCAGTAGTCGAAGTACCAGCAGCCGTAGTAGTCGCACTGGAGGGTGCGGTGGTACTCGCTGAAGGATGTCTGGCCGGCCACGACCAGATCGAGCTTGCCGTCGGCATTCAAGTCGCCGGTCGCGACGGACTGCGGGACCTGCGGCAGCGGCGTCGGATCGGGATTATCCGGCGCGATTTGCGCAGGCAGGGAGATGCTTTGCGGCAGCTGAAAGGTGCCGTCGCCATTGCCGGCCAGCAAGCTCACCTCGGGGCCGTTGGCAGTCACCACGTCGGGAATGCCGTCGCCGGTGAAGTCGCCGACGGCCAGCGAGCGCGGGTTGGACCCCGTAGCCGAACTGATGGCAACGCCAAACGTGCCGTCGCCATTGCCCAGCCGGACGTCGATCGAGGAGCCGCCGGAATTTGCCACGATCATGTCGGGACGGCCGTCACTGTTGACGTCGGCGAGGACGACGTCAGCCGGCGCGAGCCCCGCGGCATACTCAGCCAGCACGTCAAAGGCCAGCAGGCGGCGATCTTCCAGACCCTCCAGCAGCAGCCGGCGGGCGGCGAGGCGACGAGCGGCAGCGCGTGGGGCGCGGCGGGTTGGCGGTCGCGAGAGACGCGACGCAATCGAGTCGAACAATGTGCGGACGAACATGGGAGGAGTTTTCCTTGGGAATGTGGTCCGCATCAAAATGGAGGCGGCGAGCCACCCAGCGCGCGGATCGTGCGCTGGGCAGTGCCGGGCCGGTGAGGAACTTTCTTGACGGTCAGGGCCTCACCGGCCGCATGCGGTTGAAACTAGGGTTGGCCGGGGACAGGTAAGGAGATCGTTCCTTCGAAGGAACCGGCCGTCACGCCGGTCACGCCGGTGGCTGCATCGGCGAGGCGCTTGACGGTGAACTCCCCCGTGGCGCCGGCGAACCGGCCGGTCGAGCGCTCGGGGTCGATGATCGCGTGTTCGGTGATCAACACGAGACCGGGCGCGACGAGCGAAGAGGATCCGGCATGGTCGGCGACCAGCGTATCGCCGTTGGCGGCGGTGAACGTCATGGTCCCCTCTCCGGTCACGGGCCGGGACCCAAAGTCCACGACGGCCTCGATCACCAGCTCGAATTGCCCCAATTGGGTCGCCGTGCCCGTGATTTCGAACACGTCGAATACAAACGGCGGATCGAGCGGCGTCCTGCTCACATGCAAGCCTTCCAGGCTCCCTATGAAGGGGAGCGGCTCGCCAGCCATTGCGGAACCGGAAAGCCCCAGGAGGGCCAAGACTGCCAGCGCAAAACTGGCTACAAAACTGCGGCGTAACATGACATCTTCCTTTTCGGTCTGCAGTACAATGAAAAGACATCGTTCCCAGCGCGCAAACCGAGCGCCGGGGCGGTGCCGGGCCGGTGAGGGACTTTCTTGACGGTTAGGGCCTCACCGGCCGCTTTCGTTTTAGATGCTTTCGATCGATGCTCAGCTTTTCACCCTACGTTGATTTCCCTAACGGTCAGGCACTTGTTCCCACCGCGTCAAATCCCAGACCTTGACCGTGTGATCCCGGCTTCCTGAAACCAAGCGGTGGGTTTTGGGGACAAACGCCAGGCTGCTGACGACGGCCGTATGGCCCCGCAGCGTGTGCAGCGGCTTCCAGGATAACGCGTCCCAGATTCTGACCGTCGTGTCTTCGCCGGCGGTGGCTAGCCACCGGCCGTCGGAGCTGAAGGCCACCGCACAGACGTCCCCGGTGTGTCCGCGAAGCGTTTCCAGTTCCCCGCCAGTCTGCACGTCCCAGATCTTGATAGTGTACAGTTCGTCAGAAGTCACCAGGCAGCGGCAATCCGGGCTGAACGCCACGTTCACATACACGCCAGGCATCCGGGCCTGGCATTCGAACTGCGGCTTCTGCACCAGCCCGAGGCGGGTCGGTGCCCAGGCCCACACCTTGACCTTCCCGCCACCGCTGGCCGAAACCAGGTGTGAGCCGTCGCGGCTGAATACCACCGCTCGGACCTCCCGGTCGTGGGTGCCGAGGGTGCCGACCGTCTGGCCGTTCCGTGCGTCCCAGACTCGCACGGTTCCGTCCTTACTTCCCGTGACCAGGTATTGGCCATCGGGGCTGTAGGTCACAGCGGGGATCTCGGTCGCACTCGGTCTCTCCGGGACCGTGAAGACTTCGCGTTGGGTGTTTACGTCCCAGACCTTGACGGAAAACAGAGGGCCATTGCCGCCGGCGGCGGCGATCCGGTTGCCGTCGGGCTGCCAGGCAACACAGAAGCCAATCGACTTGTGCCCAGGGAGCTCGGCCGTCTCCTGGCCGGTCTGCGTGCTGCGGATCTTGACGGGCATGCTCCAGCCAGCCGAAGCAATCTGCTTGCCGTCCGGGCTGACCGCTACGCTCCAGATTTCATTGCTGTAGGGCAAACTCAGCGATTCCTGCCCCTCGTGCCCCTGAAGCGGCGTCGCATCCCAGATGCGGATGGTCTTATCCTCGCTGGCCGAGGCCAGGCGCCGGCCGTCCGGACTGAACGCCAGGCAGCCGCACGTGGCGGCGTGTCCGCGGAGGCTCAATACCTCCCGGCCCGTCATCGCGTCCCAAATGCGCACGGTCTTGTCTTCGCCGGAGGAGGCGATGCGGCGGCCGTCCAGGCTGAAAGCGACCCCCAGAACCAGCCCGGTGGTATGTGGGAGGGTATGGACGCCTCGGCCGGTCGTTGTATCCCACACTTCCGCGTGGCGGTTGAAGCTGGCCGTGGCCAGCCGTCGGCCGTCGTTGTCGAACGCCAGTCCGCCGACGGGATAGCGAGTTTCGGAGAAAGCGCACAGCGGCTGGCCCTCGGCTTGCGCATCCCACAGTCTTACGCTTCCCGCCCAGTTCCCCGTTGCCAGGCGCCGTCCGTCGCGACCGAACGCCACGCTGATCCGCTGCTTTTTTTGGCCCACAAAAGTTTTCAGGCGCCGACCGTCCTTCCAGTCCCAGATGGTCACCTCGCCGTCATTTCCTGCCGCGAGTTGCCGTCCGTCCTGAGGATTGAATGCCACGGCGTGTGCGGTCAGATAAAAGTGAACGCTGTCGCACGGGCGGGCGAACGCCAAGCTTGGCGGACTGGTTGTCAGGTCCCAGACCTTCACTTGATTGTCCGCGCCGACGGAGGCCAGGTGCTGCCCATCGGGATGGAACGCGACGCTGCAGGCAAAGTCGCTATGTGCTTTTGCCAGAGTCTGGGTCACTTTCCCCTTCTCGATGTTCCAGACCTTGATGGCCCCGTCGCCCCCCGCGGAGGCGAGGAACTTGCCATCGGCGCTGAACGCAATACTGTTGACCGCGGCGGTGTCCTGAAGAAAGACCGGTTCCACCCGGCAATGCCGCATGAGGTAATGCCATTCCCACTGCCGCAGGTCCTCGGGACACTCTTCGAGGAGTTCCCGGGCGCGTTTCAGGTTGTTTGCGGACAGTTCCCGGTAAGCCAGGGCGATCAGGTGGAAATAGGAGTCCTGCCGGAGTTTCTCCTTGGCCTGCGTCTCAGCACGCAGCGCGCCGGAGATCAGGACCGTGCTTGTCGCCAGCGCCGTCACCGCCAGCAACATTGCCAGGGCTACGACCGAAATGGCGGCCAGTGCCCGCGTGTTTCGCCGGGCGAACTTGCCGAATCGATACACTGCCGATGGCGGACATGCCTGCACGGGCTCATCGTTCAGGTGACGCTGCACGTCCGCCGCAATGCCGTCGGCAGTCTCATAGCGGCGGTTGCGGTCCTTCTCCAGGCACTTCATCACGATCCAGTCCAGCTCGCCCTTGACCAGCTTCGTCAGCTTGGCCGGCTCCATGTGGCGATTCGCCGAGATGGACGCCAGTGCCTCGCCCGAGTCAGAAAGCCGCGTGCTCGGTTTGGGCGCCTCTTCCTCCCGGATCATGCGGAGAATCTCGGCATAAGCTGCCTCCTTCATCCGCTTGCTGCTCACCGGCGTGCTGCCGGTCAATAGCTCATAGAGCAGCACGCCCAGCGAGAAGATATCGCTGCGCGTGTCGACCCCCAGGGCGCTCATCTCCGCCTGCTCCGGGCTCATGTATTCCAGCGTGCCGACCATGGTGCCGTACTGCGTGAACAGCGTCCGCTCGGTCAGCTTCTGCTCGGTCGCCTTGGCGACGCCGAAGTCGATCACCTTGGGGACCGGCTTGCCGTCGTAGAGCGTGACCATCACGTTGGACGGCTTAATGTCGCGGTGGATGATGCCTTTCTGGTGGGCGTGCTGAATCGCCTGGCAGACCGGCACGAACAACTCCAGGCGCTCGCGCGGCGTCAGCCGGTTGTCGTCGCAGTACTTGGTGATGGGTACCCCGTGGACCAGCTCCATGACGAAGTAGGGGCGGCCCTGCTCCGTCGTGCCGGCATCCAGTACACGGGCGATGTTGGCGTGATCCATCAGCGCCAGGGCCTGTTTTTCAGCCTCGAAGCGGGCAATCACCTGGCGGCTGTCCATGCCCGGTTTGATCACTTTGAGAGCAACCTTCCGCTGGACGGGCTCGCTCTGCTCGGCCATGTAGACCACGCCCATGCCCCCCTCGCCAATCTGCTGCAGCAGATTGTAGGGGCCGATCTGGGTGCCGGGCTTTTCCGGGAGAGGTGGATCGACCGTTGCCGGCGTGCCCCTTACAGGATGGCTTTGAAGGAAACTGCCGCCTATTTCGTGCGATTGAAGGAGTGCCTCGACGCGGGCCAGCAACTGGGCGTCCGCCCTACATGCTTGCAGCAGGAACGCAGCCCGCTCTGCGGGACTGGCGATGTCCAGTGCGCGTGTAAAGATGGTCAATTCGTCCATTGCCGTGTCCTTTGCCGATCGCTTCTAGGAGGCAGTGCAAGTTTCGCCGCCGAATCACGCCACAAGAATTCTGCGATCTGCAAAATCTCTCAGCCGCGGGTCAATTCCTGATGCAGCCAGGCGCGGGCATAGGCCCAGCGGCGATCGGCCGTTCGCGGCGAAATGGCGAGCGCCACAGCGACCTGAGGAATCGACAATCCCGCAAAGTACTTAAGCTTGACCACTTCGGCAGACAACGGCTCCACAGCCGCGAGCTTGGACAGGGCGGCATCGAGGGCCAGAACCTCGTCGTTGGGACCGTCGCTCAGCCAAGCGCTGGCATCGAGATCCACCCGCTGCCGATCGCCGCCATGTTTGGGGCGTTTTTTGCGGATCGCGTTGTTCACCAGAATCTGTCGCATGGCCTCGGCCGCGGCGGCAAAGAAGTGGCCGCGGGAGTTCCAGAGGACAGGAGGCAGGGAACAGGAGACAGGCGACAGTTTTTGATCGCTCAACTCCGGAATTCCAACTTCCGTTCCCTGTTCGCCGTCTCCTACCTCCTGGTGGCCCACCAGCCGCAGATACGCCTCGTGGACCAGCGCCGTCGCCTGGAGCGTTTGCCCTGGCTTTTCTTGGGCCAGCCTGACGGCGGCCAGCTTCCGCAGCTCGTCATAGACCAGCGGCAATAGCTGCTCGGCGGCGGTTGGATCACCGGAGTCGATCTGCGACAGGATGCGGGTGACGTCGGACATGGCCCCAATTGTGGTCGAACCAGAATCTGCCCGCAATCAATCCGCAATCAATCCGCAATCAATCCGCAATCAATCCGAGGACGCGACGAGGATGCTCAAAATCGCCACCGCCCCCTATCGGAGCGGACGGCAATGGTCATCGACCGACGCGGACAGGGCCAACAGGTTTTACTGACCTTCAAGCAGAGGAATCCACGTCAGAAGCAAAAGTGCCGGTTGGCTCGCTGGAAGCGGCAGGACGCCGAGCTACGACGAAGCGGGCGATTTAACCACGACAACATCGGCGGTCAACTTCTCGACCGTCGCCCGCAGCCCCGTCGCTTCCGTCCGCAACGCGGCATTCTCGGCTTCCAGTTCTCGCATTCTCGCGTCCATGTTGACGCGCAACTTGCCACAAACTGCCCCATTCCAGCAAGATCAATTCCCCGAGACGGTAATCAATCACCGACGACGATCCGGCGGACGATGGTCGAATCGGCCTAACGCTGGTCCGTTGAGACGCAGGATCTGCCCGCACGGGATCGCACTTCGCGCCATCGTGAGTCGCGCCGTTGAGCTCCCGGGCCGGTCAGCTAATCAATAGGATTGTAGGCGGTGTGCTATCAGAGCGTCGCGTCGCGAGTGGACGTGAAAGCACACCGCCTACGATTCGGTTGGACTGAACCGCAGCTCGGCTCCGCCCGCTATGGGGATTGCAACGCAGCGACGGTTTGGC